>CAZDKX010000287.1:0-6444 GCA_964505935.1 uncultured Syntrophobacteraceae bacterium
TACGAGATGCTATCCTGTGACTGGAGTTCAGACGTGTGCTCTTCCGATCTCCTTGGAAACCAGCCGCTGATCGAATATGAGGCTTGCCGCACATTCCGATACGGCCCTCGAAAAGAACTGCCAGGGCAACAGCCCCGACAGGACAAAGACCGGGTAGGGAATGGAGCCGGACGGTATTCTGGCGAGCTTGCCGAAAAACACCGTGAACACCAGCATCATGGCAAGGGGCTGCAGCAGGATCCAGGCAACACCAACGGCAGTTTCCTTGTAGCGCACCTTGATGTCCCGCCAGACCAGAAAATAAAGGAGCTCGCGAAAATCCCACAGCTCGCGCAGGTTAACGGAAAACCATCCCTCGGTCGCCTGGATGCGGATTACTGGCAAGGACTTCCTGTCATCCACCGGGCTCACTCCTTCTCCCTGGCCGCCGCAGGCTTTTCCCGTCGCCAAAGCAGCAGCCGCGGCCGCTGCTGGAGCTGAACCCCCATCCGCTCAAATTCCTCCCGCCCCAACACGAGCGAACGGATCTTGCGACCGATATAACGTTCAGTTTTTCTGCTCAAATCATGAAGATGATGCTCATTGACGTCTCCTACCAGAAGCAGGTCGATGATCCCCGTATCCCGCCCCGCGGCGTAATCGTCGATGAGATAGGCTTCTTCGAGGTCCCCCAGGCGGGTGAGCACGCTTTCGATGACCTGGTGCATGCCCAGAGATTTTTGGACCATCGAGTGCAGCTCGGGAAAAAGCGGGTGCTGGTCGTTGGCCTGATAGAGAATTTGACGACCTGCCTTTTGATGGCTGATGAGCTTCGAGTCGACCATCTGCTTCAGTTCCTCGCGGATGCCGTTGGTCGAGACCCCGAACTCGGTCGCCAATTCCCGGAGATAAGCCGTCGCCGAAGGGTTGAGAAAGAACCTCGTCAGCAGCTTGATACGCGTCTTCGAAGTGATGATGTCTCCCAGCATGAGCCACTCTTGGAATTGATATGATCAATTAAATTACTCAAAAACAATTATCCTTAACTGTTCTTATTAACGTGGTCAAGGTCTTTCTTCACTGTCGTTTCCAACCGGGAAACGCCGAAGCCGCCTGCCGCACCAGCGTCCGCGAACGCTCAAGCTTGACCGCGGTGAGCGTTCCGATTATCCTGGAGAGAACGCCAACCAAAGAAGGAGGTGCTACGTGATGTCAGAGATGCTCAGTGCAAACCCCGCCACCACGGATGAAAAGACGGCGGCCGATCTCCTGAGGAAGGCCAAGACCGTCGCGGTCGTGGGCATTTCACAGAAAGAAGAGCGTGACAGCCACCGGGTGGCCAAGTATTTGAAGGAGCACGGCTATCGCCTTATTCCGGTCAACCCGGGACTCAAGGAGGTTCTTGGGCTGCCCTGTTACCCGAATCTCAAAGCGGTGCCCGAGCATATCGATGTAGTCGATATTTTTCGAAGCGTTGACGCCATTCCCGGCATCGTGGACGAAGCCATTGCGGTGGGCGCCGATGCGGTGTGGATGCAACTCGGACTGGCCCATGAGGAAGCGTCGGAGAAGGCTCGCAAGGCCGGTCTCACGGTGGTCATGAACCGCTGCATGAAGATTGAGCATGCGCGCCTCTAGTGTTCAATTGCACATGTCTCCGACATGTCCATGAACCGTCACCCCGGCAGGTTTTTGGCCGGGGTCCGGTGCATGGGTGAGCCCTGGATTCCGGCTGAAGCTCGTCCCCGCGGGCTTCAAGCGGGGAGCGTGCCGGAATGACGAGGAGGGGGTGAGCGGCATAATCTCAGGGACTGGTGCCGTCAAGCCCTGGCACGGGAAGGATTTCATCGGGTACCTGGGTATGGAGGCTTTAGCATTGACGCCGGCCGCCTTCTTCGATCTGCCGTCGTTCGCTCATTCTGCCCTGTTCCACCACTGCGCATATGTCTGGCAGGGGCTCGCGAACCTTCGAGGCTATCTCGAAGGCCAGCTGGCAGGAAAGGCGATGCCGCCGCTTGGCTTTTTCCGCAAGCCCCTGAGCGAGACCGTGGTGCTCTGGCAAGGGGAAAGCTGGCGGCGCGGCTATGAAATCCTCGGGGGGGATGTTGCCCAGGGCGGTTTTCGAGTGCGCATCGGGGGCAAAGAGGTCCGCGATGCCACCGTTCTTTATGCGGGAAGCCTTTTCTGGGATGAGCAAATCCTGATCGGTCCGGGTTCCGTGGTTGAACCGGGAGCGCTCGTTCAGGGGCCAACGATCATCGGGGCCAACACCGAGGTCCGCCAGGGAGCCTACGTGCGGAGCTGCAGCCTCATCGGTGACCGCTGTGTCGTAGGCCATACCACCGAAATGAAAGCAAGTGTCATGCTGAATGATGCCAAGGCCGGGCACTTTGCCTATATCGGCGACAGCATTCTCGGCCACGCCGTCAACCTCGGCGCCGGCACGAAGCTCGCCAACCTGAAGTTGAAAGCCGGAACGGTCTGCCTAAAAACCGGTCGAGCCGTGGTTGATACGGGCTTTCAGAAATTGGGGGCGGTGCTCGGGGATCGCGTGCAGATCGGGTGCAATGCCGTGACCAATCCGGGCGCCCTCCTGGGAAAAGGATGTGTCGTGCTGCCCTTGACCTCTGTACCTGCCGGCTATCATGAACCCGGAAGCATTGTGCGCTAGCCGGCCTCAGCGCAATCCTGACCAAAGCGCGGCCTTTGCCGCGCTCATCCGCTATTACCGGGAGCGCCACCGGGCACCGGGCCACACGGCAGCCCCCTATCGTCTTACCGCGTTGGGTGCGTGGGCCGCCTCGAGGGCACCGCACGTTTTTTCCTTTTTCAGGCGCATGGAGCTCGGCCGCTATCGGCTCTTCCTCGATCTCGGCAGCGGGGATGGTCTCGTGGCCTGTATCGCTGGCCTTTTTACGCGCGCTGTTGGGATCGAGATCGACCTCCCACTTTGTGATCTGGCTCAAGAAGCGGCCCGGGACTTGAGTCTGGACGGGAGGGTGAGTTTCATCTGCGCTGATTATCGGCAGCTGCCCATCCAGCGGGCTGACTGCCTCTATCATTATCCGGACAAGCCCATGCGGGAGCTTGAAGAGCTGCTGGCGGACTGGCGGGGCGATCTGCTGATCTATGGCCCCCATTTCCCTCTGGAAACGATGGTTCCCGCCCTAAAGCTGGCCCGGGGCAGGGAGAGATTGGTGCTCTACCGGAACACTTAGAGTTGTCCAAAAACAAATGATCTCTTTACCACGAAGTATTTCATGTCCCGGTGGGACACCCTGAACCATGAAAAGGCTCAAAACTTTTCGAGACAGAGCACGAAGGACACGAGGTGATTTCTTCGTGCTCTTCGTGTCCTTCGTGGTTTGAAAAAGACTGCAATAACTGCCTCCTAATTTTGGACAGCCTCTTGGCCATGGCACCTGCTCCGGCTGCTTCTCCTATTGAAGCCGCCTCACCATTGTAGTAGGTATTGTTTGAGGGAAATCTTGAGTGAGTTCATCCGGGCGGAGCTTCCCTCCGGCCAGCAGAATGGAAGGAGACAAGACTTTGTGTGAAGCCAATGCATATCTTATGAAGGACGGCCAGGAGGTGCTGGTTCTGGAAGCCGTGGACATCCTCGAAAACGAAGGCGACCAGATCCGCATCGCTAACATCTTTGGTGAGCAGAAGATCATTCGGGGGAGGATTCGAAGCATGTCCCTGGTTAACCATCGGATTCTGCTGGAAGAGTAACGGGACCTCACACCAGGACCGCAAGCCTCTCAGAGATCCAGGAAGGGGGCCAATTCCGGACTGCTGAGGGCAGCCTCCCGCAGCGCAGCCACGTCAGTTGTCGCCAGGCGATTCAGCATGCTCTCCCATCGGGCCCTGACCGAACCAGGCTCATCGGTGGAACCGTTGAAAAGCGAGCGCAACCCCGCCGTCTGATCATTCAGCCGTGCCTGCATGCGCTCGAGCTCTCCGGTCAGTCCTGCTACGAAGGCTTCAGCTGCCGTTTTCAGGTCAGCCACCCGGACCCGTCTCCGTCGAGCCTTCTCCAGGTGGGCGGCGAGGTGTTTCACGCATTGAGGCAAGAGTGCCATCAGGGGAGTGATCGAGTCGGTGAAGGATCCGGTCGTTTCCGAGATGACCAGCCGCGCGGGAAGCTTTTCCTCGTCCAACTGGATCACTTCATCCCCATCATCAAAAAAGAGCTCACCCGTGCGGTGGCTGGCCCGCCCCAGGACCATGCTGGCGGCGGCGGCAATCCCGAGCAGACGCGCCAGACGGACAATAAACCCACTCTTGGCATAGTAGGGCAGGGGAATTTTGTCGCTTACCATCCCGGCGATATAACTGCGGTCGAAGAAAAAGATCGGCACCTCGCCCACCCCCTGCAGTTCTTCCTCGAATTGAATGGCGGAATAGGACAGAATGGGAATCTCCAGCGCAGCCACCGCCCGCAGACGGTCAAGAATATAGTCACGATAGCTGACGGTATCGCGAATGGCCTGGCTGAGAGGGAAGCCTTGCTTGAGGCGATGGATCACGTCCCACTTGATCATGCGCAGCAGGCGGATCTCTTCTTTTCCCTCAGGGAGTCCGAGAACCACCAGATAGACTTCCCGCTCCTCTTCGGTTACGTCTCTCTCCGTCAGCGACGCTTCCACCCGCCCGACATTGATGGAGACAATACCCGGCCAGGTCGTGACGAAGTAGTTGATGAGACTGCGGACCTTCGGCTCCGCCGTGGTTTCAAACAGCACTTCGCCCTCCCGCAAGTCCGCTCCGGGGAGCCATCTCACATTCAAGTGGAACTCCGGACTGAGCCGCAGCATCCACTCTTCGAGGACCTTTTCGTTGAGGTCGTACAAGCGGCAATACATGGTGGTTTGCCAGGTGGTGTGCTTTTCGCCGTCGACCGTCAGTTCATCGCCGGCAGCCACCGCATACGAAAGGGCAAAAAAGTCGAAGAGCGCTTCGGCTCGGTCGATGTTTTGCGGCGTATCCGGCCCCTCAAGAAGCGCAATGAGGTCGCCCAGGGGTCTGGTGGTCAGCCTGGTTTCCGCGGGAAGGAAGAAGCTCAGTTCGGGGACTCCCTGATCGTTCACCAGCTGACTCAATTGATGAATCTCCCTCAACCTCGACATCGCCTTTTGCGGAGCCTTCCGCAGCAGCGGGCGAATTCGCTGGAATTCTTCATAGGTCAGAAAGCGCTCACCGCTCTGGGCATTCTGATAGTAGGTAGCATTCGTGTTGACATGAACCCGGCAGCTGCGGATAAAGTGATAGATTTCCTTGCTGGAACGAGGGGCTGGAGAGATCCGCCAGCTCTCTCCCCGGCGACGCAGTTGCTCGCGGACCGAGGCAATATGGATGCCGGTGAACTGGATGCTCGCCTTCGGCAGGAGCCGCTGCAACAGCTCGTCCGCCGCAAAAACTCGATCCATGTCGTCGGGAAACGACCGGATGAGCACCGTCTTGTCCCTTACCATGAGGGGAACTACCTTCTCATAAAGCTCGTATTCCTCCTCCGCCGTCAGTTCCCGCTGTTCTTTTTGTCGGCATCGGTCGCGAAGGATTGCCTCCGCCGTCACAATGAGCTCCGCATGAATCCCTCGTCCCGTTACCAGCAGCAGCAACCGGGGAAAAATGACCGCAATGGGACTCAACAGTTGCCCGCCCTCATCCCAGGAAAAAAAATCCGGTCCCAGAATCTCGATGCCATTAATCCAGCGCGAAGGTGGCAGTCCCGTGGCAAACATCCAGGTGCGGCATTCCTCGATCTCAAGTTAACAATACTATTCTTACATATTCGCCGTTCTTTTCAACTTCCATCAACTCGTTCCGTCACATACCAGTTGATCTGCCGACAAATCCCACGGATGAGTTTTACTTCACGGGCACGCAGGCCGATACGGCTGAAAAAACGCCGCACGCTCATCATCCAGTACTCTGGGTTTTCCGGATTGATGAAGTTGATTCTTGCGAGGGTTTCGGTAAGCTGACCATACATCGCTTCGAGCTCCTCCCGTTTGGCCAGGCGCGGCACGAAGGCTTTCGGCTCATCCGTGCTTGCCAGCAGGATTTCATAGGCCAGAATCATCACCGCCTGGGCCAGATTGAGGGAGGAAAAAGCGGCCGTCGGAATAGTGACCACGGTATCGCAGAAGCGTAGTTCATGATTTGCCAGGCCGCGGTCCTCCGGTCCAAAGAGTAGCGCGACCTGATTGTTTTGGCTGATGTTGACCAGGGCCTCGGCCACCCGCCGGGGAGCCTGGGTGGTCTGGCGACGGTGAGAACCCGTGCGCGCGGTAGTGCCTACAACGTACTGAAAAGACGCCAAGGCGCTCGGAAGGTCATTAAAGAGCTCCATATCGGTAACGACATCCTCGGCATTGTGGGTCGCCATTTTCAGGATTTTGGTGAGATCACAGTTGACCGGGGCCACCACCACCAGGCGGCTGATGCCCATGTTCTTGG
>CAZDKX010000288.1:0-5023 GCA_964505935.1 uncultured Syntrophobacteraceae bacterium
ACCCTCCAGACAAAGCTGCAGGCGGGTTGAGATGCAGCTTGGGTAGTTCACCAAGCCCCTATGCCGCCGCTGCCAGATGCACATGCACAGTCTCTAAGGGATCGTCTAAAAACAAGTGTTATTTTTGCTACGAGCGTAGGGGGGGCTGTGCCCACCGGTTGGACCATTGGTGGGCACAGCCCACCCTACAAAATGGCATGATTATTTGTTGACAGTCACTTGGTGCGCGGTTATGCCGGGAAGCATTTTTTGGGTGACACAGTCCAGAAGAGCCGTGTCGCGGCCTGGAGCACCAATCAGGGAGATCCCCACCGGGCATTCCTGGTAAGTTACGATGGGCAGAGTGATCTGCGGCAGCCCGCCGAGTCCTGCGATGCAAGTCAGCATGAGGGTGCGGTGACGGACCTCATCGAGGGCGGTCTCGGGGGTGTCTTTGAGAGGCGCAGGGCCAGGCGCGGTGGGCAGGCAGATGACGGCGTCGTCCTGCAGCAACTCCAGGAGGTAGGCACGGATGATGTTCCGTTGGTCTTGCGCTCGGTCTCGCTGCGCACTGGTGACCGTCGCCGCGCGCTGAAAGCGTTGTTCGATCTCCGCGGCCAGGCAGGGCTTGACCTCTTGGAGCCATTTCCCATGGCTCTGCCAGGCTTCCCAGTCTTTGAGTATTCGTTCGGTCTCAGCCCAGGAAGCCATGGGCTCGTGAGTCAGACGGATGGCTGCCACGGTTTGGAAGGGGCTGCGGACCTTGGTAAGGGTGGCCTGCAACAGATTCTGGAGGGGAAGGTCTGCCAGGGCAAAGGCGTCCTCGGCGATGAGCAGGCGCCGGAGCGGTGGAGGAGGTAAGGGATCACCCAGCAGGATCCGGCCAACGCGGGACAAAACCCTCGCGTCGCGCGCGAGCCAGCTCACGGTGTCGAAGCTTGGAGCCAGGGGTACGATACCATGGGTCGATATTCTGCCGTGGGTTGGGCGTATGCCGAACAGACCGCAGTAGCTGGCAGGGACCCGAATCGAGCCGCTGGTATCGGTTCCCAGGGCAAAATCCACCAGGGCTCCGGCTACAGCCGCGGCGGAGCCGCTCGAAGAGCCTCCCGGGATGCGCTCCGGCGCCGCCGGGTTGACGGGGGTCCCATAGTGGAGATTCTTGCCGCTGAGGCTGAAAGCCAGCTCATCGGTAATGGTTTTTCCCACCAGGCGGGCCCCTGCTTCGAGCAAGACCTTGACCGCGGGGGCCGTCTCGGTTGCCGGGGCATGGGTGCGCAACCAGTCGGGATTGCCGGCACCCGTCACGTAACCGGCGACGTCAAAGAGGTCCTTGGCGGCGAAGCACAACCCCGTCAGCGGACCTTGTGAGAAGGCTGCATCACCGATGACCATATGCCTGAAAAAAGCGCCTGCCGGGTCTTGCATGGGGTCTGCTCGCAAAATTATTGATTGGAATTCAAGCAGATTCGTCAGTCAAGGCTGACGCTTACCATTTTGAGCGGTCATCATGCAAGTCTCCGGTATGGGAGCTTCGAAAGGTTGTGGGTTGCCGGTTGCGAGTTAGCTGGCAACCGAGGTCCTTTTCATGGGTCTTCAAGGGTCCCCAAGGGTCATGAGCAACGGCTCAGATGGTGTTTTGATGGCAGGAGCGCCCGCGACCCTTTCAAGCGTCGTGAAGAAAGATCAAAAGCAGTGGGCGTTGGACGTGGAACTTGCTTTCCGGGCCGCTCTATACCATACTGAATGCCGTTTCCGCGAAGGATAAGCTCATGACAAAGGACAAAGGCGCCTGTTCTCAGCGTTCTCCTGATACTCTTGCTGCTCCTGTCCGCAGGGGGAGGGGTCCATGGCGATTCACGGCTGCCAGAGGGTTATCCTACTCCCGCCGAGGAATATCCGGTCACCCTGGACGGCAAGGTTGTCTTTACCATCAACTTCGATTTGCACCGCAACATTCAGGATGCCTTCAATGAATACGAGGTGCAAATCATGTCACCCCACTACCTCTCGGATCGGCCAATACCCACCGTGGTGCCGAAGGAAAAGTGGTATGAGCCTCCTGCGGAAACGCCTGGAGCCTCAGCTTCACCGCGAAGCGACAAGCTGGGCGCAGGGACCGTGGAAGACAATAGGGGACCATGAAGATGATCATGCACGAGGTGCTCATTGTAGGAGGAGGGCTGGCCGGCCTGATGGCGGCGCTGACGGTTTCGGACCGTGCGGATACCGCAGTGCTGAGCAAGGTCTATCCGACCCGGTCGCACAGCGGGGCGGCGCAGGGAGGCTTCAACGCCGCCCTCGGAGAAGACGACAGCATCGAGGCCCACATCTTTGATACCGTCAAGGGCAGCGATTACCTGGGGGACCAGGATGCCATCGAGGTGCTCTGCGCGGATGGCCCGGAAGTGATTCTCGACCTCGAGCGGATGGGTGTGACCTGGACGCGTCGAGCCGACGGCAGGATTGCTCAGCGGTCACTCGGGGGAGCGGGGTTTCCTCGGGGCTGCTTCGCTGCCGACTTCTCGGGACATGTGGTCCTGCACACCCTCTACGAACAGAGTCTCAAGCGGGGCGTGAGGACCTATCCCGAATGGCACCTCCTGGAGCTCATCTGCGGGAATGGGCGGGTAGCAGGGGCGGTGGTCTACGATCTGGCGCGGGCCAGACTCGAAGTGATGCGGGCTAAAGTGATCATTCTCGCCACCGGCGGTTATGGGCGCGCTTTTGCGAAGACCACCAACGGCCATGCCAACACCGGCGACGGGATGGCCATCGCGTATCGGGCCGGGGCGGTCCTGTCCGACATGGAATTCGTACAGTTTCATCCAACCACCCTTTATGGGACGAACATCCTCATTTCCGAAGCGGCGCGCGGGGAAGGGGGATTTCTCCGCAACTCCGAAGGTGAGCGTTTCATGGCTCGCTACGCGCCGGAGAAGATGGAGCTGGCCCCGCGCGATGTGGTATCCCGCGCCATCTTCAAGGAGATCAAGGAAGGGCGGGGATTCGACGGGCACTGCGTGCATCTCGACCTCACCCATCTGGGAGAGGCTCTGATCGCCGAGCGGCTGCCGCAGGTAAGGGACCTGGCCATTCGCTACAGTGGCGTTGATCCAGTCAGTTGCCCCATGCCCATTGAACCCGCACAGCACTACAGCATGGGCGGGGTGCGTACCGACAGCCACGGCCAGACGACGCTGCGCGGGTTGCTGGCGGCGGGAGAGGTGGCCAACGTGAGTGTGCACGGGGCTAATCGCCTGGGGGGCAACTCTCTCCTCGAAACCGTGGTATTCGGCCGAAGGGCCGGCCACCAGGCAGCCGAGCTCGTTCGCGCGGACGCCTGGCCTGAGTTTTCAACGGCTGCGGCGGAGCAAGCCCTCGCGTCATGGCGAGGCCGGCTGTCGACGCCGGCGCGCAGCTCTCCGGAGGGAGACAGTACTTTTGTCATCCGGCGCGAGATGACGACCCTCATGACCAATCACGTTGGTGTCTTCAGGACCGGAAAGGAGCTCGAAGATGCGGTGGAGCGGTTATCGCAATTGCAGAGTCGCTATCAGTGCCTTCCGCCTCCCGGCGAGGCGATGCCTTTCAACTATGCCCTCATGGATTACCTGGAAGTAGGGTATCTCCTGGACCTTTCGGAGATCATCGCCCGCGGCGCCCTGGCGCGCACCGAAAGCCGCGGTGCCCATTACCGTCTCGACTGCCCGTGCCGGGACGATGAGCGCTGGCTGCATCATACCTTTGCCCGGAAAGGGGAGGGAGGGCTTGAGTTCACGGCCGGACGGGTAGCGATAACACGCTACGAACCGCAGGCAAGGGGGTACTGAAATGGAGATTACCCTGAAGATCTGCCGCTTCAATCCGGAGCAGGACCAGGTGCCATCCCTGGCGGAACATGCGGTGGTGGTGGAGGAAACGCAGACCGTCCTCGATGCGCTGTTGCTCGCCTGGCAGCAGGACCCCACGCTTTCGTTTCGCCGCTCATGCCGGAGCGCCATTTGCGGCTCCTGTGCCGTCAGGATCAACGGCACCCTCGCCCTGGCCTGTCAGACGCTGATGGGGAAGGTTTCGCCCCGGGGCGAGCCGGTTACGCTGGAGCCGCTTCCCGGCTTCCGCCAGCTCAAGGACCTGGTGGTGGACCTGGAACCTTTCTTTGAATCCCTCAAGGCGGTCATACCGTGGCTTATCCTGCGTGCGAATTATGACGGTCGGATGGCGCCCGAGGTGGCCTGCAAGCTGGAAGGTCCTGCCACCTGTATTCTCTGCGGGATCTGCAACGCCGAACGCGACGAACCGGGCGAGATCAAACCCGCCGCCCTGGTCAAAGCCCTGCGGCTTGCCCAGGACCCCCGGGATGCCCTGGGGACTCATCGCCTCCGGCTTCTACAGACATCTCCCGACGTCTTGCGGCTATTCCTCCGGCAGCTTCCCGAACGATGCCCCAAGGGGATAAAATTGACCGAAGCGATCTCCATGGTGGACTCATGAAGGAATTGGTACCGGCGGATCTGCTCAACGCCATCGATATCGTGGTCATGGAGCGCTTGGCTGAAGGTTCTTTTCGGGTGATGGGGACCTCTTTGGACTGGTTCGTTCGGTTTTACCCGGAGGCGGCAGCCGCGGGAGAGCGGATCGATCCGGGCAAGCGCTTTACTTTTCTTGAAAATTTCCTGATTGATGCCGAAGATTTTTGGCGGGCCAACGCCTCGGGCGTTCTCGGCTCAGGGCTCTGGATCGAGTCCGACCCGTCCGATAAGGAATTTGCGTTTGAAGCGACGGCAGTCTCTCTGGGTGAGAAGAAAATGCTGCTGATCAAGCTTTGCTGGAGGACCTACGCCGAAAAACAACACATCCTCCAGAAAGGTCGCGAGTTGGGTCTGGAATACCGTCGCATCGCGCGGCTTGAAGAAGCGCTGCAAAGAGCGCAGGTTGATCTGCGGGAGCAGGTCAAACGCCGAACCGCCAAGCTTCTAAAAGCCAACCAACTCCTCAAGCTGGAAATTGAGGAGCGCAAGAAAGCCGAAAAGGCCCTGCGGAT
>CAZDKX010000288.1:5123-6422 GCA_964505935.1 uncultured Syntrophobacteraceae bacterium
GTGGGGCTCGCCAGCATGGCCGAGCGGGTGGAGCAACTCCAGGGTAAGTTCTCCATCGACGCGCAACCGGGGTCAGGTACCGGCATTCGGGCTTGCATCCCCCTTTGAAGATCAAACGATCAAGGATTGCTCGATGAAGAAACCCCGCGTCTTGCTGGCTGACGATCATCAGATCATTCTGTTCGCGCTCAAAGGGATTCTGGAGCAGGAATTCCAGGTAGTCGACACCGCCGCCAACGGGGTGGAGCTCATCGAAAAAGCCGAGGCGCTGCGCCCCGACATTGTGGTGGTCGATGTCTCCATGCCGCTTCTTGGCGGCATCGAGGCCGTCAGGCAACTGAAAAAGAAGCTGCATAGCCTCAAAGTGGTCTTTCTAACCATGCACTCGGATATCGTCTTTGCCGCCAGGGCCCTGGAAGCGGGTGCCAAGGGGTATGTCCTCAAGCATGCCCCCCCGGCCGAACTGTTGATGGCCGTTCGTGAAGCGGCCCAGGGAAGAATGTTCGTCAGCCCGGCCATCGCCGGCCAACTCATGGAGTTCTACCAATCGGGACCTGCCAAAAGGCACGAAGTACCTGGAACCAACCTCACTTCACGACAACTCCAGTTGCTGCAGTTCCTGGCTGAAGGTCAGTCGGTCAAGGAAATTGCGGGCCTTCTCAAGATCTCCTCGCGCACGGTCGAATCCCACAAGTACCGTCTCATGCAGCAATTGAAACTCAAGAACACCGCCGAACTGGTCGCCTTCGCCATCAGGCACGGCCTCATTCCTGACTCGGGCTGATTCCCCGTCTTACATCCAGTATTGACGGGAGTCTCCTTGCCGTTCTGCCACCGCCAGTTCCTCATTGAAACAGGCCCCCCTCAACTCCTGGCCTCGTCATTCAGGCACCTGGTGCGGTAGTTCCTGCAACCGGATGCAGTAATTTTACCTGGATTTCGCAGTAATTTTCCGGATTTCGCGGGTTGGTTCGTTTCCCTATGGTGGCGTCGTGATCGTTTTCCCATGGCAGCCAAAAAACGATCGAACACCACAATCCAGCCGTGCTTCTCGGAAATAGCCAAACCTCCCGCGCAAGAGGGACGGAAAGCTGCGGGTCTCCATGAGACGGCCGGGTTGCCGCAGCACAGGTAATCCGGCCCTGTCGTTCCGGGAAGGATGCGATGAGACGAACCGGCAAAACTACAATCAATGAGCATTTGAGGAGATCCAAGCCATGGATGACGCCAAGAACGGAAGATTGTCAGTGCCGCACCAATGGCGGTTTGCGCGGGTGGGCGGCTTCGACCAGGTTCGCC
>CAZDKX010000289.1:0-6379 GCA_964505935.1 uncultured Syntrophobacteraceae bacterium
TGAAACTCAGCCAGCAACTGATCATGACGCCGCAGTTGCAGCAGGCGATCAAGCTCCTCCAGCTCTCCCGCCTCGAACTGCTGGATACTATTCACGAGGAATTGGAAACCAATCCCCTGCTCGAAGAAATGCTGGATGACGGCCCGGAAAGGGCGGGGGCCACTGAGGACCAGGGAGAGGCAACAGAAGGCCCTGGGGAGGAATTCAAGGAAATCCAGGTCGTCGAAAAATTGAGAGAAGACTTCGATTGGGATTCGTATTTGGAGGAATACAATACCAGCACGCCGGTTCTGGTGGAAACCGATCCCAACCGGGAGTTCCCTTCTTTCGATCATCGCCTGACACTGCCTTCGACCCTCGAAGATCACCTCATCTGGCAGTTGCGGTTTTGTGACCTGAGTGACCGGCAAAAGGAAGTCGGGGCCATCATCATCGGTAACTTGAATGGCGATGGGTACCTGGACGCTTCTCTGGAAGAAATCGCCGCCATGGCCGAGGTCAGCCAGGAGGAGGTGGAACAGGTGCTCACCAAGGTCCAGGTCTTGGACCCGGTAGGGGTGGCGGCTCGCAACCTTCGGGAATGCCTTCTGATTCAGGCCAGAAATCTTGATCTTCAGGACGATCTGGTGGTATCGATCCTCGAACATCATTTGCACTATCTCGAGACCAAGAACTTCCAGGGCCTGGTGCGGGTGCTGAAGCGCTCCCCCGAGGAAGTGAAATTGGCCGTCGATCTCATCCTCCAGCTGAATCCCCGCCCTGGAAGCGCCTTCAATGAAGAGTCGGTCCAATACATCAGCCCGGATATCTATGTGCTGAGGGTGGATGATGAGTTTGTGATTCTCCTGAATGAGGACGGCATGCCGAAATTGCGGGTTAGCTCCTACTACAAGGAAGCCCTCGATCAGAACGCCGTCATTCCTAATGATGCCAAGGACTTCATTCACAACAAACTCCGTTCGGCGGCCTGGTTGATCAAGAGCATCCATCAGCGTCAGCGGACTCTGTACAAGGTTGGACAGAGTATCGTCAAATTGCAGCGGGACTTCTTTGAGAAGGGCGTGGCTCATCTCAAGCCGATGGTCCTGAGGGATGTGGCCGAGGATGTTGGCATGCATGAGTCGACCATCAGCCGGGTCACGACCAACAAGTACATGGACACCCCGCACGGGATTTTTGAGTTGAAATATTTCTTCAACAGCTCCATAAGTAGCGTTCTGGGTGAAGCGGTGGCCTCGGAAAGCGTAAAGGAAAGGATTCGACAGCTCATCAAGGGCGAAGATACCACCAAGCCTTATAGTGACCAGGAGATCGTGGAAATCCTGGAAGGCGAAAACATCAGGATCGCCCGGCGGACGGTAGCCAAGTACCGAGAAATGTTGAATATACTTCCTTCCAGCAAGCGCCGGAAAACGACGTGGAGCTGAGCGGGAAGGGTTTCTCCCAGGGTTGTCGCCTGGAGCACCCGCTGCAATCATTCCAGGAAATCATTTCAAGGAGGAAGGCAAGCATGCAGATTAACGTGACTTTCCGTCATGTGGAGCCCTCGTTGGCGCTCCGATCCTATGTGGAAGACAAGGTTTCTCGCATCAAGAAATACCTCGAAGAACCCATTGAAGCCCATGTGGTCTTGAGAGTAGAGAAATTTCGACATATTGCCGAAGTGCTGGTGGTGGCCAACGGCATGCGGGTCAATGGCAAGGAAGAAACCGATGATATGTATTCCGCCATTGATCTGGTGGCGGATACCATTGAAGGGCAGGTGCTCAAGGGCAAGGAAAAATCGCGCCGCAGGAAACCTGTCAATACTGGGAAAGACCTTGACACCCTGGTTGATCTGCCCGTGGAGACCGCGACTGACGATGATAAGGAGTCGCGAGTCATTCGGGCCGAGCAGATTTATGCCAAGCCGATGGATGTGGACGAAGCCGTGATGCAATTGAATCTCTCCAATGGAGAGTTCATGGTGTTCACCAATCGCCTGACCAATCAGATCAACGTGCTGTATCATCGCAAGGATGGTCATTATGGTTTGATCGAGACCATGTCCTGATCGGCCTCCGAACCTTATTGGGAGGGCACGCCGGCAGTACAGGCCGAAGGACCTTCCTCTCTTGAGGCCGGTTCATGACAGGGTTTGAGGGTCCCGCAAAAAGCATGAAGCGAGCATGAGGAATTGATGAAAATACTGGATATCCTGCCGAAGAACGCGATCATTCCAGAGCTTGAAGGCAGAAGCAAACGACAGGTGCTCGAAGAACTGATTGAGGCCATTTTGCGGGCAAAGCCTGAATTGGACCGTCAGCGTCTCATGGCCGTGCTTCTCGAGCGGGAGCGCTTGGGAAGCACCGGTATCGGCGATGGGATCGCGATCCCGCACGGGAAGCTGAAGGACCTTGATCAACTCATTTTGTCCTTTGGGAAATCCAATCTGGGAGTGGATTTTGAGTCGATGGACGGCAAGCCGGTGCATCTCCTGTTTCTGCTGGTAGCGCCGGAAAACTGCACCGGCATTCACCTGCGGGCGCTGGCCAGAATCGCCCGCCTGCTCAAGAACGCGCCCATGAGAAAACGGTTAATTGGAGTCAAGACCCAGGACGAAATTTATGCCGTAATCCAACAAGAAGATGAGGACTTCTAGTCCGCAGGATTTTTTCTGACTTGCTGAGGAACTGAAGCCTGAATGCCCCGCTCTTCCCGACCTCCCTCTCCTGCTCGCTTCTGCCGCGTTAGTTCCCTGATTCCCGCTTCGTTTCTTGCCGGATCCTTCAATGGCGTTTACAGGAATGTTTCGTATGGCCCAACGCGATGTCCATGTGGTGGTGGTAACCGGCCTGTCCGGTTCAGGAAAGAGCACGGCGATTAATGCCTTCGAGGACCTTCATTATTTCTGTATTGACAACCTGCCCGTACCGTTGCTCCCCGACTTTCTGGCCCTCTGTGAGAAAGACATGCCCGATATCTCTCGCATTGCCCTGGGCATCGACATTCGGGAACGGAAGTTTCTGGACGACTACGACCGGATCTTCGGGTCCTTGGAGGAGGCCGGCTATCGTTTCGAGATCATCTTTCTCGAGACCGCCACCGAAGTCTTGCAGCGGCGCTACAGCCAAACCCGCCGTTTGCACCCGGCGGCGGCCTCGGAGGCGATGCTGCTCGATGCGATTCGCCATGAACGCGCGCAACTGCAGGCGCTGCGGAGTCGAGCCACCAGAATCGTGGATACCGGCACGCTTTCCGTGCATCAACTCAAGGCGATGATCACCCGCACTTACTCCCTGGTGAGTGAGAATGAACTGTTGAGTATCCAGACGCTCTCCTTCGGCTTTAAGTACGGTCTTCCCCTTGAAGCCGATCTGGTGATGGACGTGCGCTTTCTGCCCAATCCCTATTTCGTTGAGGAGCTCAGAAAGCTGGACGGCTGTTCGCCCGAGGTCGAATCATGGGTGCTCCAGTCGCGCATGGCGAGAGAATTCATTGATGCTTATACCCAACTCATGTTGCCGCTGATTCCCTTGTATATTCAGGAAGGGAAGCGCTATTTGACCATCGCCATCGGCTGTACCGGTGGAAAACATCGATCCGTGGTCCTTGCCAATCTGATTGGCAAGGAGCTTCAAAAAAATCATTATCTCGCAACGGTTTTCCATCGGGATATCCATTTGGAGTAGCGGGCCCCCATGACGAAAGAGAACGAGAAAGAAATCATTGGCGTGGTGGCGGTCTCTCACTGTCGGGTGGCGGAAGAAATGGTACGGGCCACGGAACTGATCACGGGCTCCCTCCAGGCCTGCAGGGCCCTCTCTTTCCAGGCCAGTCAGCCGGTGGAAGAGATGGTAAAAGAATTGCGCGAGGCGATCAAGGAAGTTGACCGGGGAAAAGGAGTCCTGGTCCTGACGGATCTTTTCGGGGGAACGCCGGCGAATATCAGTCTTGCTCTGCTCGGGCCCAAGGTTGAGGTCGTTTCGGGCATGAACCTGCCCATGTTGATCAAACTTGCCGGGTGCAGGAAGGATCATCCCCTGGAAAAAGTGGCGGCAATGGTGAAAGAGTATGGTCAGCGCCATATTTCTCTGGCCAGTGAAGTGTTGGCCCGTTCTCGAAAAACCCCCTGAAAGATCCCTCCGCTCTTTTGGGGGCTTTGGCGGATCATGCGCCAGGACGAGAATATGATCAAGATCCGGCTTGCAGAATGAAAACTCTGGCCCAACTGAAGTCAGTCACCGGCGCGTTGCGGATCACCGAGTTGCTGGCCGCCGACATCCCGGAGGTGGTGGCGATCGAACAGATCAGCAATCCGGAACCCTGGACCCGGGAATCCTTCCTGGAGGAGCTGCTCAGGCCACATTCCTTTCTGCAGGTGGCGCGGGTGCAGGAAGAACACGGAGAAATTGTGGCCGGCTTCATGTGCTTCTGGCTGGTAGCCGATGAGATTCAGATCCTGAATGTTGCGGTCCATGAGGCCTACCGGCGGCAAAGCATCGGCAGAGCTCTCATGCTGGATTGCCTGCACTTTGGCGCAGGAAGAAAGGCGCGCAGGGCCGTGCTGGAGGTCCGTGCCAGTAATCTGGCAGCTCAGCACCTGTACGCCAGCCTTGGCTTCGTGGCTGTAGGGCAAAGGCCGGATTACTATGGGGGGGTGCGCGAGCCGGCTGTCCTCATGGAATTGAAGGCAGATGATTCCTCCGTCGCGGTCGGGCATGACCCGTGTCTCGGCGGAGAATCCGAGGAAACGCTCCTTTCCTGCGTTGATATGAACCTCTACGAGTAGTGAGGCGGAATTTCAGATGACCGAATTGCAGACTTTTGCTGTGGTGCAATCGGATGCCCTGACAAAAAATTTGGACCTGACCAAGGTCGAGGTAACAATCCCGGAGTTCTCCACGATCCTCGAGGAAGCCGTGAGGGGGTATGCCGGCAAGCAACAGCAGGCGAGAGAACTACTGCGCGAGTATCATCATCAGTATCGCAACTGGCAGTTTGTGGTTCAGGAAGCGTGGCGTTATGCGAACACCAATCTACGATTGTACAGCCGCCACCCCCTCAACGGCAGTGTCGTCTTCCTGCTTTCGCAGATCTTCTTCGAGGCCCTGCGAAGATCGGAACGTGCTGAGGTCCGCAGTCATGCCGCCGATTATCTGATCGGCTTCTGGACCAAACTGGTGGACGAAGTGCCGGAGGAAATTGCCCGGCCGGTTCCGGAAGGGATGTCCCTGCGCAAAATGGATCAGGCGGTCAGGACCCATGGCGGCCTCCATGAAGGGATCCCACGGTATTCCTTGCTGCAGCTCAGCGAGCTGCGTGAAGTTTCTTTTATGAACCTCATGAAGAGCTTCTATGCTCCGCGACGGCTCGCGGCAAAGCTTCTCCTGGTGTGGTCCGAGCAGACCTCGTTCGTTGAACTTCGGGCCCTCCTGGAGCGAGTGCAGAAGGATACTTTCCGCTTCTGGCTGCTCAAGGATGATCCCTGCCAATGGGTTGCTCAGCAGGAAGGTTTGCTGCATTCCAACCGACCCTGGTCCTCGGTCTGCTATCCTCTCAGCCATGAACACTATCGGTATTATCTGGAAATCATGAAAACGGAAGTCGAACCGGAAACCGATCATCGAAAGGCTGTCCTCAGGCTGGCCGAACTGCCCGATTTCAATGAAATGGTGCGGCTCTACATGAAGTTTCCCGAAGAACTGAAAGCCTATGAGGACCCCGAGCAGCCCGCTCACCTGGATACCCTCATGCGCCTCAAGATCATGGAAACCAGGGGCCTCGAAGCGATTCATGAGGAGACGTTACGGGAGATCAATTTCGATATCGGCAAATGGATCCGCGAAGAATCCGTTGCCAGTCTGGAGTTTTTTCTGGGCAGGATTTTCGATGTGATTGAAGGCTGCATGCAGACCTACCCGGAGGCGGCCCTGCAGATCCTCAGAACCATTGGCCTGGAGGTGGTGCAGACAGAGAACAAACCGTTCATCTCCTTCTTCCTCAAGCGGTTGATCCGGCTGGGGTTTCAGACCCCGCAACTGGGCAGTGTCAGCCAGCACTGGCAAATCGAGATGAACCCGGCCCACCTGCCCAATGTGCGCATCTGGCTCGACATCATCAACAAGAATCCGATGCGCACCAAACTCCTGCTCTCTGCTCTCATTGTCAACCTGTCCCTCGGTGGCATCTACATTCGCGACACCGATCTGTTCCAGCGAGATGTCAGCCAGCTGCTCCATTCTCCTATGCGCCCTTCCTACAACCTGGTCAAGCAGCTGGCCAAGCTGTTTCCGGTTTATTTCAACCAGATCGGGGCTGAAGGCCAGCTGCGGACGGTCTCCACCGATGTGGACGAACTGACGGGAAGAGATGATCGTCTGGTCCACTTTCTCCGCAA
>CAZDKX010000290.1:0-6338 GCA_964505935.1 uncultured Syntrophobacteraceae bacterium
TCATCATCATGGGGGGGAGCGGGTGCGGCAAGAGCACGTTGTTGCGGCATCTGGTGGGCTTGAAGGAGCCGGCCAGGGGGCAGGTGTGGTATGAGGGCACCAGTTTCTGGGAGGCGGAAGCCGAGGTTCGAACCCGGTTGATGCGGCGGTTCGGCATTTTATACCAGAGTGGTGCGCTATGGAGCTCGATGACGCTGGCCGAAAATGTCGCCCTGCCGTTGACGCAGTATACGACTTTGGGTGGTGATGAGATCAAGGCTCTGGTGGGCCTCAAACTGGCGCTGGTGGGGCTGGCGGGTTTTGAAGACTTTTATCCTTCCGAAATCAGCGGAGGCATGCGGAAGCGGGCGGGGCTGGCGCGTGCCATGGCGTTGGACCCGGATATCCTGTTTTTTGATGAACCGTCGGCGGGCCTGGATCCGATCAGCGCCCGGCGCCTGGACGACCTCATTGTCGAACTCCGGGACAGCCTTGGCGCTACCATCGTCGTCGTCACCCACGAGCTGGCAAGCATTTTTGCCATCGGCAACAATTCCGTGTTCCTGGATGCCGATACGCGCACCATGATCGCTTCCGGGGACCCTCACAGGCTGTTGGCCGAATGTGAGCATCCCGTGGTTCGTGAGTTTCTCACCCGCGGGGAAGCGAAAGGCGACAGCAGGATGAAGAGCGACGCCGAGGCGAAAACTGACTCGGTTTTCAGAACCGAGTCGATCTAGTGGGGTCGTATGGCGCTTTTGCTTCAGATGCAAGGCACTGGGATAATGCATGAGCATGAGTAAACAGGCAAATACTAAAGCTATTGGCGCTTTTGTGGTCGGGGCGGTCGTCCTGGTGGTTGCCGGCATATTTGTGTTTGGCGGAGGAGAGTTTTTCAAGGAGACCAAGCCTTTTGTACTTTTTTTCGAAGGTTCGATGCAGGGTCTGAACAAAGGGGCACCGGTTGCCTTCAGGGGGGTCAGGGTGGGCACGGTCACCGAGGTCAAGGTGCTGCTGGACGCCCGGGACTTATCACCCTACACGCCCGTGTTCATCGAGATCGATCCCGATCGCCTGACCGAGATGAAGGGCCTGCGGCTTGACAAGTTTGCCGAAGAGCACGAAGG
Organism: uncultured Syntrophobacteraceae bacterium; assembly: GCA_964505935.1. Classification (GTDB taxonomy): domain Bacteria; phylum Desulfobacterota; class Syntrophobacteria; order Syntrophobacterales; family Syntrophobacteraceae; genus JADGQM01. Next base: position 1,107 of record CAZDKX010000290.1, read on the forward strand.
TGAGACCCTCATCGAGGTCCTGGTGGAAAAGGGCTTGCGGGCTCAGCTTGACATGCAGAGCCTGGTCACCGGCCAGCTCTTCGTGAACCTGGATTTCTTCCCCAACAAGCCGGCCCGCTTCGTCAAGATAGAAACGGGGTATAAGGAAATCCCCACGATCCCTTCAAGCCTCGAGGTGCTCTCCAAAACGGTCGAAAAGCTGCCCATCTATGAGCTGGCTTCCAAAGCGAACAAGGTGCTGCGGGGCGTTGAACGATGGATTAATTCGCCGGAAATGGAAGATGTGATGGTGTCGCTCAGTCAGACCATGAAGGAGGCTCGAGGCACCATGGAGGAGGTGCGCGAGCGGGCCGGCCCGATCCTGGGCAAGCTTGAGGCAACCCTGGGCGAAGCCCATGGACTGCTGCATGACGTGCGGACCCAGATCAATCCCCTGGTGGCTGACATCCGGGAGGCGGCCAAAGGCACCAGGGAAATGGTTCACGATGTCAATGGTCACGCGGGCAGGGTTGCCACAAGCCTCGGCAGCGTCCTGAAGATCGCGGAAAGTGCCGTGAAGAAGGCCGATACGACGCTCGACGGCCTCGAGGGGATGGTCAGCGAGGAATCTGGCATACGGCATGAACTTTATGGCGCGCTCAGGGAATTGTCTGCTGCGGCTCGCTCGATCCGAAGCCTGGCGGACTACCTGGAAAGGCACCCTGAAGCGCTGCTGCACGGCAAAGGTGAGTATGGGGGGAAACCGAAATGAGAGGGCGACGGGCTTTCCGGCTGGTAGTGTGGGTGACAGGGGTACTTTTCTCGACGCTGGCCGGTTGTGGCACTACCCAGTCATCGAGGTTTTACATGTTGGAGTCGGTGTCCGGGGCGCATGCTCCGGAGCGGGTCGGTACCCTCGATCCAGCCATATCGGTTGGTCTTGGACCGGTTACCTTTCCCGATTACCTGGATCGACCTCAGATTGTCACCCGCACTCAGCAGAATTTGGTGTATCTGGCGGAGTTCGACCGCTGGGCCGGACCTCTTGCAAGCAATGTATCCCGCATCCTGGTCGAGGAGCTGTCATTCCTGCTGGGTACTGACAGGGTGGTTCAATATCCCTGGCCCGCTTCCTTTGACGTGACCTACCAGATTTTGCTCGATTGTTACCGCTTCGACGGCACGCTTGGAGAGAAGGCCGTGTTGGAGGCGCAGTGGTCGATTGTCGGGAAGAAGGGGAGGAAGGTGCTGCGCGTGAAACGCTCAACCATCATCGAGCCGGCGGGAGGGCCTTCTTATGAGGCCCTGGTGGCCGCCCAGAGTCGCGTTCTGGGAAAGCTGAGCCGGGAGATGGCCCTGGTGCTCGTAGAGCTGACGGAGGAGAAGGGGCAGGAATGAGGTGCGATCATTGGCTGGATTCATTTCCATAGGAGGGGAAGCGAATGTTTTGCTGTGAGACGGCCGAGGACGTATTGAAGGCGGCAAATGAGCATGATGTGTCGTCGATTCAGTTCTGGTTCACGGATGTATTGGGGCAGTTGAAGAGCTTTTCGGCCACCCTGGGGGAGCTGCCCCTCGCCTTCAGCGAAGGAATGGGGTTTGATGGCTCCTCGATCGAGGGCTTTGCTCGCATTGAAGAGAGTGACATGGTTGCCCGGCCCGATCCGGCGACTTTTCAGCTGCTGCCCTGGAGGCCGCGGGACAAGCCGGTGGGACGGGTCTTCTGCGACATCTTGAACCCGGATGGCACACCCTATGAGGGGGACCCTCGCTACGTGCTCAAGCGCATGTTGAAGAAGGTGGCCGACAAAGGCTACACGTTCTACGTGGGGCCCGAATTGGAATACTTCTACTTCAAGTCCGACGGGGCCCCTGAGATTCTGGACCGAGGGGGCTATTTTGACCTGAGTCCGCTGGATCGAGGCAGTGATCTGCGGCGCAGCACCATCTTTGCCCTGCAGGAGATGGGCATTCATGTTGAATACAGTCACCATGAAGTGGCCCCCAGTCAGCACGAAATCGACCTGCGCTACGACGAGGCCCTGCGCATGGCCGATAATACTCAGACCTATCGGATCGCCGTAAAAGAGATTGCCAAACAGCATGGGGTGTATGCCACCTTTATGCCCAAACCCATGTTCGGCTGCAATGGCAGCGGCATGCACGTGCATCAGTCACTTTTCCGGGGGGAAAAGAACGCGTTTTTTGACGCCGGAGACCCCTTTCATCTTTCGAGAGTGGCCAAGTGCTACATTGCGGGGCTCCTGCGGCACGCGTGCGACATCGTGGCCATCACCAACCAGTGGGTCAACTCCTATAAGCGCCTTGTTCCAGGCTATGAAGCACCGGTCTACATCTCGTGGGCCCGTCGCAATCGTTCGACGATGGTGCGCGTCCCCATGTATAAGCCGGGTAAAGAAAAAGCCACCCGCATCGAATATCGGGCCCCCGACCCGGCCTGCAATCCTTATCTGGCCTTCGCCGTGATGCTGGCGGCGGGGCTGGATGGGATCGAAAACGCCCTCGAGTTGCCGGCGCCTTTCGAGGAGGATATCTACAGCATGACGGAGGCCGAGCGCTCGGCGAGGAGCATTCGATCCCTGCCCGGCAGCCTCTACCAGGCCATTCTCGAGTGTGAAAAGAGCGACCTGGTCCGGGAAACCATCGGCGAGCACATCTTTCATAAATTCATCGAAAACAAGAAGATCGAATGGGAGATGTACCGGATCCAGGTGAGCAACTACGAGATCGAACGCTACCTGCCCATGTTCTGATGGCAGCTTCCCGGCTTCCTTCCTGAAATATAAGGTTATAGGAGGATCGAACCATGGAAAAGGTCAGGCTTGGCATCAGCAGGTGCCTGCTGGGGGATGCGGTCCGTTATGACGGCGGGCATAAGCTGGACCGGTTTCTCCGGGACACGCTGGGGGCGTATGTCGAATACGTTCCGGTCTGCCCCGAGGTCGAATGCGGGCTTGGGGTCCCGCGGGAAGCCATGCATCTGGAGGGCGACCCGGAGGCGCCCCGGTTGATCACCACCCGCACGAAACGCGACGTAACCGACCAGATGCTGAACTGGGCTCATCAGCGGGTGATGGAGTTGGAACAGGAGGGGCTTTGCGGGTTCATTTTCAAAAGCAACTCTCCCAGTTCCGGGATGGAACGGGTCAAGATTTATGATCGGAACGGCATGCCGCGAAAGACGGGAACGGGCGTCTTTGCGGGGATTTTCATGCGCCACTTCCCGTCCGTTCCGGTGGAGGAGGAAGGCCGGTTGCATGATCCGGCGTTGCGGGAGGGCTTTATTGAGCGGATTTTTGTGCTCAAGCGATGGCGGGAAATGATGGAGCAGGGCGGCAAACTGAGCCGACTCGTGGAGTTTCACACGCGCCACAAGCTGCTCATCATGGCTCACAGCCCTAAACAGCACACCCTCATCGGCAGGTTGGTGGCCGCAGCCAAAGACCTCCCCGGAAGCGCGCTTTATGATCAGTACCAGGGGCTGTTGATGGAAGCGCTGAAGCTGCGGGCCACGGTCAAGAAGCACGTCAATGTCCTGCAGCATTTGATGGGGTATTTCAAGAAAAACCTTTCCGCGGACGAAAAGCAGGAACTGCTCGAAGTGATCGACTATTATCACCGGGGTCATGTCCCGCTCATTGTGCCGGTTACCCTGATCAACCACTATGTGCGCAAATACGATCAGCCCTATTTGAAGCTTCAGTACTACCTCAATCCTCACCCCCTGGAACTTCAGCTGAGGAACCATGTCTGAGTTTTTGCGAGGGGCACCATGAGATACGGCAAGCCGGCCCTCTTCTTGATGATGCTCATCGTCCTGTGCGGCTATTCCTTCTTTGTGTCCTACGACACGGTTAAGGAAAAGGCCATCCACGAGCTCAACGAGCGGCAAATGACCCTTGCTCGGCAGAGTGCGCGCAGCATTCAGGATTTCTTTCAGGGTCATTTGAATCAGCTCAAGAGTTTCGCCTTGAGCGAGCACATCATCAGATTGGATGATCAAGGCAAAGCGTTGCTTGGGTTCTACCACTTCACCCATTGGGAACAGAACCTTACGGTTGGCCGGGCTGATGAGAAGGGTACGATCATCCATGTTTCTCCTCAGAGTATCGGGGCTCTCGGGGTCGATCCTGCCTGGCGCGATTCCATCGAACAGGTGAGGCAAACTCACCAGCCGTTCATTGGTGACGGGTTTACTTCCATGCTGCGATCTCAAACCGTGGTCTGCCAGGTCCCCGTTTTCGAGGGCGAAGTCTACCGGGGAACGCTTGGCATCTCAGTGCCTTTCAGCTATCTGGCCAGGAAGTTTCTTGATGACATCAAGATTGGCGACCACGGCTACGCGGTATTGATCAATAAAGACGGCATCGAGCTCTATTGCCTGGAGCCGGGACATGTCGGCAATGCCGCAGCCGAAAACTACCGGGACTATCCCTCGATCCTGATCATGGTCGAGGAAATGCTCAAAGGCCATACCGGCACGGTAACCTACCGGTACGACCACGTTTATGGCGAAAGGGTGGAACAGGAAACGAAACATGCTGTTTATATGGCCATCCCTTTCGCCGACACGTTCTGGTCGATTGCCGTGGCCACTCCGGAACGGGAGGTGCTTGCCGGCATCGAAGGGTTCCGCAACCGCTGGTTTCTGACCATGATCGCGCTGCTGGTCCTGGGGGCGGTGGGTTTCCACTACCTGATGAGGGCCCTGGTGATCATCAAGGAGGAAGCCAGGCGAGAAGAGGCCGAAGCGGCCCTGCGGGCCAGCGAAGCACGCTACCGGGCCATCGTGGAAGATCAGTCCGAGCTGATCACTCGCTTTTCCCCGGACCATTCGCTGAAGTTTGTGAACGAAGCTTACTGCCGCTACTTTGGTGAGGACCGGGAGAAGCTGCTCCGGGAAGGGTTCCGGCATCACGTACCCCCGGACGACCAGCAAAGACTGGGGGCTCATCTCGCCTCGCTCAGCACCTCCAACCCCGTTGCTCAGATTGAGCATCGGGTGGTGGACGCCGGCGGTGAGGTCCGCTGGATGCAATGGATCGATCACGGTATTTTTGATGACGCGGGGAACCTGCTGGAGATTCAGGCGGTCGGAAGAGACATTACCACGCAGAAGCAGGCCGAGATGGCGTTGCAGGAAAGCGAGGCGAAATCCCGGCAGATCATCAATCTCCTGCCCGACCCGACCTTTGTCATCGACCGCGAGGGCCGGGTGATCGCCTGGAACCG
>CAZDKX010000291.1:0-6237 GCA_964505935.1 uncultured Syntrophobacteraceae bacterium
CCCTGGATCATCTCCCCTTCGTCTTCCGATATCAGCCCCTGCTGCTCCCCTTCATCGATCAGCTGTTGGATTTCTTTTTCGATACTCTCGGTTTCATCCACCTTGGCGAGGCGGCGAAGGCACATTTTGAGCCAATGTCGAAATCCTTTGGCTGACTCCTCTTCCAATCCGCCCTCTTTCCTTCGTGATCGTTAACCCAGGCAATCGCTCATCAGCCCCTTGGCAACACTTCCCGCTTGTCTTCGTATTTATCAAGAGGCATGAGCCTTGTCCATAAAAATATAGGAGAGAAGCTTATAGAGGAGTCGCGCAGCAAGCACGTCCGGAGCCACACTCTGAGGTATGGGGAGCAATTCCATGACGTCAAAGCCGATGATGGTGCATTGTTGCGTTACCCGCCGGCAGAGCCTCAGCACGTCATACCATCCCAACCCGCCCGGCTCCGGCGTACCGACGGCAGGCATGATCGACGGGTCAAAGACGTCCAGATCAATGCTGAGGTAGACGAATCCCTCCAGGTCCTTCAGCACCGCATCCCACAGTGCCGGTTCCTGCTGCAACCGGTAGGCAAAGTAACAGGGGATGTGGTGACTCTGAATGAACTCGTCCTCTTCTTTGCTGAGGGCCCGGATGCCCACCTGAACGATCGGCACAGTGCGTACCACATGCCGCATCACACAGGCATTACTGTAGCTGCTTCCCTGATACTCCTCGCGCAAATCGGCATGGGCGTCGAGATGCAGGACCGTCAGCCCGGGATAGTGTGCTGCCGCGGCTTCGATCATCCCCAGGGAGAGGAGGTGTTCGCCTCCCAGCAATACCGGCATCTTGTGCTGTTCGAAAAGCTCCTCACCAACTTCCCGCACCAGTCCCACCATGTCTTTGGGCGATGAGACCGTGACCGCCAGCTCATCAAGGGTGGCAATACCCTGGCGATAAGCTTCGGTGCCCGTTTCCTCATCAAAGAGCTCAAGTTCACGCGACGCGAGCAGGATCGCCCGCGGGCCTTCGCGCGTGCCCGAACGGTAGGTTGTCGTGCCGTCGTAGGGCACCGGCACGATCACAGCGCGCGCGTTGGCAAACAGGTCCTCCGTGGAACGTTGCCCCAGAAAAGCAGAATGGGGTCCCAGATTCGCCAGGAACCTGGACCCCATCTTTTTAAGATGACTCATGGGTGAACCTTATCGTGATCGTTGCAGCAACATCCGATCCATGCGGACCACCTGGGCCGAGGCCCGAATACTGTTCGGAAACTCCTGACCCCGGTCCAGGACTTTCATTTCATATTTCTGGATATTGAAATAATCCTTTATCGTCACCGCTGCCTGCTGGGTATCGAACGGCTTGCAGGAAAACATATCAAGACTCAGGTAACGCTTCTCCGGAAAGGTGTGGATGCTGATGTGACTCTCGGCAATCAGCACAAACCCCGAAATCCCCCAATCGTCAGGAACCGATCCATGATAGCGAAACACATACGGAGGCATGATCTTCGTCATGTTCATTGCGGCAGGATAATCATCGAGAAAATTATAGATCAGGCTCATATCCTCGAGTGAAACCCGGTCACAGCCATAGCCATCCATCATCAGATGAACCCCAAAGCCAAATTCAGGTTTGACTGCACCCATGGCAGCTATCTCCTTCCTTTTGAAGACCTGGTCCTTGCAAGCCATTACTTCTCGTCTCAGTGTCGCTCCAACAGCTTGGAGTACCGGTGCCATCTCAAAAGCGCCCCCGGGTTCGAGTGCCGTTTACCTATATTTTTTTAGAGTTCTCCACCGCTTAGCAGCGGCAGTCGCCCCCCGTCGGAGTGAGCCTTATATAAAGGAGAGGTTTTGGAGTGTCAAGAAGAAACACAAAAAAGATTGATGAAGAAAGATACGAATGAAAGAAAAAAAAAGGGAAAAAACACCCTATAGGGAGGCGATAAGCGTGGATTCTTCGTCAAAATGGGCGCGATTGCCACCCAGATTGTGTTTAGCGTAGAACAGGGCCCGGTCGGATCGCTGCACCATGTCTTCGATATCCTCAGCGACCTTGCCGGTCTTGCTGAGAAAGTGCGCTATGCCGATGGAAAGGGTCGTGGGCTCCAACTTTAGTTGGCGGTAGGCTTCGAGGATCCGGGCGGCAACCTTCAGCGCGGCAGCGCTGGTAAGGTGCGGCAAAAGCAGGGTGAATTCATCGCCGCCAAAACGATAGGCCGTGTCAACATTATGTCTGACGGTGGTCGTCAGCAGTTGCGCCAGGGCGATGAGCACTCGATCGCCTGCCTGGTGGCCATGAAGGTCGTTGTATGTCTTGAAGTTATCGATATCGAAAAAGAAAAGGCAAAGCGGGTGGTGATAGCGAGCCGCTCTGATGGCTTCCTTGCGGGCGGTCTTTTCAAACAGGCGCCGGTTGTACAAGCCGGTCAGCGGATCCTTGACGGCAAGACGCTCGAGCTCTTCGAGGAGGTGCCGTTCGCGGAAGATGCGCTTCAACTTGGCTTCCAACTCATTGATGGTGAAGGGCTTGGCAATGAAGTCAGCCGCCCCGGCGGCGATGACATCGGTATACTGATAGCTCATGGTATGGCCGGTGATGGCAATGATATCAACTCCCTTGCGGTTCTTCACGAGGTATTCGATGAGCTCCATGCCATCCATGCGCGGCATCATCATGTCCGTGATGACAATGCTGAAATCTCCTTCTTCAATTTTCTGGATGGCTTCCACGCCGTCCCTGGCCGTCTCCACACGGTGACCCAGGTGTTTCAGCGCTTCAGAAAGGATGTCGCAAATCGCCTGCTCATCATCTACTACCAGTATGTTTCGAGGGGGGTAGGACACATCCTCATTCATGGTGCAGACCGCTATCCTCCATCATCGCTCAGGAATCAGTATAACCAGACGTAGCTCTATATATCTCCCGCAACTCCGTCAGCCAACGGCCAGCCCCTTCCCCACTCCTCGAAGAGCATGCTCGCGCCATTTGGGCGACAGCCCACCATTACACTTTTATCAGACAATGGTCTATCAGAAAACCACCTGACCGTCGCCAAATCCGGAGGGTCATGGGAGAAACCCGAAAAGCGGGTTTCTCTAGCAGGCAGCAGCCAGACAGTCGGTCAAGCGCGCACGAAGGTCCTTGTGAAGTTCGGGCAGCATCAACTTGTTCCCGCTCATGTCAGTCACATAGAAGATGTCGGCAACCTGAGCACCCGGGGTGGAAATCTTCGCCAGTTGAATGGAAACGCCCAGTTCATAGAGCGTATGGGTGATGGCATGCAGGAGGCCCGGGCGATCCCAGGTATAGACTTCGATAATGGTATAAAAATCCGACTCCTCCTCATCGATCACTACGTTATCGTCCTTTCGCGGCAGGCACTTTGGTTGAAGCAGGGAGGGCCTGCGGCGGTCGGCCAGCAGTTCATCCAGATAAGACCGATCGGTCAGGGCGCAGGTGAGATCATGTTCGATCTTTTCCCACAATTCCCCGGCATGAAGGGGGTCGGGAAGGCGTTCAACGAGGAGGACGTCAAGGGCCACCCCTGATTCCCGGGTGAAGATGTCCGCTGAAAGAATGTTCAAGCCACGCAGCCAGAGGACCCCGGTAATGATCGCAAAAAGCCCCGGCCGGTCACGCGTAGCCACGGTCAGCTGCCACATTTCGCCATCCATCTGACGGGTTTTGAGCAGCAGAGGACGGCCATCCAGGTCCTTTTCCATCTGGTAATGCTGCACCATGGCTTCCGGTGGCTGAGAGAGGAGATAGCGAAAGGAAAGCCGATCCAGCCAACGCACGATCCTTTCCCGGTCCAGATCGGCTCCTGCCAGCTCCAGCACCGCTTTATGGACCTCCTGGGAACGTACCTGCAGGTTTTCCCCCTGCCAGCTCCCCCGGGCCAGGACCCGGTCGACCTTGTCATAGAGCTGCCCCAGGAGTGAGGCCTTCCACGCACTCCAGGCCCCCGGACCGGTGGCCAGAGAATCGGCGACCGTCAGCAGCAGGAGCATCTTCAGACGTTCCCGATCGCCGATGGTGACGGCACAGTGGAGGATCGGTTTTTCATCCATGAGGTCACGCTTGAGGGCGGTCTCGGCGAGGAGCAGATGGTGCTCCACCAGAAAAGCGAGCAGGGCTGTCTCCTCGGGATCCAGACCAAGACGCTCCCCGATTTCCCGCACCAGCGGGACCCCCCGAAGCGCATGATTCTTCCCCTCCCCTTTCCCGATGTCATGCAACAAGCCGGCAAGGAAAAGGATACGCCGGTGCCGGAGTCCCGCAAAGAGCGCACTCCAGCCGAGATCGCCGAGGCGAGGGTCTTGGTTCTGCTCCATCCGGTGCAACTGACGGACGGTCCGCAGCAGGTGTTCGTCCACGGTATAGAGGTGGTACACGTCATGCTGGACGCGGAAGCGCACGGGCACAAATTCCGGCACAAAGGCCTCGAGAAAGCCGGTCTCGAGCATCACCTGGAGGACCCGAAAGGCCTGCTCGGAGTGCAGCAGGATGTCGAAGAACTGCTCAACAACCCGCGGGTCCCTCCTGGCAGATTCACCAAAAGCCCCCAGATTCTCACGAATCATCCCGCCTGCCTGATGATGGAAGTGGGCATCACTTTGTGCCGCCTGCCAGAAGAACTGCATGAGCAGCCGAGGATCTTTGCTCAGCCATTGGGGCTCGAGAAAATGCAAATGCCGGCCGTCCAGCAGAAAGGGACCCGGCAGGACCCGGCGCCGGATGCGGATTCTCGGAAGCTTTCTCTGAGCCTCCCTCAGACGATCGAGAAAGAAGGTGGCGGTCCGCCGAATCCTTGCCGTATGCCGGTAGTAGAGGCGCATGAAACCCTCCACCGCCAGGCCCTGTTGACTGTCCGCATAGCCCAGTCGCCCGGCCACCAGTTCCTGTTCGGAAAACAGGAGTTGATCCTGGCGACGACCGGTGAGCTGATGGACCTGGAGGCGCACACGCCACAGGAAATCATAGGCCTGTTCGAGCCACAGCGTCTCCTGGCGTGCCAGCCAGTCGTGCTCCAGCATGGCGTTGAGGTCGGTATCCCGGAGAAAGACGGCACCGGCCCAGCGAATGATCTGCAGATCTCTCAGGCCCCCCACCCCCTCTTTGATATGCGGCTCGAGCAGGTAGCTGGTCTCACCGTACTGGCGGAGCCGCTCCTCCCGGTAGTTCACCAGATGCTGCAGAAATCGCCGCCGACGCTGGGAACCGAAGCTCCCCAGGAAAGACTGGCGCCAGCTATGGTAGAGTTTTTCATCGCCCGCCACGAAGCCCGCTTCCAGGTGGCTGGTTAGGATCGAAAAATCCTCCTGCACCAGGCGCCTGGCTTCGGAAAGCGACGCCGTGGCATGCCCCACCTCGAAGCCACCATCCCAAAGGCCATAAGTCAACTCGCGGATTATCTCCTGGAGGGATGGCAAGAGTCGGTTCTGATAAAGAAAAAGGAGATCCAGATCGGAGGCAAAGCTCAGCTCCCCCCGACCAAAACCGCCAACGGCCACCAGACACCAGCCCTCCTCGGGGGCCGCTCCGCTCCTGAAGGCCCCACTCAACTGCTTCAGGCACCCCTGAGCATAAGTGCGCGCCGCCAGCAACCCGGGAACGTCGTTGCGCGACATCTCCAGAAAGGACTGGCGAAGATCGTTCAGCTTGCGAAGCAGACTGGAAAAACTCTTTTGGGCCATCGGTTGGCTCTTGGCTTTTAGCTCATGGATCATAGATGTTAGATGTTGGCTGTAAGGTACGAGCAGACAACACCTGTCGGTCAGCCCCTTTTCACTAACCACTGTTCACTGTCCACTATCCACCACCCTCAAAGGGCCTGCTCTCCCATCTCCCCCGTTCGGATGCGGACGACTTCTTCGATCGGGAGGACGAAGATTTTTCCATCTCCTATCTTGCCCGTATGCGCTGCCTTGCGAATGGCATCCACCACTTCCGTTACCTGGTTGTCGGAAACCGCAACCTCGATCTTGATCTTCGGCAGGAAGTCCACCACGTATTCGGCCCCCCGGTAAATCTCGGTGTGCCCCTTCTGGCGTCCGAAACCCCGCACCTCGGTGACCGTCATACCCTTGATACCCAGTTCAGCGAGTCTTTCTTTGACATCATCCAGCTTGAACGGCTTGATCACCGCCTCCACCTTTTTCATCCAACTCCCCCCTATTGGCTGTTAGCTCTTGGCTCTTAGAGGCTGTCCAAAATTAACTGACACTCATTTCAGCCTTTTTCAAACCA
>CAZDKX010000292.1:0-6161 GCA_964505935.1 uncultured Syntrophobacteraceae bacterium
CTCCTGCCGTTTCCGGATCTCCCCACCAGAGCATTATCATTTTCTTTGAGGTCGATTTTGGTGTAATCTGCTTGGAGTTTGTTCATCCATTTGATAACCACAACTCAAAGAGAAAGGATACTCATGGGAGCTGACGAGAAGAAACCCGAGACCGGTGGCACCGAACCTGTTGTCATGGAAGGCACCAAAGGAATGGGATACTGGGACTTCAAGAAAGAAATCTGCACGGATAAAGGCTGGCAACTCCGCAGAATTGATGGGCAGACGTATGAGGTTATCGACAGCAAACATGCCAAGCTCGGGACCTTTAAGAGTGGAGAAGGGTATCTGCCTGATCCGGTCGCGGTCGCCGACGCCGAGTCTCCGCCCGAGAGTGCCTGAGACCATTCGCTGGAACAAACCGGCTATTATCCCCAGGTGTCATTTCCACGGTCCCCCAGTCTGCTCCCCGCGGGGGCAAGGTGTGATGGGAATTCGGGAGCACAGCTTGGGAGCCGGAGTTCGCCGGCATGACAGAGCGGCGGAGGACTTCTATTTCTCCAGCACTATTGCGCGGTAAGGTTTTTCCCAAGACCCCTTTCTGCCTCAGCCGGTTGCGGCAACGGCCTCAAGCTGGTACTCCTTCGCCTCGCTCCTTTCCTTTGTGCGCCGTCATTGCCTGGAAAGACGGGGTTTCTGTGCGCGTTATCGCCGAGAACCATCGGCCCCCCCGATATGAAGCAAAACCCAGATGAGAAGGGAGCAGAACCATGACCAGTACCGACTTGATTGCCATGCCTCTCAATTACCTCGATAAGGCGGTAACCAAACTGCGTGACCTGGGGCTCATGCCCGAGAAGCCGGACGAAACGCCGGTGGTGGCCATGATCCAGAAGATCAGCGACCTGGACGAAGAGAAGGCCGTCGCCATTGCCCGCACCTTGAATCATACGACGGTCTTCAACGAAGTGGTGCGGGAGCAGGTTTCGGCCATGGAGGTGGGCGAGCGCTACGAAAAGATTGCCGCCGCCTTCAACAGCATCCGGGATGACGCCCAGAATATGGTCAAGCAACTGGAAGACGGCAAGATCGATACCATGGAACGCATGGGGAACTTTTGGATGAAAGTCACCCGTGGTGATATTCCCAGCCGTTTCGACAAGATCAAGCAGACCTACAACGAGGTGACCCACGACAGCAGGGATCAGATCGACCGGGAGTTGACCATCCTGGAAAGCTACCGGGACTTTCGCGGTGCTTTGAAAGAAGCTCAGGTGCTGGCCTACGAAATCCTGAAGAAGGCGGAAGCCAAGCTGCAGGAGGCCAAGACCCGGCTTGAAGAAGCTTCCAAAGCGCTGGAAACGAATACCGACAAGGACCAGGTGGTGATCGCCAAGCTTGAACTGGCTCGGGATGAGCGCTTGCGGGAACTCCAAGAGGAGGACAAACGCTATCAGGTGGCCAAAGATCTGGCGGAAAACCTGTCCATCAACTACAACACAACCGAAGTGATCATGGCCCGGCTGGTTCAGTCCAATGAAGTGAAGGAGCGGGTCTATTCCCAGGCGGTGACCTTCTTCGGCACCAATGAGACCGTTTTTACTGCTCTGAATGCTTCCTTCACCAGTCTGCAGGGGCTGCATGAAAGTACGCGAACCCTGGAAGTCATGAAGGAAGGCATCAATCAGAGCCTCGAAACCTTGGCCGAGGTGGGAGGCAAGGTCCAGGAAGATGCCCTCCGGGCTGGCTATGGCGCGACGTTGAAAGCCGAAAGCGTTAAGAAGCTGCTGGATTCCGTGATCAATTTCCAGGAAAAATCGCGCGCCCTGATCAACGAATTGCGGGATTCCAGTGCCCGCAACGAGCAGGAGATCCGGCGGGCTGTGGAAGCCGGCAAACGCCGCCTGGTGGAGTTGACCAAAGCCGGAGAAACTTTGACCCATGGTTGATCAAGAAAAGCCCGAGAAAATCGAGCTCGACGAAGTGATGCTCGCCATGGACGTGGTGGACACGCTACGTCACGAGCAGCAACTGGTGGAACGGGAACTCGCATCCGACGAACGGGACCAGGCCCTGTTCGAGAAGGTGAAGCGGATGTACGCTTCCCAGGGGCTGGAGGTCACCGACAAGATCATTGCGGAGGGGGTGGCGGCCCTGCGCGAGGAACGGTTCGTCTACCGGCCGCCCCCTCCCCGAGGGACCCTGTGGCTGGCCAAGCTTTACGTCAACCGGAAGCGACTGGCCAAAATTGCGGGGGGCCTGGCCGCATCCCTGGTGGCGGTTTTTCTCATCTACCGGTTTGCCTTTGTTGCTCCGGAGGCACGCCAACGGGAAAAGGCGGCTCAGGATATCAACACCCGGATCAGTCAGCAGCAGGATCAGCTCACCATCGCCAGGCAGCGCCTGGGGAGCCTCAACCAGACCCTGCAGAACGCTGTCGACAAGGCCTCCCAATCTGCGGAAGTGGCGGCCAAACGCCTCCTTGCCGAAGCCGGGACGCAGCTGGCTGCAGCTGATACCAGGATCCAGGCTTTCGACAAGCTGCCCTTGAAACCCGACCTCGACGTTGACCGGCTTACCCGGGAAGGTGAGGCCGTCCAGCGTCGGCTGGAACAGCGGGCGGGGTTGCTCAACGAGGTCAACGCGCACTTGGCCAAAGCCGATGCGGCGGTAGCCGATGTGGGCGCCCTCACGGCATTGCGGGACAAGCTTGCCGGTGAGCACCGGGGCCTGATGGCGGAAAGCCGGGAAGACGCCGCCCGCCGACAGGTGGAGAAGCTCTACTCCGATGCGCTGGCAGCCTTGAACAGCGGTGACGTCGAGGGTGCCCGCAAGGGGTCGGCCGCTCTCCAGGAGCTCTATGGACGGGTGGTGCAGGAATACGACCTGCGGATCGTGTCCCGGCCGGGGGCTCCCAGCGGGGTATGGCGAAACCCTCCAAACAAACCCGGGACCCGCAACTACTATCTGCTTGTCGAAGCCGTCACCCCAAAAGGCGAGCGGCTGACGGTACCGATTACCAGTGAGGAAGACGGAAGGACGCGGAGCGTGTCGCAATGGGGCCTGCGGGTGGATGACGACCTCTTCGAACGGATTCGCCGCGACAAAACCGACGACGGCATCATCCAGAACAACCGGTTCGGCGTCAAAGAGCGCGGCTACCTGAACCCGCGTTACCTGATGCCGACCACCGGCGGAGCGATCACTCAGTGGTAGGAGAGCGACCCCATGATATCGGGAAGAGATAACCTGCAGTTGATCAACCAGCATCTGCAACAGGCGCAGACGACGCACGAGGAGGCCGGGCAGCGCCTGCACGAGCTCCAGCGGCAGCTCAACGCCCTGCACGGGGAAACCGTTGAGCGCTACCGGGAATTGGCCAGGCTGCGCCTGGACCATCTCCAGATCAGCCAGCTTGTGTCCCGGCTGGATGAATCCGATCAGGCCATCCTCAAGCAATTGGAGAGACTCAAACAGGCCCGGCAGGACCTGCAGGAACAGGTCAAAGCCAGCGTCTTGCGGAAACAGCAGCTCGAAGAACAGAGAAAAGAACTGGCACGCCAGCGGGATGAAGCCGGCGAAGGCGTGCAGCGGCAGGTGGCACAGACCCGCAAGCGGATCACCGAGACCGATGCCTACCGTCAGCAGCAGCAACGAGCCCAGCAGGCCGCGGCGGTGGCCAAACAGGCCGAGGAAAAAGCCTCCCAGGCCGAAAAGGACCAGCTGGAAAAGGGCAAGCCCTACGAAGCCGACAGCCTGTTCATGTACCTGTGGAAGCGGCGCTTCCTGACGCCGGACTATCAAGCTGGGTGGCTCGGCCGCCGACTGGACAACTGGGTGGCCAAACACATCGACTTTCAGCGCAATCGCGCCAACTACCACATGCTTCAGGAACTGCCTCGGCGGCTCAGGGAGCACGCTACCCAAGCCCAGCAGACGGCCCAGCTGGAGGCTCAGGCACTGCAGAGCATGGAGCGGGAGGCTGCCGACGCCGACGGCATCGCCAGCCTTCAGACTCATGCCCAGGATGCGGAAAAGCGGCTCAGGCAGCACGATGCCCAAATCGAAGCGGAAGAGATGCGCTTTCGCCAGCTTCAACAGCAGCTGGCCGGTTTCAATGACGGCACGGCCCCGCTGTCAAAACAGGTCATCGACCTTCAGATGGCCGCCCTGCAGCGAGAGGAATTCTCCGAGCTCATGCGGAAAGCCCGCGCGACCCCTCGTCCGGAAGACGACGCCATCGTCGCCAAATTGCAGCAGCTCCAGCAGCAGCAAGCCCGGATTGGGGAGGAAATCCAGTCCATCAACCAGTATCTGCAGCAACAGCAGCGGAATATGGAAGAATTGGAGGAACTGCGGCGCCGTTATCGCCAGAACGGCTACGACGCCTCCAATTCATCCTTCCCCGGAGACTTCGCCCTAGGCGCCCTGCTGGGCCAGCTGTTGGGAGGCCTGATGAATTCGGACAGGGTCTGGCAGGAACTTGGCCGCCACCACCACCGGCAAGGTCCCTCCTCCGATGACTGGGGTGGTTTTGGCGGGGGCCTTGGTGACTCCGGAGGCGGTTTTGGAGACTCCGGAGGCGATTCGGGCAGCTTCGGCGGCGGCGGTGAATTTCGCACGGGCGGCGGTTTTTAGTGCTGAGAAGTTATGAAAGAAGCTGAAAGCGCCTTCTGGAAGAGCCTGAAATGGCCCGGCCTGACTCCTTCGGCGCCGAAGATCCGGGACCTTGCCACACAGATTCCCGTCCAGCTGGCGGCGCTCGCCTACAAACGCTGCAGGCAGTTCCTCTGGGTCGTGTTCATCGGCGGCACGGGCACGGGGAAGTCCACCCTCTTCAACGCCCTTATCGGTGAGCCGCTCAGTGAAACAGGGGTCGAGCGACCCAAGACCAGCGGCCCTCTGGCCTATGCCCACCGGAACACCCCCATCGAACAGGGCTTTCCCTTTGCGCCGGCCGGTATCGAACGAGTCAGCATCGATCAGGTTCCCCCCTCAGGGTTTTCGGGAATGCCGGGTCGGCTGCTGGTACTCGATCATGATCGCGAGGAACTGTCCCATCTGGTCATCGTCGACACCCCGGACCTTGACAGCCTCGAACTCAAGAACCGGCGAATGGTGGAAGACCTTCAGCTGCTGGCGGACAGGGTCATTTTTGTAGCCAGCCAGGAGAAATACGCCGACGAGGTCCCTTTTCGCTTCCTCTCACGCCTGCATGTGGGTGCAAAGCCTTACTGTCTCCTCCTGAACAAGGCGGAAGACGGGCTGACGGTCGAAGAAGTGCTGGAAGGGCTTCGCGGGCAGGGTCTGAACCTCGGCTCCGACCGTTTCTGGATGCTGCCGTATCTCGCCCCCAACACGCCGGCAGCATTTGCGGAGTCTGCCGGTTTCACCCGTTTCAGGGCAACCGTGCTCAAGCAACTGAGCAAGGCTCAGACGCCCGAGCTCATTCGGCAGGAGCGGCGAAGAGCGGCAGGTGAAACCAAAAGCACCATCGCCCTGCTGCTGGATCTCTTGCAGCAGGAAGCCGCCGCCACTCATAAATGGACCGAGCAGCTCGAACTGTTCTCCGAGATGGCCTGCCAGAACCTCCTGGCGAGGCAGGAGGAGCGCTTCGTAACGGAAAGCCGCAGCCATATTCAACGCGAAATCAGGAAGCACTTCAGCAAGTACGACCTCCTCGCCACCCCCAGGCGTTTCATCGGCGAGATCATCCGCACGCCGCTTCGCCTCCTCGGGCTCTTGCCCGAGGACAAGCCGCCCGGCTCCGAGCAGGACCTTGTGGAGATCTTCCGCAGCGCGGATCTCTCCATGATTCAGGCTGCGGTGGAAGGCTTCAATCGTTCAGTGCTGGAGAAGCTCTCGCCCCAGGATCAGACTGCAGCGCTCTATGGAATGTTGCGAGATCCCACTCTTGTGCTCACGGAAAAAGAGATCCAACAGCAGACGAAGGAAGAACAGGACCGCCTCATACGGTGGCTGGAAGAGACTTTTCAGCGCCTTGCCGAGGGGATTTCCAAAAGCAAGGAGCTGGGCATCTACTCGACGTCAATCCTCTGGGGGGCCCTGATCATTGCGCTCGAAACCGCCATCGGCGGCGGGATCAGCCTGCTGGAAGCCGTCCTGAATACGGCGGTCGCCCCCTTCGTGACCAAGGGCGCTGTTGACCTCTTCGCCTATCA
>CAZDKX010000293.1:0-6135 GCA_964505935.1 uncultured Syntrophobacteraceae bacterium
TGATCCGCCCGGTTGACGAAGCAAGGCATCGTTACCTCGTGCACTTCACCTCGATCCCGCCCGACGCGCAGGCCTGGCTGCGCAGCCTTCAGGTTGCTCAAATCCCTGCTCGCTGAGGAGGGAATGCTTCCTTTCCGTGGAAGCGGCTTTCCTGCCGCGAGGAGCGTCCTCGAAGATTTACTGGATCAATGTGCCGAAACGACCAAGATCGACATTCCCGCCGCTGATGATGATGCCCACCCTTTTTCCCCGGACGGGGACGGTGCCCGACATGGCCGCCGCCGCCGCGAGACAGCCTGTCGGTTCAACCACGATCTTCATCCGCTGGGCAAAGAATTTCATGGTCTCGATGAGTTGCTGGTCGGTTACCGTCAGGATGTCATCCACATGCTTTTGGATGACCGGGAAAGTATATTCTCCAAGGTGGGTCGTCATTGCCCCGTCGGCAATGGTCTGGGGAACGTCAATCCTTACAATCGTGCCTTTCCGAAAAGACTGCTGCCCATCGTTTCCGGCTTCGGGTTCCACCCCGATCACCTTGCACTGCGGACTCAGGGCCCTGGCCGACAGCGCCGACCCGGACAGGAGTCCGCCGCCGCCAAGACAGACAAAGAGATAATCAAGCTCACCCGTTTCTTCGAGCAGTTCCTTGGCCGCTGTCCCCTGGCCGGCCATCACGTGAGGATGATCGTAAGGCGGAATCAAGGTCAGACCGCGCTCTTTGGACAACCGTCTGCCGATTTCCTCGCGATCCTCCCGGTATCGATCATAGAGAATGACCTCGCCGCCATATCCTTTGGTTGCCGCCACCTTGGCTGCAGGAGCGTCTTTGGGCATCACGATCACGGCGGCGACTCCCAGCAGTTTTGCCGATAAGGCAATGGCCTGGGCATGGTTTCCTGAGGAGAAAGTGACCACGCCCCGCTTCTTCTGCTCTGCGGAAAACTGGGCGACAGCGTTATAGGCTCCGCGAAACTTGAAAGCCCCCATGCGCTGAAAGTTCTCACATTTGAAGGAGAGCTTGGCTCCGGTTATGGCATCTGCCGTAGCGGACGTCATAACCGGAGTCCTGTGGGCCACGCCTTGGATTCGCGCCGCCGCCTCAATCACATCATCGTAGGTTGGTAGATCCATTAACCGAATATCCTTTTTCAAAGTTTTGATCTTAACAGATCCCAATGCTGTTGAATTAAGCGATCCGATTCCCCCCTTGCGGGGGGCGAGGGGGTGTAACATGTTGTAGGCGCACCAATTCCCCCCTCACCCCCCTCAAGGGGGGAATTCTTTCTGTGCCAGTTCCTTAATTCAACAACATTGCCCCGCCTCCTCACCGCTCCCACCAGGGGAGAAGTTTCCGGATGGGAACTAGCTTGGCACGGTCCCGCCGAGGATTCGCGCCAGCGAGAGGGCCAGGTGGTCGACGGCCTGCTCGTCGGGCAGGGTGACCGTCATCTGGAGGCGCCCCTGTTGATCGCGCTCCATGCAGGTGGCGAGCCTGGCTTTGAGGGCGTCGGCCAGTTCCCGGTCGGAGGCGGTCGGTTCCTGGGCGGCGAAGACCTCGCCGAGGAAGGAAAAGGCGGCGTTGAGGAGTTGTCCTCCGGCAGCGGCCAGCTTCTCCTTGCGGACCAGGGCGGCCGCTTCGGCTTCGGTCTTCCGGCGCTGGCTCTCGTCGATGGCGGCGAGCGGCCTGGTATCAAAAAGCTGTTCCAGGCGCCGTTTCAGTTCTTCGATGCCGCTTACCAGGTTGACCGCAGTCACGTCGGAATCAGGATCGAGTACCGCCAGGGCCAGTTCCTGCTTGCCCGCCAGGGTTGCCAGCAGGTTTTCTTCGAGAGTCGCTTCGGTGACCAGCAGATAGACCTGCACCGGGCGTTTCTGGCCCATTCGGTGGGCGCGGGCGATGCGCTGCTCGAGGATGGCCGGGTTCCACGGCAGTTCGACATTGACGATGGTGTTGGCCGCCTGCAGGTTGAGGCCGGTCGAGCCGGCGTTGGTGGTGATGAAGAGCTTGCATGCGGGGTCTTGCTGAAAGCGGCGCACCAGGCCCTGGCGCCGGTTTTGCGGCACCGACCCGTCTAGCCGCACGAACGGCAGCTGGCGTTTCTCCAGGAGCGGTTCGATGAGATTGAGCATGTTGGTCCATTCGGAGAAGAGGACGATTTTGCGGTCTTCCTCGGCGGTCAGCTGATCGAGGAGAGCGTCGAGTTCCTCCAGCTTGCTCGAATAGCCGGGCGGCTCCTTGTCCACCAGGAAGGTGCTGTTGGCCGCCATGCGGCAGATGAGCAGGGCTTTCTGCAAGCGCAGGAGGTCCATTTCGGTGAGGAAGCGTTTCTTGAGAATGGTACTGATGGTTCTCTGCTGCGTGCCGTGAATGGAGAGTTGTTCTTCGGTGGGAGCAATCCGGCGGATTTCGGTGGTGCGGGGCGGCAGCTCCTGCATCACCTGTTTGCGGGTGCGGCGCAACAGGATGGGCTGCAACTGGCGGCGCACTTCATCTAGATGCCGGTAGCCGAGCACCTTGCCCTTTTCGTCCTCCACGCGATGACTGTGGAAAAAGCGAAAGGCGGGCCCGAGACGGCGTTCATCCACGAATTCCACGACCGAATAGAGCTCATCCAGGCGATTCTCCAATGGGGTGCCGGAGAGCACCAGGGCGAAGGGCGAGCGCAGTCCCTTGATGGTGCGGCTGGTTTTGGCTTCCCAGTTCTTGATGCGCTGCCCCTCGTCGAGGATGATCAGGTCCCAGGTCTCGCGCTCGATGGTATCGATATCGCGCAGCACCTGTTCATAGTTGCAGATGGTAAAGAAGCTGTCCCGATTCCGATACTGGCCGGCCCGGAAGTCGCCGTCGCCGAAGATCACCTGCGCCGACCGATCGCAGTGCCGCTCAATTTCGGCCAGCCACTGTGACTTCAAGGAAGCGGGGCAGACCACCAAGGTGCGCGCAATGCCCGCCTCGCGGGCCAGCAGTTCTGCCGTGCCGATCCCCTGAATGGTTTTGCCGAGCCCCATGTCGTCGGCCAGAATAGCGCGTCCGGCACCCACGGCAAAGCCGACGCCGTCCAGCTGATAGGGCAGGAGTTCCGTCTTGAGCAGGGAGGTGCGAAGGGGGTGGCCGGCCGGGTCCTGACGGACCTCCGCAGCCGTCTCCCGGAGGCGTTCCAGGAGGAGGGTCCGCTGCAGATAATCTTCGGCGTCGGGATAGACGGTAACCTCATGCCCCAGTTGCTCGGCCTTGGTGAGGCGCCGCAGGAGCTCATGAGCATCGGTGATGGGTTTGCCGACCAGGGGCCGCAGGACGGCCGCCGCCGGGCCTTCGAGGCCATCGGCAAGGGCCAGCCGCAGCTCCAGGACTTCTCCGTGGAGCAGGTGGACGTAGCTGTGGCTTGGGCGGTAAGGCCTTTCCCGGACGGTCTTGCTGAAAAGCCCCTTGACCTTATCGAGGGCGAAGAGGATATGTTTGCAGGTCCCGAGCGTGTTCTTGCGGAAGTCGGGGCAGGTGCAGTAGGATTCACCGCGTTCCCACCCGCGCAGGGCCACGCGATAGGTCTTGCCCGAGACAAGGCTGGTGACGGTGTAATCGGTCCAGAGCGTCTGCGGGTCCATGGACTTCAGTTCCATCTTTTCGACGGCGGCTCGTTCCTCGCGGTCGGCGAGGGCCCGGGCGGTCAGCTCCTCGGGGGTCAGTTCCTCGGCGGGCTTGCTTTCCTGCGGGCGTGCCGCCAGGTTGAGGGCGAGCTTCTCCTCGAGAACGATGGCCAGTGCCGCCCCGGTGTGTTCGCACGGCTGGGCGCAGGTGCTGCAGCGCAGTTCGAGTCCCGCCGGGGTGTTTTCGGCAGCCTTGATGGTAACGAGGGATTGCTCGATATTGAGGAGAAAGAGCTCATCGGTCAGGGTGACATCCAGATCGAGATCGATGGCATAGCGGCCTCCGGCTCGGATCAAATCCTTGCCGTGAGGGCCGAGCAGGGCCGCGGCGCGCTTCATGGTGAGCCTGGACAGAGCTCCTTTGAGCTGACTCATGGTTCTACATCCCCTGTTTGGGTGAGCGACCAATGACCACTCTTCGCTTGAGGCGTTCGACGAAGAGTTCCATTCCTTCCGGCATGCGCGTTTTTACCATGCCTTGAGAGCGGCTGTCCAAGAATAAGGAGAGAGGGTGATCTTGCTTGTCAATGCCGGGGTCGTGGGGTATCTCGGGTATGCCCTGTATCGTGCCGATGGATCATGGCGAAAGCCTTGGGGAGGGAGGTCGGGTGCATGAAACTGATAACCACGGAGTTGATCAAGGGCCTTATTGCCGGAGCTGCCACCCAGGCAAGGCAGCGGATGCACTACAATATCCATGAGTCTCTGTCCGATCCGGTTCAGAGGCTCTTTATTGCCGTGAGGTTGCAGTCCTATTTCCGGCCGCATCGTCATCAGGAGAAGTGGGAGTGCGCGATGGTGCTGCGCGGTCTCCTGGACGTCCTGGTTTTCGACGATAGCGGCCGGATCACCGAACGTGTCTCGATCGGTCCCCAGGCGGAGGCGATTGGGTTTGAAATACCGGCCAATACCTGGCATTCCTGGGTCCCCATGATGGATGAATCCTTGGCTTTCGAGATGAAACAGGGGCCGTATAACCCGTTGGCGGCAGCTGACTTCGCCGTCTGGTCACCGGAAGAGGGCTCGGCCGAGGCGGGACAGTTTGTGGCCAGCATGCGCCAAGCCGGGATTGGAGACCTGGTCGCCCTCGGGAAGCACGGGGCCTGATCTCCAGCGCTCGAGCGAGGTGGCCCTGGGTGACAATTCGATTCTTGGACGCAAGCTCGAATAATTCTTCACGTCCGGTTCAGGAGGGTCTGTCGGCAGGCCGGTATTTGCGAGCGACCGTTTCCACTTCCTCGAGGATCTCATCCGCCATCTCTTTGGGCTCCAGCACCAAGGCGTGCCTGCCGTAGGAAAGCACCCATTTTTTCACGTCGAACCAGCCGCTGGTTTCCATATCGAGGACGATCGAGCCGTCCAGCTCATTTTCAATGATCTGCTGAGTGGGTGCCCACGTCCGCTCGCGGATGTAGGGGGCAACATCCCTGGAGAACCAAATCCTGAACTGGACAGGCTTTTCGAAAATGATGCCGAAGGCGGAGTTGAGCAGTTTTTCGGGATCAAAGTCCTTGGGGTATTCAAAGGAAATGTCGGTTACCTGCAAGCGTTCGATCCGTTCCACCGCCAGGGTGCGAATTTCATCGTACCCGGTGATGTAGGCGAAGATGTAAAGGCCGCCATTGTTCTCAAAGAAGTTCAAGGGGTCAATCTCGTAGTCCCTCCTTTTTCGGGAAAGGAAGGAATGGTATTTCACCGTGCACCGCTTTTGCTCAATCATCCCGCGACGCAAATCGTCAATGATCTTCTCCTTGCCGGTGTAATCCTTGGCGAACTTGCTGGAGGGCACGAAGAGGGTTCGAATCTTCTTGAGTTGCTGGAATACCCCTGCCGGCAGGAAGAATGACATCTTTCCAAAGGCAGAAGCGGCAAGCCTCTCAATTTCGGTGCCACGGAAGAGGCTGTCTTCGCTCTTGATCAAATAGAGCGCCATGATCTCCGCGAGGCTCAACCGAATGTCCGGGATTGTGATATTGGGAAGCTTGAGGACATAACTTTTCGGGAATCGCCAGCGTTTCCTTCGGGAACTGCCGTCCATCTCATCATAAAGAGGAAATCCCAGGTCCTCCTGCAACATTCCAAGCAGGCGTTCAACCGTCCTGACGTCAACCCCAAGACTATCGACGAGCTCTTGTTTGGTTGCTCCCCTGGCGCTACTTATCAGATCTACTGCTTGCAGCATTCTCACCATCTGTTCGCCGTACATGAAGTTCTCCTCCTTCAGTTCCTTGTCCCGTGAAGAAGGATCTGCCCAGGCTGCTGAGCCTCCTGCAAAAGTCCATCAGGGCGTCATTCCGGCAGGGTTTTTGAGCCGGGATCCAGGCTTAAGGTCCCTGGACCCCCGGCTAGTAGCATGCCGGGGTGACGGAATTTGAGACTCTTGCAAGTGGCTATGCTGAATCAGCTTTGCTTCGCCGGCATGATCGCATCACCTCTGCTCACGGCGACGGAACGGGACCTCGGAACGGGATTTCTCATGGGCCGTGT
>CAZDKX010000294.1:0-6121 GCA_964505935.1 uncultured Syntrophobacteraceae bacterium
CTTTGGTAGCAATTAAAGCTTCCGAATTAGCACAAAAGGGGGAGAGTGCGGAAAGCCGCTCCCACAGAAATGCAACTCACCACTTTAAATTCGGCTATCTCTGAGGAGCAAACATGGCAAGTTTCAAGTGCAGCAAATGCGGATTTGAAAAAGAGGCCAAGTGCAAACCGCAGAAGTGTCCCCAATGCGGAGAGAAGAAGACCTTTGAAAAGAAATAGCAACGGACGGGATTTCATGACCCCGCCTGCCGATGGGGAACTACCGGTAGGCATCCGTTAGCATGGCCGCAGCGCTGTGGCCCGCTTCGGCGAGGGCTTTGGCCCTGGCTACGGAAATCCCTTCTCCATGGCCCTCGCCGATTCCTGAAAAGACCCAGAGACCCCGGCTCTCATCATGGTGGATCGTCTCCGGGCACGAGGGCAGTTTCAAGCGATGGCGGAAGACCTCGCAGGGAACGACTTCTTCGCTCTCCGCGTACATCAGGTGGATGACCACCTTGCCGTTCCGGGTTCGTTGGCGCCGAAGATCCAGGATGGCGGGCTCATCGACCGAGCGCAGCAGCTTTGAGGCAGCAATTTCCTTCCTCCAGGGCTCGCTCCCGCCCTTGGCAAAGGGGAGCCAGTCCAGTTTCCTGCCGGCCGCCAGCTTGTCGAGCAGTTTCTGGAGAGCGGGATCGGCCGGCCCCCGCGGCGCCGGTTTGGCCTCCGGCACACTCCCTCGGAAGACCATGCAGTGGGTGGTGTCACAGAGGGACGAGGAGTCCTCGTGGCGGTGGCGGCCATGGGTAGCATTCCAGACGATCACCGCCCGCAGGGCCTTCCGCGCCTCCCCCCGCAGGCCGTCCGCTTCCGCCGCCAGCACGGCATCGGCGTAGGTTTCGGGATCGGTTTCGAGGACGACCACCCGGCCATCCGGGGAGCTCGACAAGATTCCCGCAATCAGCCGTTCCGGCCGACTGCCCCGGACCGTCGCAACGATCCGGAACCCGCCGCAGGTGCTGACCCGAACCTTCCCGCCGTCGCCGTTTTCTCTTTCAAAAGCTGGGCATTCATCGAGCACTTCCCAGGATGAGCGGGGCGCGAGGGTGAGCAGCCTGACTCGCACTTTCCCGGAACGGCTCGGGTATCGCCCGGCCCAGGCCTCGAGGGTCTTCCCGGCACGGTGCAGATTGGCGGCGCCATTGACGCCGAAAGAGCGGAACACGGCCAGGTACGCGGGAGCCTCCGTCGGCCAGGTCACCATCAGATGTCCGAGCAGGGGAGTGCCTCGTTCATCGGCCACCGTTCCCGTCTTAGCCATGGCCTGGAGCCGGGCGAGGATCTTTCGGTCTGCTTCCGGCTCCTGGTAGAGCGTGGAAGCTTTCAGGAAACCGTTTTGGGAAAGACCTGAGAAATACTCCGGACGGTAGAGGAGCGAAGCTCGCAGGATCCGGGCCAAGTCGAGCAGACTTGCTTCCAGCGGGAAACCACCGTCGGCCGCGCGCTCTCCGAGGTACTGCCGCCAGAACCGCGCGTCCTTTTCGGCGATTTCCGCGGGCGAGATACTTTGGGCCAGGGCTGAGTCCCCGGCCGGAGAAATCAGAAAACGGAAGCGCTCCAGTTCAAGCTGCTCTCTCCTCGCCAGCAGCTTCTCCGTGTCACTCGCCGCCAGTTCCTGGCCGAGGACCTCGGGTGAAGCCTCCCGCAGGGCGGCCGCATAGGGTACCTTGAGCAGTGATCCGGGTGGGTATGGGGCCTTGAGGTCGCCCTGGGATGCGAGGATTCGCCCCGACATGAGGCTCACCAGCACGTAGCTGAAGCCCGTTTCGGTCGGGGACCGAGGCGGTTCAAGAAGCCCGGCGATGGTCTCCGAGCGGGCGCAGGCCTTCGCGGGCCACCCGTAACAGGCGACCAGCGTCGCCAGGAGGCGATAGTCTTCCTGGTCCAGCCTGGCCGCGACCCGCGCCCGACGGCGCAGTTCTTCCAGGTCGCGGGTGGTTGGCGGATTGGGGCACGCAGCTTCCGCCAGCTCCCCGCTGAAGCTCATGGCGGCTGCTTCCTCGGCCCACAGCGGCAATTTCCCTTTGCAGGTGCGGTAGCCTGCCTCGTGCATCAGTTCATGACGCAGGTATGCTTCAGCGCCGGCACTGCCCTGGGGGTTCTGGCGCAAGGAAATGACGCCGGGGCGCCAGCCTCCGGCATGGCCACTGCTGAAGGCACCGGCACTGGCGGCTGGATAGACGCGCACCGGGTCGGCGGCAGTAGGAATCTCGTAGCCGCGGGCATGCAGTTCCTGAAGCGCTCGGGCACCAGTCTCAGCAAGTTCCGGCTGTTGGATCAACGACCCGAAGAAGATGATCGCCGCCCCCGCTTCCAGCAGAACATTCCTCTGCAGAAGTCTTCTGGCCCATTCCAACATATTCTTACGCTTATAAAGAACTTATCCATAAATAGCATTTCCCCCTTTCATAAAGGGGGGCAGGGGGATTTACGGTCCTGCGCTTATTCAAATCCCCCTGGATCCCCCTTTTTCAAAGGGGGACTCTGGCCCCTGGCCTATTTATGGACAAGCCCCAAGATTAGCAGGGTTTGGCCATCTTGGACACTCGCCAAGGGATTGAGGTCGCCCTTCTCCTTCGACATTCTGCGGTTTCTTGTTCGATATTCGATATTCGCTTTTCATTCGCTTTTCCATCAACTCATCACCTTTGTCCCTTGTCCCTTTCCCCTCGCTTTCCCACTCATTCTCCTCACTCCGCCCGAACTCTCTGCGCTTCACTGTTGCCCTGCAGGCTTTCATCATACATGTCGAAGGCTCGCGCCGGGGGGATCGTCGCCTTACCCGCAAAGGCGACCCGCCAGACCTGGTAGAGCCTCAATTCGCCGCCTGGGAGCACCCGGGCAATCCTGGCGGTTTTTTCGGGATGGCGCTGTGTCTCTTTGATCGAGCTCCAATAGGTATCGTCTTTGGGCTGAATCTTCGCATCCGCCAGGTAGGTTTCGTCGTCATCCACAGCCTGAGCCAAAGAGGGAATGCCGTCTTCGACGACCAGAAAATGGCTGGGAATGATGCCCCTCTCCGGTACGGGATCACGCTTTACCCGCACTTCGCTCACCACGACGGCGCCCAGGGGGAGCGGCCGAGTTAGATCAAGCGGTCTGGCACCTTCGGGACTGATCCGCAGAAAACTCCGTTCCACCTTCAAGCCGTGCGCGTAAGGGTTCACGGCGGCGTAGGGAACATCGACCTTGATCGTGGCATCGGCCACCTCATCGGCCTCCATCCCCTCGAGGCGGATTTCCGAAAGGCTCGCAGCGGCTCCCGGCTCCTTGAAAGTCCCCACGAAGCCCGATGGGATGCGGGAAAGCTCACCGAGTCTGCTGCCGTCTCTGGTGCGCACGACGATCCTGCGCCTCCCGGCGTCCCGCTCTTCGACATAGGCCGCCGCTTCTTCGCTCAGCACTTCCCGGGTATTGAAAATGACCTGGGCCGTGTCAAAGGTCGAGGTCCAGCACCCGTTCTTCATCGATGCCAGCAGCACCCGAACGAGGTCGGCCTCCAGTGCTTCGGGCAGGGCTTCCGCTTCCTTCAAAACGCCGAGCGCCGATGAAACCAGGTAAGGCATGCCGAAGCCAAAGCCCAGCGATTGATAAAGCGGAGCCTCCCGGCCGGCGGGGTCTGGAGCGGTTTCGGGCTTGAACTTGGCGAGCGCCTCCCGCAGTCTTGCCGTCAGCTCGGTCCTCACCGTCGAGTCTTTGAAGTGCTGGCTGAAGCGGTCCCAGTCTTGCTCTTCATGGGCGGCGAACATCTTCAGCGCATAAACGAGATCCGCAAGGGCCGCCTTTTCGTTCTGCTGCACCTGCTCCACGTGGGCAATCTCCTGCTGGTACGGCTGCCCGTAGCCGCCGATCTCGGCGATCCGTGCCAGCTCATAACCTGAAAGCGAGAGTTCTCCGGTTTTGTGGTCTTCTTCGAATTGCCGGGAGAGCCAGTTGGAACCGCGGTTGAAGGCTGCGGTGGCGCCCTCGATCTTGAGTTCGGAAGCGAATTTAAGGGCATAGAGCGCCGTGACCGTCGCCGGCAGCGACGCCTTGGGGTCTGCCGGCCAGAGGCCGAAGCCGCCGTCCGTCTTCTGATTCCCGATGAGCTTCTTGATGCCGAGGGCGGCGTTGCGCTCGGCCCTGGTCAGCACCGCCGCCAGGGGCCCCAGCTCGTTCGGCTCGATGCCGGCCCGCCTGACCAGGTCCATGAGAACGACGTTGGGGATGGTCGCGTGGACGAGCTGCTCGGTGCAGCCATAAGGATAGACAACCAGGAATTCCGCGGCGTTGAGGGCGGACCCCAGCAGCCCGGAGCTCACCCACACTTTCAGTTCCCTGGCTTTCCCGGCTTGGGGCAGCGTGGTCAGCAGGGCGTTCTTCTTCCGGGTGCCGGCATAAACCTGGGTCATGGCCGCCGGCTTGAGGGGGAGATCGAATTCCTCGGCGCCGCCGATGCGCACCTTTTCCGCCGATGCCAGTGCCACCCTGAGCGTTGCCGCCCCCGTCGCCCCGCCCGCCTCAACCTTGAGCGCCCGAACCTCCTCGCCTCGGCTTGCCAGCGCGATCCGGCTCTCCTTCTGTCCCTCCCTCGGCAGGGCCGCGCCTTCCAGGCCGAACCTGGCAACCACGGCCACGGGCTGAGCGAGATGATTGAGCAGCTTCACCTGCAGCGTGGCTTCTTCCCCCTCGCGCAGGAACTGGGGTGCCAGGGCTTCCACCGAGACGTCGGCCACCGTGCGGAATTTCCCCTTGGTCTCGCCGACCCGCCCTCCCTTATCGGCCGCCACGACCGTAACCAGCCATTCGGTGATATTGCCGGGCAGATCGACGGTAACGGCCGCGCATCCGTCGGCGTCGGTAACCATGTGGGGAAACCAGCCCGCCGTGTCGCGCATGGATTTCTTGACGGGTTTGCTCTGGCTCTTGAGCGCCCCCAGCTTGAAATTCGGCTTTTTCAGAAAGTCTGCGTAGCCATATCCCTGGAGTTCATCCGAATAGAACGTCGCCAGATTCAGCCGGGGCAGCGGATAGAAGAAATCGAATACCCCCGGCCGCAATTCCCCCTGTACCGCATAGACCGCGCGATCGACGATGGTGACCGCCAGTTCCGTATCCGCCGCCGGGGCGCCGTCGGCATCCTTCACCTGGAATGCGATCTTGAGCGGCTTCAGCGGCTCGGCTTCGTTCCGTTCCGGGAAGACCGCCACGTTCAGCCGTTTGTTCCAGGGAATGATGCGAAACCCGAGCGTTTGCTCACGATACTTGCCGCCGCTCATGGGCACCGTAACGGTATGATAGAAGCCGGTCCCGTACTCGGGCCGGGCCTCGACCTCGAACCAGGAACTCCTCCCCTTGAAAGCAGTTGGCCTGGTGTTATAGATCTTCCGCCCGGAAACCGTTTCCCAGATGGTACCGGCTTCCGCCTTCCCCCAGTCGGCGGGAAGCAGCGCCAGCACTTTGGCCTTTTCGCCCGGACTGAGGATGGTGCTCGCCGTGTAGAGCTCAAGCTCCCGGTTGTCGAGGACGGCTTCCCCCTGGGCGCCGCCCACAATCAGGAGCGCCGGCTGCGAGACGGCCGTGTGCCTCATGGGTTTGCCGTCAAGGGTTTCCAGCGTCGCCACGGCGCTCAACCGGCCGCGGTTCGTCAGCTCGGGCAGCGCGAGCCGGCAGACGCCCTGGTCATCGGTGGTGAACGGCAGCTTGACAAAAGCCCGCGAGGCTTCCTGGCCCGCTTCGAGGGCCATGTCGAGCACGCCGCCGCCCCTGGGGGCCGGTTTGCCGTCGGGGTAGGTCGAGCGCACCCAGACAGCCGCATCCTTTTCCCCCACCTGGGTGATGGTTTTTAAAAACTGGACCGAGGGCTGCGCTTCGGCCAGGGTAACGAAGAGGTTCTCCGTCAGCACCGCCTGCGACCCGGCCCGCTCGACCGCCCGCACCATCAGGGTGTAAAGCCATTCTTCGTCGCCCGAGGCAGCGCTTTTCGGCACGTCGAAGGTGAAGGAGCCCTCCCCTGATTCGTCCAGTTTGGGCGCCGAATCCCAGGTATTGGTCACCTCCTTGTCGTCGAGCGCCGCCAGCCGCGCCTCGATCGAGCTGAAGAT
>CAZDKX010000295.1:0-6090 GCA_964505935.1 uncultured Syntrophobacteraceae bacterium
GCCCCATCACCCGTCAGGATCGGGTTCTTGATGCCCAGGTCCCGGGCCTGCTTGGCCATGAGCGCGTCTTCCGTGTAGTAGTTGGGGGCATAGAGGATGTCAGGCTTGCTGGCTTGGACCGCCGAGAGTTGCGCGGAAAAATCCTGGTCTCCCGTCTGGATGTAGGTCTTTGACACGATTTTGCCGCCCAATTTCTCGAATTCCTTTTCAAAATAGTTGGCCAAACCGACGCAGTAGTCCTGAGCCTGGTCGATGATCAGCGCTGCGGTCTGCGCCTTCAGTTCATTGCGGGCAAACCGGGCAGCCACCTGACCCTGGAAGGGATCAATGAAACAGGCCCGGAACGCGAACTTTTTCCCCTGATTGACGAGCGGGTTGGTTGCGGTCGGGCTGACTGTGGGAATCTTGGCCGCTTCGGAAATCGGGTTGCCGGCCATGCTGTTGCCGCTGATGGCCTCCCCAAGGATCCCGACCACCTTTTCCTTTTCCACCAGGAGGGACATGGCGTTGGCCGCTTCAATCTTGTCGCTCTTGGTGTCCACCAGGACCACTTCGATCTTCTTGCCCAGCACCTGCGGTTCCATGTCTTTGGCAACCTGAATCCCGGACCACTCCATGTCACCATAGGCGGCAACGCCACCCGTCATCGGCAGATAAGCCCCGATCTTGATCACGTCCTGAGCGCTGACGAGCCCGGTTGTTGCCAGTAGAAAAACGCCCAACAGAGCTACCACGGCACGACCTTTTCTCCTTTTCATGCTTCCCTCCTCTGATGTGACTGTTTGTTTTTTTCGGCAGGAGATAAACCCATCACGTAGCGAACGTACGCCCATCCATTGCTCGTAAGGGTTCTCTAATCCAGGATAAATTCGCTGTCAACACAAAGGTTCCGGCGAGCCGCCGCCTCACGGCCACAAAGCCTCAAAGGCCCCTCGCTCCACTCCCTTCCCCTGGGGGCGGACGCTACCCCCGAGATCGTGGCCCACGATCAAACCACCCAGACTGCCCACGTCCAGACCGCTGTCGATGGCGGGGCTCGTGGCGTGGAGATGGCCGTTGAAGAAATTAAGGCGCGCGTCCACAAAGAGGGGGTTGGCGATGATGAGGTGGGGGTCTTGGCTTCTGGGGAAAGATTTGCTGAATTTCACCCGATAGGCCAGATTATGGTCCGCCTTGACCTGGCCGGGAAAGGGCGGTACCGATTCATCATCCACCCAGACGTACGCGGTCTTATCCCCCGGTTCGAGGAAATCGCCGTAGCCGGCGAGGAGGTTATTGGCGAGCATCACGCGGTCCTGGCTGGTGCAGTTGCCGTGGTAGTCACAACCGATCCCGATCAGCACGTCACCCTGGCCGACCAGGGTGGAGTTGACCACGCTGATTTGGTCGCCACCGGTGAGGGATAGTGCCAGGGCCCCCCCACCGGCGCGGCAGTGGTCGCCGCTGTCTCTACTCCCCATCTCCTGAGCAAAGCTTTTTCTGAAAAAGTAGCCGCAGTTTCCAACCATCAGGGTATTCTCGATACTGGTGGTACCGTTGACCTTGATTTGGTTGCCGGCGTTGCCTTGAGCAACCGTCCGCCTGATTTCGATGGAAGTTGCCGGGAGGTGCCCCTGACCAACGTAGAGGAGATCGAGCCCATCTGAGGTGTTGTAACGGAAGATTGAGTCTTCAATGATCCAATGCCCGCCGGTCCTGGCGGTGCCGACCCCGTCCCCGTAGCCGCCGGCGCTCTGGGCCCAGCAATGATTGGGCTTCTTGCCCGGGTAGGTCTCGGCGCAACCATTCCATTCGACCAGCCAGCGCTGAAAAAGAAGCGTTCCCCGGTTGCTGCTGTTGTCCTCCCAGAGGTCCCCATCCCATCCCACCCAGCCGTTGGCCGCCAGGCGCACATCCACCACGGTCCAGTCTGTCAGCCGACCCGCATGAACGCCGGCCATGGCCAGCCCATGAAGGTCCACGTTTCGCAGCAACACCCTGGCGGAATCGGCTGCATGCAACCCCACATCCGCATATTTGCCATAGGGATAGCCCTCGCGCTTACAGCGAGTCGCGGGATGGCTATGAGCGTATACACAACCCGAATGATCGGTGATCTCGAGACAGGCAAGGACGGCATCGGTGGTCCCGGTCAAATCGAGTACCCGGGAGGCCCTTTCCGTTCCCCAGAACTGGGGAGGATTTGGACATCCCGTGTCCCAGTCTCCTCCCAGAAGTCGTGTCGGGTGGTCTGGATCAAGGCCGGAAGGAAGCGGCGGAAGATGGCAGTCCCAGGGATAGGAACTGCTGCACCAGCCGGTGTTGGGCGCTCCGTAGCCCATCTTATAGCTCCCCGGGGCGACCATCAGGGTGTCCCCCGGCTGAAGTCTCCATGAAGCGGTATCCCCTTCGCCTTTCAGGGCCCAGAAGGGATGAGACCAGGCGCAGGGCTGATGAAAGCCGCTGCCGGGATAGGGCGCATCCGCCTTACCCGTGCATTGCCTGGCGGTCCCTCCGTCGGGGCGGACAAAAAAAGTCCCCGCCCCGGGCGCAGCCCCTGCGGCAATTGGTGTGCTCGGCGTGTTTTCGTACGCATAGCCAAGCAAGGTAACATTGTTGAAGGCATCCACACCAAGCTGTATCCATCCGTAGAAAACTTCAGTCCCAACGCGCAGCTCAAAACCGAGATACCGGTCATGGGCATCATGCCACTCACCCGAGTAGACAGCGAGGGGCTCATAGGACACGTTCCACGTCGTCCACAGCATCGCATCGTTGGAAAAACCCGACCAGAGCAATCCCTGCGGTGGTGTTGGCCCAATAATCTCACCAAAGGCGAGAGGACATTTGGCCCCCGGGAAGCCGTCAGGCGCAAGCGCCATCCCTTTATTGAGATACCGCATTTCGAAATTCATCACGGCATCGTAACCCGTCTGGGACGAGCCGTAACTGAAAGTCCAGGTCACAAAGTCACAGCTTCCATCCTCGTTGATGTCGATGGCAAACACCGGCCCCTTCTGGTTGAGCGACCCCGAAGAGATGATCTCGGAGCAGACCGGGGATGCTGTCAGCGTCGCAAAAAGAAGAGAGGCACAGAAAACCTGCCTGATGAGATTCATCATATTTCTCCCTTGCACGGCAGCACAGCCATGGCGTCCTGGAATGGACGATTTCCAGCTGATGGCGATCGATCACGACCATATCACAAATCCCATCTTTTCCAAACTCTTCCCGCTCCCGGCTCACTTCTCAACAGCGCTGGAAGGTCGGCCGGGATTGGGCGACTGCCAAGGTGGAGGGATTGAGCCGGTTGGCATTGCAGGGCGGCAGGGATTTTGGTATAGGGAGCGGGCATTGTCGATCACGAGAAAGGAAAAGAGCTCTGGGATGGCTATTGCTTTTCTTACCGGCGCAACGGGCTTTATCGGAAGCCATATAGCGCTCCATTTGCTCACGAAGGGATGGCGCGTCCGGGCGCTCAAGCGTCCCCAGTCGCCGGCCCCCTATCTCGAAAATGCGGACATTGAGTGGCATCCAGGTGACATCCGCTACCTGGAGCAGGTGCAAGCGGCCATGGCGGGATGTGAAGTCGTTTTTCACGCGGCCGCCGACTACCGGCTGTGGGTGCGGCATCCTGAGGAGCTTTTCGAGACAAATGTGACGGGGACGATCAATGTGATGCGGGCAGCCTTCCTCAAGCGGGTGGAGCGGGTCGTATACACCAGCAGTGTCGGGGCACTCGGGTTGAGGAATGACCGCAAGCCTGCCGACGAAAGCACCCCCGTTCGCCTGGAAGACATGATCGGGCATTACAAGCGCTCGAAATTCCTCGCCGAGCGGGAAGTGGAACGCTTTCTGGCCCAGGGGTTGCCGGTGGTGATGGTTCACCCCACCACCCCGGTTGGACCTGGAGACCACAAGCCAACTCCGACCGGTAAAATCATTGTGGATTTCTTGAACCGACGCATGCCGGCCTATCTCGATACCGGTTTGAATCTCATTCACGTGAGTGATGTGGCCGAAGGCCATCGGCTGGCCCTGGAACGCGGCCGGATCGGGCAAAAATACATCCTCGGCAACCAGAACCTCACTCTTGCGAAAATCTTCGCCCTGCTGGAGAAGGTCTCGGGGATTCCCGCCCCGTGGCTTCGCCTGCCCCATCGTCCGATTCTGGTGCTGGGTTATCTGTTCCAGACGCTCTCACGCTTCACCGGTCGGGAACCGCTTATCCCCTACGAAGGCGTGAAGATGGCGCGAAAATTCATGTTCTTTGATGCGAACAAGGCCGTGCGCGAGCTGGGGCTTCCCCAGACGCCGGTCGAGCTGGCATTGGCAGAAGCGGTTCGATGGTTTCGTGACCAAGGTTACGCCCCTGCTTGACCCAGCAATGGGCATCCGGCCTGTCTTTCTGGATTCCCGCCTGCGCGCATGGGCGTCGATTTAGGCAAAATGCGCTGTTTTTCAGCAGCGCATTTCCCCCTTCAGGAGGGCCAGGGGGGTGTGATCACCCGCAAACACCCTCCTTGATCCTTACAAAGGGGGAATTGTGGTGCCCGTTTCGTTAAGTTGACGCGGATACGCCTGCGCGGAATGACGTTCCGTGTCAAAGGTCACTTCATTCTATGGAGCGGTACTCGGTAGCCGGGACTCAATACAAGGCAACCGAAAGCCCCGAGAGGCGATTATGCGTTTTCCTGTTAGCCTATACTATGCAATGACGCGATACCTGCTCGCAAAAAAGTTCCAGGGAGTGAAGCGATTTCCCCTGGTGCTCATGCTGGAACCAACCCATCGATGCAATCTCACTTGTGCGGGCTGCGGGCGGATTCGAGAATACCGCGATACGATTCTCGAGGAAATGAGCCTCGCCGACTGTCTCAAGGCAGTGGATGAGGCGGACGCTCCCGTGGTGACCATCACCGGCGGGGAACCCCTGCTCTACTCGCATGTGGATGAGCTCACCGAGGCCATCCTCACCCGCGGGAAACACATCTATTTCTGCACCAACGGCCTCCTCCTCGAGGAGTCTCTGGACCGGTTTCGGCCCAGCTCCCACTTTACCTGGAACATCCATTTCGACGGCGCCGAAACCGTTCATGATCAGATCATCGGCCGTACGGGCGGGTTCCGGAAGGCGTTCGCCGGCTTGCTGGCAGCCAAGGGGAAGGGCTTTCGGGTCAGCACCAACACCACGGTCTACCGCGAAACCAATCTTCCCGATGTCGAATCGCTCTTCGGACAACTGATGGCGGCCGGTGTCGACGGCATTCTGGTGGCACCAGGGTTCAGCTACGAGGACGTGACCGGCGACGTCTTTCTCACCCGGCGGGAAATCATGCAAAAATTTCGAGAAATACGCCGATGGGGACGGCGCTTCCCATTGATCAGCAACCCCCTCTATCTCGATTTTCTGGCCGGGGAGCGCCGCCTGCAATGCACCCCCTGGGGCAATCCCACCCGGAACACCCAGGGCTGGAAGTCTCCCTGCTATCTCATTACCGACACGCACTACCCCACCTATCGGGAATTCATGGAGCGAACGGACTGGGACCATTACGTCGCCGGCCTCGACCCCCGCTGTGCGCAATGCATGGTCCATTGCGGCTACGAGCCCACGGTGGTGCTGGAAATGAGCGGCACGGACCTGCTGCGCATGATCAAATGGAATCTCTATGTTTGAGCTCTGTCGCCTGCTCCTGGGAACGGTCCTTCTTCGCCCGTATGTCTTTGCCTTTCTCACCATGTATCTCGTCGCCGCGGCAGCCCATCTGGGTTGGCGCAAGACATTGCTTTTCCTGCCGGCAGGGTATACCATAGCCTGGCTTTCAGAATTCTCTTCCATTCATTGGGGGTTTCCTTACGGGGCTTATTTCTACATCCCCACCACCGTTGATCGCGAACTGTGGGTCTTCGGGGTGCCTTTCATGGATTCCTTGTCGTATGTGTTTCTGTCTTACTGCAGCTATGCCATGGCGCTCTTCATCCTCAGCCCGCTTTCCTGCTCCAGGATGCGGGTGGTTATCCTCGAAACCCGCCGCCTCCGACGCTCACCCCAGACCCTGATCCTCGGGGCGTTGCTCTTTGTTCTCCTCGATGTCATCATCGATCCGG
>CAZDKX010000296.1:0-6069 GCA_964505935.1 uncultured Syntrophobacteraceae bacterium
GCCTTTTCGAAGTATTCCTTCAGTTCCTTCAAATCCATGGTGATCCTTTCTTTGTTCAGACCCCGAAGTCTTCACCACCGGACATATTTATACGGCCAGAAGTGTGCCAAAAGAGCAGCGGCTAGGGGAAGAATGTGTGTTCCGAAATGATCGGAACCACTGTTGATCCATTGGGAAAGGCCTTTTGCCCAGTCCTTTCCTGCTGCGCCCCTCCATTTTACAGGGGGACTGAGCGAGCGATTCACCCTCCCCCAAATAGGAAATCAACAAGTTGCCGAGACTTACCCGATCGGATTATTCGCCAATTGTTACCAACATGTTCCAATTGGACACGGAGCTGGGAGCGGCCAAGGGGAAGAATCAATACGTCCGAAGTTGGTCAAGGTCAGGTTATGTGCTTTCCAAAAACCTTGTCCATAATAGCGAGCCCTGCAAAAAAACATAGTTTCGGATTCGTATTGAACGTCATACACTTCAGCTCCCGGTTTTGAAAGCGAACAGGTGGTAACTCCCTCAAGGAAGCCGGCCCCCTCAACCGTATAATCCACGCAATAATAATCCATCAGATCCATCCAACCACACCACTTGCCGTCAGAAGGCGTAACATTATAAATACTCGGTCTCAAGAAAAATCGAGGAGGTACAAGAGAGAAAGAATCGGCAAAATCTGCGGCGTTGGTCAAGGTCAGCTTATGTTTCCTATTCACAGCTTCTTCGGAATAGCGAATAATGACATGAAACAGCGTGTCGGATTCGTATTCGGCGTAATGCACTGCCGTTCCCTGCCCCGCAACCGAGCAGGTGGCTGTCGGCAGGAAGTTATACCCGACAATCGCATATTTCACACAATACCACCCCTCACACGAAAAAACCGAGTTGGAGGGGGACACAACACTTTCAATTACTGGAGTCAGGTCCATTCGGAGTGACACAAGAGGATAAGAATCGGTGGCACCATCAAGGTTGCTCATGGTCAGGTCATGGCCCTTCTTTAGAGCTGCTTCGGTCGCAAAGACAACCGTGGCATGAAACACCTCGCTGTCTACCAATTCGGTAGATGACACGGAAACTCCCGGCCCCGAAATCGAGCAGGTGACTCCCGGTAGGAAATTGGTCCCCAAAATCCTGTACTCCACAACAATCCCCGCCTCATTCGACTCGACTATGGTATGTGTTTCCCCGGTAATTGTTAATACCGCATTGAAGGTTGGTGCGCTGAAAGAATAGGAATCACTGAGGCCGCCGAGATTGGTAACGGTCAGGGTTTGAGTTGCCCCTGATGCTTCTGCTGTGTAGACGATGTCGACCTCAAGTTGAGTCGAAGACAGGTAGCGGGTCTCCACCACGGCAGCCCCCGGTCCTGAAATGGAAGAGGTGATGTCAGGATCGAAATTCATGCCATCTACCGTATACGTTACGGTGGCGCCCACTTCAATGGGGACATCAGGTGCGGTTACCGAGGTTATCTCCGGATTCATCGACGGGTCCTCCTTGGTCCCGATCCCAAAGAACCATATTCCTACATCTGAAAGGCCGGTCGCCCCGGGCCCTACCCAGTGGACTTCCAGCGTATGGATGGTATCCGCGAGATCGGAAACCTGAACATACATTTGAGTATAAGCTGGATCTCCACCGATATCACCGGACCACACGTTTTCGCCATCAACCATCACTAGAGCCAGCCCGTCATTCGTATCACCCCAGAATTCGACCCCCACGCGGGTTGTGGGTACCGTGGTTTGCATCTGCGCATAGGAACCAGGCCCCGATAAGGCGATCATCCCACCTCCGTACACTCCTTCCCAGTAGGAACCATATATATTGACTGTGAATTGTGATGGGATCGCAGAACCGACCTCGCTGTAATAAGCGGTGCGAGCGTAACAATAATA
Source organism: uncultured Syntrophobacteraceae bacterium (assembly GCA_964505935.1). GTDB lineage: Bacteria > Desulfobacterota > Syntrophobacteria > Syntrophobacterales > Syntrophobacteraceae > JADGQM01. Next base: position 1,893 of record CAZDKX010000296.1, read on the forward strand.
CTTCGGGCCATCGGAGAAGGTGGTGGCATTTCCGGGACGTGCCGCAACCGTGTAGGCTTGAACGGTTGATTGTGTGATGAATAGAGACATTAGAGAGGCAATAATAACCGAAAACAGGACGCTTCTTTTCATGTCGCTCTCCTTTGCTTTCAAAAAAGCCGGCCCCAAAAGCACACTACCCTATCTTATCCAGTTGGTTTGATGGGCTTTCGCTGGATGATTCGGTCTCGGACCAAGCCCCCTTATCGAACCAACGGGATCCCTCGCTCGATGCCTATGTTGTCTTGGCGGTTAGGGTTGTTCATCGAGCCCGCGGTTATGTAAAGGAAGTCGGAGAAGCATTGCGAATCCTCGCCATTGGAGCATGACGGGTGGCTTCGTGCGGACGTCTATTGAGGAAAGGGTTAGAACCGCACCTCGATGGCCTCGAAGCGGTGACTTCCGACCCCGAGTTGGTTTGCAATGATGTCAAAGAGCAGTCCCAACGAAATGTAACGGCCTGCTCACAGGATTAAAACCATCCCTTTTTCAACATCTTGCTAAAATCTAACTCATTAGTGTTCAGAAGAGAATATTTATCCAACTAACTCTTTAACGCGAAATCTGTGCCAACAGGAATGGCAACTGATAATATCTAATGATAGCAATAGAATAATACTTTGAGCCCACAGGGCTTCACAGCATCTGAGTCACTGAAAACGTAAAGAATCTCGACAGTGAGTCGAGACTTCTTTCTTAAAAGGGAAGCCTGATAAGCATCTAGCCGATATCCTGGTAGTGTAAAGAAATCCGACACCATTCAGCTTTTCTTTACAGTTCTTTTTAGCTCTGGAATCATGTGTTGCGAAGCAGGACATTTTTCGAATAAAAAACTTACAGTCAGAGCCTTTTATCGGATGTGCCAGGCATTTCCCAAGGGATTCTCTCATGCTTATCTTCCCTGAGTACAGAGCTGCACAGATGATGGTTTAGAGACTATTTCAGGATTCGTTTGCGTCGTCATCCCCACAAAGGCATGGGTCTGGAAAGCTCTGAAAAACCCATCATTCCCGCCAGAAGCATGCGGGAATGATGCGCAAGGATTATTTTCAATTCATTCTGCGGTCGTGTTCTTCGTGGTTCGAAAAAGGGCTGAAGAGAGTGCAAGTTATGTTTGGACAGTTTCTAATGGACAATGCAGGGGGAAGGGGTTCATGGATATAATGCGTTGCAGCTTGGGGTTGCTTATGCTCAGCCAAATGTTCCTGCCGATTTCCACGGAGGCTTCGGAGAAAGCCCTGACGCTGGTCCACCATGACCTTGCGGTCCGCATCGAGGCATCCTCGCGGAGTATTGAGGGTGCGGATACCGTGACGGTGGGAGACTACGGCACGAAGCAGCAGCTCGTTTTCGCTCTCCACCCTGAGGCCCGCGTGCGTGCCGTAACCCACGGGGAAAGGGCTCTGCCTTACCAGTTTCAAGGAGGACTCCTCCAGGTCCCTCAGGGCGCGCTTCCGCACGAAGGAGACCAGAAGATCACCATCCGGTACGCCGCGACCTTCCGGGACGCCGTTCCCCAGGACCCCCTCTACTCTGAGGATCCCTCGTACGGGGTCGCCGGCGTGATTGCGCCGCAAGGGATGCTCCTCATGGAGGCTGCGGGATGGTACCCGAGGGCCCCCGGAAGCCTTGCCACCTTTCGGGTCCGGGTGGATGCTCCCGAGGGGATGCAGGTGATCACCTCGGGCACGCTCAAGGAGCAGAAGGCGGAAGGCGATCGTGTGATCTTTGTGTGGGAAGTCGAGCAGCCGGTGCGGGGATTGTCCCTTTCGGGAGGAGCCTACCGGGTGAAGACGGGCCGTGCCGGAAAGATTCCCTCCTTCTTTTACCATTTCGCCGGTTCCGAGCCGCTGGTGGGACCCTACCTCAACGCCGTGGCGCGTTACCTGGCGCTCTACGAGGAGCTTTTCGGTCCCTATCCTTTCCCCAAGTTCGCCGTGGTGGAGAATTTCTTCCCCACCGGCTACGGCTTTCCTTCCTATACTCTGTTGGGAAGCCAGGTTATCCGCCTGCCGTTCATTGTCGAGACCAGCCTGGGCCATGAGGTGGCGCACTCCTGGTGGGGAAACGGCGTCCTGGTCGACTACGGGAAGGGGAACTGGGCGGAAGGGCTGACAACCTATGTGGCCGATCATCTCTACCAGGAAAGGGTATCGCTTGAGGAAGCCAGGGCCTACCGCACCAGGATCCTGCGCAACTACGCGACGCTGGTCTCGCCTCACGAGGATTTCCCTCTCGCTGAGTTCACCGGGCGGGACAGCCCGGCCTCCCGGGCGGTCGGCTATGGGAAAGGGGCCATGCTCTTCCACATGGCCCGCAAGCTCACCGGGGATGACGGATTCTGGCAGGCGCTGCAGGACGTCTACCGCAAGCGGCGGTTTCAGGAAGCATCCTGGAGTGACTTTGCCGAGGCTTTTGCCGCCAGGAGCCGATTCGATTTCCAGGCCTTTTTCCGGCAGTGGGTCGACCGCCCCGGGGCCCCGACGCTGAGGCTCGGCCGCATGGAAACCATCCTGGAGGGAGGAGCCTGGAAGATCCGCAGCTCCCTCATCCAGGAGCGGCCGTTCTACGAGATGCGCGTCCCCCTGCGGCTGGAGACCGAAACCAGCGAGATGGCCGCATCGGTCCTCATCAAGGACGCGGAGACGAACTTTGCTCTCGAAGCGACGTCCCCTCCCAGGCGGCTGGTGGTGGACCCTGAGGTGGATCTCTTTCGGCGCCTTCACCCTGAAGAGCTGCCGCCCGATATCAATGCCGTCAAAGGCTCCGACGCGCTGGTTGCGGTCATGGCCGACGGCCACCGGGAAAGGCTGGAAGGGGCCGCCCGGCTGCTCCTTGCCGGCCTTGGCCGACAAGGCTTGCCCATTCTCGGGGAAAACGCAATCGAGCCCTCGCAATTACTGGGGAAAGACCTGCTCCTGTTCGGCTTTCCCCGGTCCAAACCATTGCTGGATGCTCTCCCTGCCACCGTGGTCGTGGCGGGAGACCGTTTCACCCTGGACGAAAAAACCTACCAAGCCCCTGGTGACGCGGCTTTCTTCGCCCTCAAATCCGGCATCGACCACAGCCGGAGCGCGGGACTGCTGGTCGCCTTCTCCCCCGAGGCGGCCGCGGCTTTGGCCAGGAAGGTCCCCCATTACGGCTCCTACAGCGTCCTGGTCCTTCAGGATGGCACCGTGACCGTCAAGAAAGTCTGGCCGACCGTGAATTCCCCTCTGATCCACCACTTTTTGCCCAAGGAGTGATCTGATCATGAAGCGAATGGCAATCCTTGTTCTGGTATTGGTGCTGCTGGCTCTGGGAAGCGGTTTTCTCCAAGGCGCCCCGGTTGCCGGAGCGGCCGGCCAGGTGCTCCTCAGGCTTTCCGACCGCAAGGCCATCCCTCTCCCGGAAGCTGTTGCCGATTGGCAGTCGGCAAAGGTGGTGCTCGTGGGAGAACAGCACAACGAAAAGAAACACCATGAAATTCAGCTGGAGGTGATCAAGGTTCTGCATGACACCGGCCAGCCTCTGGCGATCGGCCTCGAGATGTTTCGCCGGGAGAGTCAGGAGGTCCTGGATGCATGGGTGCAGGGGACGCTCTCCGAAACGGCCTTCATCAAGGCCTATTATGACAACTGGGGCGGTCAGTGGCCGCTCTATGCCGACATTTTCCTTTTTGCCCGCGACAAGAAGGTTCCCCTCATCGGCCTCAACGTGTCACGGGAACTCACCCGGCAGGTGGCGGAGGGGGGCTTCGCGTCCCTCAGTGAAAAGCAGCGAAAGGAGCTGCCGCCGGTCAGCTGCGCCGTCGGCGAGGATTACCGGAAATTCATCCAGCGGGCCATGGATTTGAGCGGTCAGCACCACCGTAACTTCAACTACTTCTGTGAAGCGCAGCTGCTCTGGGATACCGCCATGGCCTGGTACACGGTGCAATATCTCAAGAGCAACCCCGACCGGACGGTCGTCCTTCTTGCCGGGAACGGCCACGCGTGGAAACCGGGCATCCCGGAGCAGTTAAAAGCGCTCTCCAACTATCCCTATCGCGTTATTCTGCCGGAGATTCCAGACCGGTCCGAACGCGACGCTACCACGGTTCAAGATGCCGATTACCTCTGGATCGACTGAAGGGAGGGATTACCTGCCCTGAAAAGTT
>CAZDKX010000297.1:0-4575 GCA_964505935.1 uncultured Syntrophobacteraceae bacterium
GTGGCGGTGGCGGCTAAAGCGGTCACTCAGGGGAGCGGCATCCCGGTAGTCTTCTGCCAGACCAACATCGAAGGCACGGACCTGGTGCAAAGTGTTCCCGAACCGGGCGGGCATCTCACCGGTGTGCGCTACCCCGGACCCGACCTGGCGCTCAGGCGCCTCGAAATCTTGCATGAGCTGGCGCCGCAGGCCCGGCGCATCTGGGTGCCCTACGGACGGAATGTGCAAATTGTGCCCCATCAGTTGCAGGCCCTGCGCCCGGCGGCCGCCAGGGCGGGAGTCGAGCTGGTGGAAGCTCCCGCCGACAGTGCCGCCGACCTGCTCAATGAGCTGAGAGAGCGGGAGCAGGCAGCCGACATCGGCATCGATGCCATCCTGCTGATCTCCGAGCCCCTGGCCCGGACGCCCGCGGTTTTTCCGAAAATAGGCAAGTTCGCGTTCGAACACCGGGTCCCCATCGGGGGCGTCCTGTATGCTTTGGAGGGCTATTCCAGCGTGTTCGGCGTGGCGACCGACAACCTGGCGGTGGGCCGGTTGGCAGCCGCCCAGGCACACAAGGTTTTGCGCGGCGTACCCCCCGGCACGATTCCGGTCGTCTCGGCGGAAAGCTATTTTCAGCTCAACTATACTGTGGCGCGAGCACTTGGCCTCGAGGTCCCCGAAGGGCTGTTGAAGCAAGCGGACGAAATCATTCGTTAGGAGACCGTGGCCCGATGCTGACGAAAACCTCCCCGGCGGCGCCGAAAATGAGCACGACCCTGGCCGTGGCCTTTTTTTCTTTGAGCGCCGTCGTGCTTCTTGTGTACAGTGGCTGGCAGATCTTTCACGAATTCAAGAGGCATGAGGGGTTTGTCCTGAGCAAACAGCAGCTCATTGCCCAGGACGCCGCGAGAACGGTCAGCGGCTTCATCCAGGACAGCTTCAGGATGCTGGAAACGGCGGTCTGGGTGACCGACTTGTATGCCCTGTCCGAGATGGAGCAGCAGCGGATTCTTCGAAGTCTGGTTGGTCGCCGGTCGGCTCTCCGAGGGGTGGTGCTGCTGGATGCCCGCAACGAGGTGAGGGCGGGGTCCTTCCGCCTCTCGCGGGAAGCGTCAGGGGCGCTCCGGGACCGGCTCAAAGAGGTTCTCTCAGGAGAGTATCTGCCGAACAACAGAATGATCGGCCCGGTATACATTGATGCCGTGACGAGCGAACCCATGCTGACCTTGGCGGTTCGTATGACCGACGTTTTTGGAGGCTTCCAGGGGACCCTGCTCGCCGAGCTCAACCTCAAATACATGTGGGACGTGGTGGACCGGATCAAGGTCGGCGCCACCGGGTATGCGTATGTCTGCGATCGGCAGGGGAGGGTCCTTGCGTTCCGGGACACGGGCCTGGTCTTGAAAGGAAGGAACGTGTCCCGGTTGAAGACGGTGGCTGACTTCATGGTGAGTCATCCTTCGGAGCAGCTCCCCAATGCAGTGAGATACCAGGGAATTTTAGGGTCCACCGTCCTGGGCAGTTACGCTCCGCTGCAGACGCCTGACTGGGCCGTCGTGGCCGAACTGCCCTGGGAGGAGGTTTACCGGGTGCTGATGATCGAGGTGGCGACGGCGGCTGGCATTACTCTGGTCATGGCAATCCTGGCCGGCCTTTTCGGCATCCTTCTGGCGCGGCGGCTGGCGGCGCCGGTGATCAACCTCACCGAGGCCGCCTCCCGGATTGCGGCGGGGGAGCGGGACTTGCGGGCCAAGATCGGGGGGCCGAGAGAGGTTGCGCACCTGGCCCTCGCCTTCAACAGTATGACGTCCCAGTTGCAGCGGAGTCTCCAGGACCTGGGGCAACAATTCGCCGATCTTCAGCGGACGGAGGAAACTCTCCGCAAAAACGAAGCGGTGCTGAAAAGCCTGCTCGAGGCAACACCGGCGGGGGTGGGTTTGGCGGTGGACCGGGTGCTGCACAGGATAAACGGGGCGCTTTGCCGGATCACCGGTTATGCGGAGGAGGAGTTGATCGGCAAGGATACGCGGATTTTCTTTGCCGATGACGAAGAGTACCAACGGGTGGGCAGGGAGGCCTACGGGCAGATGCAGAGAGAAGGCCTGGGGATGCTGGAGACGCGCCTCAGACACAAGGGGGGCGCAGCGATCGATGTCCTGATGTGTCTGTGTCCGTTCGATCCGCGGGATACCTCGGCAGGGGTAACGGCCACGATCCTCGACATCACAGAGAGCAAACGTGCCAGGAGAGCCTTAGAGGAATCGGAGCGCAAGTTCAGGGACCTTGTGGAAAAGGCCCTGGTTGGGGTGTTTCTCATCCAGGACGGCGGGTTCAAATATGTCAACGCCCAACTTGCCGACGGCCTTGGTTACCCCATCGAGGAACTGCTTGGCGAGGTTGGGGTGGAAGATGTGATCGTTGCCGAGGACTGGCCGACGGTTAGGGAGAAGTTCCGCCAGAGGGATTCGGGAGAATTACTCTCTGCCCAGTATGGATTCAAGGTGCGCACCAAAGACCAGGCGATCAGGCACGTCGAGGTCTACAGCTCCACTACGATTTACCAGGGAAGACCGGCGATCATCGGGACCGTGCTGGACGTCACTGAACGCTACCGGGCCGAGGAGGAAATGCGGCGCCTGCGCAATTACTTGATCAACGTCATCAATTCCATGCCCTCCGTGCTGGTGGGGGTCGATCTGGATGGCCGTGTCACCCAGTGGAATGTCGCGGCGGAGCAGGCAACGGGGGTGACCGCGGAGAGCGCTCAGGGACAACCCCTTGACCGGTTGCTGCCGACGCTCAGCCAGCAGTTGAATGGAGTGCGGCGGGCAATGCCGGGCCAAACCGTCAAAACCGCGGTCAAGGTGCCTCGGAGCGTTGGAGGGGAGACCCGGTACGAAGACATCACGGTGTATCCGCTCGTGAGCGATGGCATTGAAGGGGCGGTGATCCGGGTGGATGATGTCACGGAGCGGGCTCGGATCGACGAGATGATGGTGCAGTCGGAGAAGATGCTATCGGTGGGAGGGTTGGCCGCGGGGATGGCCCATGAGATCAACAACCCCCTGGGAGTGATCCTGCAGGCCCTGCAGAATGTCTTCAGACGCGTGGCGCCTGACCTGCCGGCCAACATCCGGGCAGCGGAGAAATGTGGCGTGGACTTGACCAGGATGCGCCGTTATTTGGAGGCGAGAGAGATCTTCGTTTTCCTGGACGACATCCGACAAAGCGGTGAGCGTGCCGCGGCGATCGTGGCCAATATGTTGAGTTTCAGCCGAAAGACGGAGGGAAAGGGGACGCCCGCCGACATAGCGGAACTGTTGGAGCGGACCGTGCCCCTGGCTGCCAGCGACTATGACCTGAAAAAGCACTACGACTTTCGGCAGATTGAGGTCGTCCGGGAGTATCAACCCGGGGTGCCGCCGGTAACCTGCCAGGCCGCCAAGATTCAGCAGGTCTTCTTGAATATCCTGCGAAACGGTGCCGAGGCGATGAGAATGATGAAAACGGTGGGGCAGTCTCCGCGGTTTGTTTTGCGCGTGTTGGGGGATGAGAAGATGGTCCGGGTGGAGATTGAGGACAACGGTCCGGGGATGGATGAAGCCACCCGGAAGCGCGTTTTTGAACCGTTCTTCACCACGAAACCTCCGGGTTCAGGCACCGGCCTCGGCTTGTCGGTCTCCTATTTCATCATCACCGAAGATCACGGCGGCATCATGACGGTCGAATCGAACCCCGGAGCCGGAAGCCGCTTCATCATTCAGTTGCCGGTGGAGGGGAAGCAAGCGTGAGCGCGGAGGAAACTGCCTGGGGGCATGCAATTCCTTTTTCGGCCTCCGAGTAAATCGGAGCCAAAGGGTCAAATGTGATGTTCTTCTCACAACGCAAGATCTCTCGAGACCTGATACTGTCGTTGCTGGCGTCGGTAACGATCGTCCTTATTCTTTTAATTACTCTAAATTACTATATTTTCGTGAATAATGAGAAGCGTATCTTTCAAGAAAAGGCTGATCAATACCTTACATACTTGCAGGAAAGCCTGGTCCAGCCAATATGGGCCTTTGATGATACGATGATCAAGCACATCTGTACCTCGATACTCAGGAATGATCCCGTTGTTAAGCTGAAGGTCACCGATCCCCAGGGAGCAAGGCTCTTCGAGGAGGAAAAACATGGACATACGGGCCTTCTCGTGCGAACGGGCTCAGTAATTCGGGAGGGCCAGCACCTTGGCGGCATCGAAATCACCCTGACGGTGAGGCCCTATGAGGAGATGACCCATTATCTCTTCTGGGCCAGCATCCTCACGATTCTGGTAGCCCTCGGGGTAATGGTCGGGGTGACCCACGTCATCCTCAAGGCCTTCCTCGGCAGGCCCCTGGAATCTCTCCAGTCCCGGATCGATCGCTTGGCGGAGGGAGACTATGGGGTTGACATTCAAACCACCAGGCCGGTGGAAATCGAAGCCATCATCTCCAAATTCAACGATATGGCGCTGAAGGTTCAGAGCAGGGAGCTCAGTCTGGCGGAGTTGAATGCCAAGCTGAGGGAGGAAATCCGGGAGCGGGAGCGTTCCGAGCAGGAACTCAGGGC
>CAZDKX010000297.1:4675-6042 GCA_964505935.1 uncultured Syntrophobacteraceae bacterium
GATGCCACCTTTGTCATCGATGACAGAAAACGGGTGATTGCTTGGAACAAGGCCATTGAGGAGATGACCGGAGTCAGGAAGGAGAATATTCTCGGGCGCGGAGAATATGCTTATGCGGCACCTTTCTACGGGATCCAGCGGCCGATCCTCATCGACCTTCTGGATCAACCCCATGCCGATGTTGACGCCGGTTACAGCGATGTCAGGCGAGTGGGCGATCACCTCTATGCGGAGGGTTTCTTTCCCCGAATGAACGACGGTCGGGGAGCTCACCTCTGGGGGGTGGCCGCTCCCCTTTTCGACCGCGAGGGGCAGCGCGTCGGAGCCATCGAGGTCTTGCGCGACATCACCGACAAGAAGTTGGCCGAAAATGAAATGCGCCGCCTGCGCAATTACCTGGGCAGCATCATCAACTCCATGCCGTCGTTGTTGATCGGTCTGGGCCGAGACCACCGGGTGACCCTGTGGAACGCCACGGCCGAGCAGGCCACGGGACTCAGCGCGGCCGCAGCGCAGGGCCGGTTGCTCCACGAGGTGCTGCCGTCCCTTGCCGCATACCAGGATAGAGTGGACCGGGCGATTCGGTCGGGCCAGGTCCAGCTCGAAGCCAAAGTGGGGCGGGAGATGAATGGGGAGTCCCGCTATGAGGATGTGACCATCTACCCTCTGGTGAATAGCGGCGGGGAGGGTGTGGTCATCCGGGTGGATGACGTCACGGAGCGGGTGCGGATTGAGGAGATGATGGTGCAGTCGGAGAAGATGCTGTCCGTGGGAGGGCTGGCTGCGGGCATGGCTCACGAGATCAACAATCCTCTGGGAGTGATCCTCCAGGCTTCCCAGAATCTGCTCAGGCGGGTGTCTCCCGATTTGCCGATGAATGTCCGGGTGGCGGAAGAGTGCGGCACGAGCCTGAGCAGTCTGCAGCGCTATTTTGAGCGGCGACAGATTTTTTCCTTCCTTGAAGACATTCGGCAGAGCGGGCAGCGGGCAGCGGAAATTGTGGCGAACATGTTGAGTTTCAGCCGGAAGCCGGAGGGCGGGGGAAGTTCCACGAACCTGGCGGAACTGCTGGACCGGACGGTATCCCTGGCGGGCAGCGACTATGACTTGAAGAAGCGCTACGACTTCCGGCAGATCGAAATCGTGCGGGAATATGAAGCTGAGGCGCCGCGGGCGGTCTGCCAGGCGAGCAAGATCCAACAGGTATTTTTGAATATTTTGCGCAATGCTGCTGAATCGATGTCGGAAGTGCGGGACCTGGGACCAACGCCGCGGTTCACCCTGCGGGTCATGGCCGAGGGAGAGATGGTACGCGTGGAAATTGAAGACAACGGTCCCGGGATGGATGAGGCGACCCGCAGACGGGT
>CAZDKX010000298.1:0-6008 GCA_964505935.1 uncultured Syntrophobacteraceae bacterium
GGCAGTTGCCTGTCAACCGCGTTCCTTTTCATGGGTCTTCGGGTGTCCCGAAGGGACATGAGTTACTGCGTCAAATCGGCTGAGACTTTTTCACACAAGATGAGAGATCTCGATGTTTCCCCACTTATCAGCCAGGTATTCGGCGACGAGGCGACGGTGGCAGTGATCCGGCGCCTCCTCGCTGCAAAGGAGGCACCCGCCATTGATGAGTTCCCGGGACAGGTGCTTTTCGATCTTCCGCTCCGTGATGAGTTGCAGAAACCCGCTTTGGTAAGCGGGCCAGCCGCCCCTGCTTTTCCGGTATGCTTCGAGGAGTTCTTTACTGGGGGCGAGTACGGGGAGGTGGAGGTAGCCGATACCAGAGATAACCTTAAGGAAGTACCGCAAATCATCCCGTTTGGCAAAGCCGGCCAGCTGGGATGAGTTGTTCAGCCGGATGTCGAGCACGCGTTGAACCTCAGCACGGGTCAGCGCCGTGAAGAACTGCTCGGCTGATTTCTTGGTAAAACCGATGGTAAAAAGCTTCATCTCCGCCATGTCATATCTCCTGCTTGTCACTCCGCGGCATCTCCGGCGACGGCTTCGTCTTTAACGTAGGCGATTCTCTCCGCCTGCGTATCGTAAGCTCTTTGGATCAGCTCTTCGGGGCTTTCAAACATCCGCAACTGGCGCATCTTGAGCTCCAGCATGAGCCGCCGTTCGCTGTCGCCGAGAGACTCGATGCCTCCGTCTTCCAGAATGTGGCTGATTTCAATGGGCTGCGATCGGATGGCACGGCAGACGAGGATCATCCGATGGCAGGCAATTGGGTCTTTCTCCGAACACATGAGTGCAATACGATAGCGTTTCATGCCCATGCGCAAGCGTTCCAGGCCACGCAGGAAAAGGTCGGTCTTCGCAAGCCGTGCGTATTGGACTTTCCCGTCCACATAACAGGCTGGATTTTCACTGCGCGGCCCCAGTTCATCCCCAAGAAAGACATACGCGATCCGATCTTCCATGAGCGCTTTCAGCAGGACCTCCCGGTTGAAGTGGGGGTTGAATTTGCTGTACGGGCTGGAACGGACATCGGCAACGGCGGTGATCGCATGCATCTTAAGGAGATGCACGAAATGCTCGATTTGATGATTGGAATGGCCGATGGTATAGAGCTTATTCATGATCGGTTTCAGCAGACTCATTCAGGTCCGGGATGATCGCCGCGATCAATTTGTAGCACAAGCCTTCAAAGGGTTCGCTGATACTCACGGTCAGAAAAGGTTGGCAACCCTCCACCGGATAGTCGCCCAGCTTCATGGGGAGATAGCGCTCGGCAATGACCGGGTCCGTGACCGCCAGACCGTAGCGTTCCTTATTGTAAGTAAACGATGCCCGAACGCGGGGCAAGCCCTTGGCATCTTCATCCAGCCTGATGCACAATCCCTCCGGACGAATGAACAACAAAGATGACGAGAGGGTTTCACGAACCAGCTCGACGGGCATCCGGTCGTTGTGCCCCGTCAAGCTGTGATAGCCGTTGATCCACAAGCGATCAACCTTGTCGCACAACTGCGGCACTTCGGTGCGAGGCAGGGTGCCATGCCACGTCCAACGTTCATGGGCGATCACATGGTTTTCGCTCTGATAGGAGTGGGGGCGGCTTTGGCGCAACCCTACCTGGATGATGTCGAGGGGCTTGGGTACGTTGCCGTTGGGGAGAGTGATGTCAGCCAGGGATAACTCTCCGGTTGCTTCGCTGGTGACCGGCCTGAGCCAGCGGCCTGCGTGGCCATCAAGGAATTCCTTTCCTGCCAGGCACCAGCCGGAATATTTGCGCGAGTTGGCCAGGCAGATGATTCTTGTGGTCGTGGGCTGTTCCGCAGCGGCGGGGGGGGTAACAGGTCGGTTTCGTTCAGACTGGAGGCTCAGGCAGTGGAGGCGAAGGATTCTAAGTTCGCGGTAGGCGATTTCCTCGTTCAATGCCTCAAAAACCGGCCGGAGAAATTCAAGACCGAGTTCTCTGAAAGCCTGCATAGCCCGCCGCTGCTGGTCTTCTGGGACCCGCAGGAGGGGGAGCAGGCCACCGGAGCGCAGCGGGTATCCCTCTTGAAAGTACTTGTAGAGATGATCCAGGATGGTATCGGGTTTGACCTGCCAGGCTTCCACCAGTTGCTCGATTGATTGCCCGGCGTTGAAAGCTTCACCAACCTCGTGGTAACGTTTTCTGAGGCCCGGCAGGGAATCCGCCCGTGCGGGTGGGCCAGGACGCAGAGGAGGAAGGAGCTCCGGATGATCGCGGCAGTAGTCGGCAAGGATGGTCAGGAAAACCGCACCGTATTTTTCCAGTTTGGCGCTCCCAATCCCGTGGATTTGCAGGAGCTCTTCCGGTGTTTGCGGGAGGCCGCTGGCCATTTCGGTGAGGGTCCGGTCCGAAAAAATGACGAAAGGCGGCACGTTGGCGGCCTCGGCCAGCTCCTTACGCTTCAGTCGCAGCCTTTCGAACAGCTCGGGATCGCGATGGGAGGGGGCGACGGTCCGGTCTTGATCGGGTTGCGGTACCGCCGCCCGGGGCGCCGCCATGCTACATAACACCCTTTCTTTGCCGCGAAAGACCTCCCAGGCCGCCGGCGTGAGTTGCAGTCCCCCGAATTGCGCATCCTTTACCATGATTCCTTTTTGAAGGAGGTGACGCGCCAACCGGTGCCATTGGTCCCGCGAAAACCCCCGGCCAATGCCGTAGGTCGACAGTTTGTCGTGCCCCCGCTGGAGCACCTTGCCGGCTTTCGAACCCAGCAAGACATCGATGATGTGCAGCACCCCGAAGCATTCGCCCGTACGTTTCACGCAGGAGAGGAACTTCTGCGCAGGGATGGTGACGTCCGTCAGCTGCCGGTCGCCCGTCAGGCAGTTGTCACACGTGCCGCAGGGTTGGCCGGCGAAGGTTTCCCCGAAATAGGCCAGGAGCGGCAGGCGCCGGCAGACCTCGGCTTCGGCAAAGGCTACCATGGCGTCAAGCCGCAGCCTGGCCGCGCGCTTGTCGTCACCCTCCTTCTTGTCGATAAAGGGTTTGATTTTGTGCACATCGGTAGAAGAGTAAAGCAGCAAGCATTCAGAGGGCAGACCATCCCGCCCGGCGCGGCCGATTTCCTGGTAGTAACTTTCGATGCTTTTGGGCAGATCATAATGCAGGACAAAACGAATGTTCGATTTATTGATCCCCATACCGAAGGCGATAGTGGCCACGATGACCGGCACCTCATCCTTGACAAAGCGTTCCTGGTTGAGGCTCCGCTCCTCATCGGAGAGCCCGGCATGATAGGGACAGGCGGAAAACCCCCTCTCGCGCAACGCTGCGCACAAAGCATCCACCCGCTTGCGGGTCAGACAGTAGATGATCCCCGACTCCCTCGGGAAGCGACGGAGAAAATCCGTGACCTGCGAGAAAGCATCTTCCTTGGGTTCGACCCGCAGGAGGAGATTCTCCCGGTTGAAACTGGCCACGAATTCGTTCGTCTCGCCGAAGCCGAGGCACTTCCTGATGTCCATCCTCACGCGAGGTGTGGCCGTGGCGGTGAGAGCGAGGCAAACCGCCTTGGGGAAACGCGCCCGCACCTCGGCCAACTGGCGGTACTCGGGACGAAAGTCGGGTCCCCATTCGGAGATGCAGTGGGCCTCGTCAACAGCCAGGCAGGCCACCGGCAGGGTTGCCAGGATCGCTCCCATATTGGGCTTGAGAAGGGTTTCCGGGGCCACATAGAGGAGCTTCGCCTTCCCGCAGCGGAGCTCTGCTACGTTGCGGCGGTAAGCTTCGGGAGAGAGGGAGCTGTTGAGCAGCACGGCCGGCACGGCCAGTTCGGTGAGCTGCTCCACCTGGTCTTTCATGAGGGCGATGAGCGGCGAAACAACGATCGTGAGGCCGTCAATGACGAGCGCCGGAAGTTGGTAACAAAGTGACTTGCCGCCACCGGTCGGCATGACCGCCAGGGTGTCGCGACCGGCAAGAACGTTCCCGATTATCTCCCGCTGCAGCGAGATGAAATCCTCATAGCCGAAAACCGTTTTCAGAAGCTGCCTGGCCCGCTCCATCGTCAGCTCCCAAAACCACCAAAGTTCTTTCCGCTACCGGTCGACGCCGCTTTCAAGGCGAATTCCCCCTCTGCTTCCAGACTTCTGAACCGTCTTTGGGATGGGATCAAGGGAATAAGAGCTCAAGGAATCACTTCGAGGCCCTGCTCGGCAAAAGGTGCATCGAATTCCAGGAGCTCAGCCCAGGTCTTTTTCGCCTTTTTCATGGTCTTCATCATCGCGGTCCATCAGGGCATACAAGGCGGAGGTGTCAATCATGATCTTCCTTTGCGGAAGGCTTCCTCCAGGTGAACATCGTGCCTGGTGGACACGTCCTTGAGGCCGGAACTGCATCTGCCGACAATCTCAAGGGCCCGTTTGCGTTGGTCCGCGAGACCATCAGCGGGGCCGGCTTTGAGCGCGCGCCGACGGCCCGTCTGATCATTGCGGCCAGAGACACCCCCTGTGCGGCTGCGAGCTTCTTCATGGCCTGGACTTGCTCTTTGGTCAGTTGAATCTGAGTTCTGATCACATTGCCTCCAGTGATTACACTCAGGGCTGCACGATAACACTTGGGCAAATTTCAGTCAAACGCATGGCCTTGGCGAAACATCTTCGACCGAGGTTGGTTTCCTGAACCGGACAGTTACCCTCGATTGATATCTTTGGCATTCTCCTCACAGATACGCGGCGCAGATGCAGGGGTCTTTCATGAGGTCATAACCGGGGCCCTCAAGAACAATGGCACCGACCTCGAGAACGTAGGCTAAAGGGGCGATTTTCAGGGCGGCGAAGGCGTTTTGGCTCATCGCGGATTAGCGTGATAAGCCGGCCAGCCCGTCAGCATTCGACAGCCGTCATTGCGGCATGTTATTAGCCGGAATCCAGCATTGCCAGCTGGTTACGGGTTCTCAACCATAAGCCGCCAACTTCACAGAACATATCGCACTATCCTGGTGCGTGGCCGGTGGTGATGGCATCGCGATGCTTTCCCTTCATGAAGCCGGTATCGAGATCCTTTAGCCTGTTGAATGCCATTCAGGATAGCCGTCCCGGTGGCGGGGACCCAATACACACAAAGCCTGACCGGCACCGAAGGCATTTGCCCATCTCTGGCAATTGCCGTGGCACAAGGGGGGGCAGCAAAGATCCCGAATACAAGCAACAGTCTCCAAAACTTCTTTGCCATGATCCGTCTCCTTCTCTAGATAGATTTTTTCAGCATCGCCCAAGCATGCATTCCTCCTATCGCCCGGGGGCGACAAAACCTGTCGCATGCAAAGAAGAAAAGACGAGCGGGTCATAGCGAGCTCGGGAATGCCTGGCCTGGTCAGGATGGGCGAGGGCAGGGCTTTTCCGCTATCCTGAACAGCTGGAAAAGGATTTGTTTTGGGAAGTGATGGAGCGTTAAAGCGGGTCTGATAAGTGTCATTCTATCGAGATCAGTCCCGGGCTCAAGGTGTGGCAGGCAATCCCGGTCCCTGAACGGTATAGGCAGTGATAGGGGCGGCAAGGCCCTTGACGGTGAGCGGGCCGGTGGGTTGGGCCGGGATGTCCGCTTTGACGAGTTCGTAGGTCCGCTCGGAGATGAGAATGCCGCCCACGGGGGCGTTCGATTCCAGACGCGACGCGAGGTTCACCGCCGACCCCAGCACGGTATAAGCCAGGCGCCGGGCTGATCCCATATTCCCCACGACGACTTCGCCGGTGTTGATCCCAATGCGAATGCGGAGAGGAAAGCCGCCGTTCCGCACCCATTTCTCCCGCAGCTCGGCGGTTCGTTGCTGCATGGCGATGGCGGTGCGCACACACCTCAGGGCATGGTCCGGCTGTGGTTCGGGATCGCCGAAAAACACCATCAGGCCGTCGCCGATGTACTTGTCCACCGTCCCTTCGTGCTGGAATACGATCTCGACCATGGCTTCGAAGTATTCGTTGAGGAACTGCTGGATCTGGGCGGGGGC
>CAZDKX010000299.1:0-1021 GCA_964505935.1 uncultured Syntrophobacteraceae bacterium
GACGAGGTGAGCAAACGGGGGTTGCCGCCTGCCCCAAAAGCCCCGATCTCCCCCCCCTCCTTGCTCGCCCTCCGCAAAGGAGAATTCTCCTGAAGACGAATGTCCGCCACCAGAGGATCAACATAGCATGGATCAACAGCAACGTCCGTCGCTCCCGGCGTCAGTCCGTCGTAATTCACCCCATTGTCCCACAGGGCGTTGTAGCTGAGGCTGCTGTCACCGGATTTCCTGCTGATTGCTGTGTTGCAGGAGGTGACGATATTCGAGGAAACGCTTGTTCGATAGCCGCTCCCGGTGTTCAGGTATATCCCGATACCATTCACGTCGACGGTATTGAAGCTGACCGTCGCACTGTAGCCGTAACCCAGCTGGATGCCGTAACCGACATTGTTCCTGATAAGGTTGTTGCGAATGGTGGGGCCGCCGTAGTAGCCGCCGTTGACATAAATGCCGTTGTTGCAGCGGGTGATGTGATTGTTCGCAATCAACGACCAGCTGCTGCGCTCGATATAGATGCCGTGGTCCTTGCTGTCCCTGATCACGCAGCCGGTGATCGAGGAGGAAGAATCCGAAAGAAAAATGCCGATCAGATTGTTTGCCAAAACCGTATTGCGAATCGCGGGATGAGCCGTGCCGCACCACACGCCCCGCGAGGCATACTCGATCAGCGCATGATCGATGACGCTCACATCCACGCTCGAATCATAAAAGTAAACCCCTGTCCAGATCCCCCTGGCGGGGGCCGTGGATGCCGAAGTGAAGGTGATCGGGTTCTCGGCCGTGCCGACGGCGTCAAGCCTTCCATAAATGTGCAGACCGGTGTTGTTGGCAAAACGCAGGACGCTCCCCGGCTGCACCCTCAGGACGACTCCAAAGGGGACCGTCACGTTGCTGGTGATCTCGATCAGCCCCGACCAGACCTCGTTCTGACCGAGACTTCCCGACGTGGTGGGAATGGTCGTGTAGGACGAGGTGAGCAAACGGGGGTTGCCGCCTGCCCCAAAAGCCCCGATCTCCCCCC
>CAZDKX010000299.1:1121-6005 GCA_964505935.1 uncultured Syntrophobacteraceae bacterium
ACATCCACGCTCGAATCATAAAAGTAAACCCCTGTCCAGATCCCCCTGGCGGGGGGTGTGGATGCCGAAGTGAAGGTGATCGGGTTCTCGGCCGTACCGACGGCGTCAAGCCTTCCATGGATGTGCAGACCGGTGTTGTTGGCAAAGCGCAGGACGCTCCCCGGTTGCACCCTCAGGATGATCCCAAAGGGGACCGTCACGTTCCCGGTGATCTCGATCAGCCCCGACCAGACCTCGTTCTGACCGAGGCTGCCCGAAGTGGTGGGCACGGTCGTGTAAGACGAGGTGAGCAAACGGGGGTTGCCGCCTGCCCCAAAAGCCCCGATCTCCCCCCCCTCCTTGCTCGCCCTCCGCAAAGGAGAATTCTCCTGAAGACGAATGTCCGCCACCAGAGGATCAACATAGCATGGATCAACAGCAACGTCCGTCGCTCCCGGCGTCAGTCCGTCGTAATTCACCCCATTGTCCCACAGGGCGTTGTAGCTGAGGCTGCTGTCACCGGATTTCCTGCTGATTGCTGTGTTGCAGGAGGTGACGATATTCGAGGAAACGCTTGTTCGATAGCCGCTCCCGGTGTTCAGGTATATCCCGATACCATTCACGTCGACGGTATTGAAGCTGACCGTCGCACTGTAGCCGTAACCCAGCTGGATGCCGTAACCGACATTGTTCCTGATAAGGTTGTTGCGAATGGTGGGGCCGCCGTAGTAGCCGCCGTTGACATAAATGCCGTTGTTGCAGCGGGTGATGTGATTGTTCGCAATCAACGACCAGCTGCTGCGCTCGATATAGATGCCGTGGTCCTTGCTGTCCCTGATCACGCAGCCGGTGATCGAGGAGGAAGAATCCGAAAGAAAAATGCCGATCAGATTGTTTGCCAAAACCGTATTGCGAATCGCGGGATGAGCCGTGCCGCACCACACGCCCCGCGAGGCATACTCGATCAGCGCATGATCGATGACGCTCACATCCACGCTCGAATCATAAAAGTAAACCCCTGTCCAGATCCCCCTGGCGGGGGCCGTGGATGCCGAAGTGAAGGTGATCGGGTTCTCGGCCGTGCCGAGGGCATCGAGCCTGCCATAAATGTGCAGACCGGTGCTGTCGGCAAACCGCAGGACAGCCCCCCGCTCTATCGTGAGAGTTCGACCCGCCGGCACGGTAACATTACCCGTGATTATGAGCGTCCCGGACCAGACTTCATCCGTGGAGAGACTGCCGGAGGTTGTCGCGGCGAGGCAGCGGCTTTGGGTGAACCACCATGAGAGGGCGAGCAGCAAAACCATTGACCAGATCGACACACTACGCTTCTGCATCTCTAATCCTTTGGAGGAAACTCACCGCAAGGGTTGTTGCTCACGGACAATCTGTGCACCTGCCAATGGTTCTTCTGGATCGGTCTTTGTTCTGGAACACAGCCGCTGACTGAGTCATGAAAGCGTTGTATCCGGCCAGGCCGTCTATGAGATAAAAGGCAGGCTTTATTCCAGCCTTCCCGAGCAGCTTCTCTGGGTTTTCATACTGCTTGCCATCTTCATTGAAGATTACCAAGGACAGGGGAAGGTTCCTCCTCGTTTGCTTTTGGTAACGCACAAGAACAGCAATGAATTCTTCCTCGTTCCGCAGGGAACCGGTGGGGATAATTCTCGAGAATGGGGCAGACTCTTTTGATGTTTCTGTTTGGCGAGCGTCAACCGCAACCCAGTGGGAGCCGTCACGCTCTTCGAAAAGATCCCGTGCGGAAATCCTGCTCAAGTGTCTCTGTGCCACTTCATCGCCTTCGAGCGCTCCGCCAGCCTCTCTCCAGGCGACCAGGCCGCCTTCGAGCACCCAGACCATGAAACCGGCGGCCCTCAGCTCCCGGCACCGCTCCGCCAGTTGGGTGTAAAGGAACCCTTCGTTCACCAAAACCACGAACCTCGACGCCAGAAACTTCTTGGTTCTCAGCGCATGGAGCGGCACGTTGATCGATCCCGGGATACGGCACTGCTGGAACGCCCCCTGGTCACGCACATCGACAAGCGTCACCCCCTCTAACGCCTTCTGGCAGGCCACCAGCGACTCGACAGAAATCCCCAGAGCAGCATCACAGAGGTTTTTTTTCCCAATCGACCGCTCAGCAGCCCCCTGCGGCGCTTTCGCGTGGTTTTGCAGGATTGAGTCCGTCTCAGGGAGAGTAGTTTTCAGCGAAGACCGCCAATCGCTATCGCCCATTTGCCCTGTTTTCAAATGATCGTCATCGAGGCTCAACTGAAAATCACCAATAGCCGCAGGCTTCTTGTGAAAAGAATTCAGGCTCTTGATTTGAGCAAGAGCGGTGATGAGAAGACCCGAAACGGCACAGACCAAAACTATACGGAATAACCTGCCAGCCATAGGATGCTACTGCCAATGAGAAATCTACAATGTGAATGTGGCTGAAGGTGAAAGCAAGAAGTGAGCCGTCATTCTGAAGTTGAGGAAATTTAGGTGATTGCTGTAAAGGAAGAACGAAGGACGCTGCGGTTCCCAACTGAAACCCCGGTACTTGGGGAGCAGGGATTTTCCACCCGTGTTGAAACTTTAAATTACAATATTAGGTTATTGCAGTACGATTATGCAACGCCAAGCGGAAAATGGATAATGGCCCTTCATAGACTGACCGATATTGGCTCGAGCCCGGACCGCCAAGGGCCTCGCGAGCGAAGTTCTGGACAGCCACAAAACCCCGTCATGTTTTAGCGCCATGGACGGGGTCCGACTCTGTCGTCGGCTGCTAATGAGCTTTGACACTCGATTGCTTTTACTCGGTTTTCTCGGTTCCGAAATAGGAGGCAACGATCTTGTCATAGTGGCCGTCCTTTTTCATACTGTTGAGTACCCGATCGAATTCCTCCCTCAACCAACCCAGGTTCTTCTTTTTTGAAAAAGCGAGGCAGCTCGGTACGCTCTGCACAGGGGGCATCAGTTTTTCAACTCTTTCAGCAACGGTCAACCACCATGCGTTTGGCTAACGGACAGCGCCTCCCGTCCTTCCCGCACCACCTGATCGAAGCGGCAGTCGAGGGCTTCATTCTCCCCGCGACACCCGGCAACAACCTGCTCGGCCCATGCCAGGTACTCAAGCCGTCGCTGATCCGACCAGCCGGTGGGCGGGTTCTGGGTCACGTCGCGCACATTGGTGATCTTGTCGGCGAGCTTGATCAATTTGGCCGACGCCGACAAGCGCGGCGCGTGCTCGATCTGGAGCCGCTTGCGCTCCGCCTTGGGGAGGCGCTTGTGATCGCTGACTTCCTGGACCAGCAGCCGAACGTCGCGGCCGAAAAGCGCCTCGAGCTCTTCCGGGGAGGTCGCGGTATCCTCGATCGTGTCGTGCAGCACGGCCGCGATCAGGGTATCGAGGTCCTCGACCCCGCCGACGTTCGCCAGGATGTCGGCTACTTCGAGGGGATGATTGATATAGGGTGAGGCATCGGCGCCTTTTCGTCGCTGGTGCCGATGCCGATTCGCGGAGAAGGCCATCGCCTTCACCAGCAGCCCCAGTTGGTTCGCAGTCGGCGGCATAAAGCCCCTTTCCCGGTCATCGCCCAGAAGCAATGCGCCGGCCTCAACGGCGCGATCCGGCGGCCTCCCCCGGCATCTTTCTCCTCGGCGGTGAGATTGCCTCGGCGATACACCTTGCGCCGCGCATGATGGTATCCTTCGTATTCGCACTCATCAGAATCTCAACTTGCCCTTTTCTGAACCGCAGATGGTAAGGACCCTCCTGGTTCAAAATGATCGGCGGAAACAAGTAGGCTTCATCGCCAACGCCATCCACCCTGAAACTCTCTACTGAAGGCCCAGCTTTGGGGGAGCCTCTGAATTGGGCCTTGGCGGCCTTCAGGCTTCTGTGCCAAATGACGGTTGCCCGCACCTCCCCGGCCTCGTCGGCCCAAACATACCCTGCCTGCCTCGAACCGTCCCCCGGATGATCCGCCTCGTCGGTTTCGACAAGGCTCCAGCCGGGTCCCCGCTGCGGCAGGGCCTGTTTAATTCTTTCAAAAACCGCGTCCGCCTGCTCAGCTTCCGCCGCGACAGCAAGGCTGATCAGCATCAATAGCAGGGAGGTCCGGCATTTCCTCATATGCTTTGCTCTCTCAGATCGGTGCGGCCGGCGATGGACGAGATGCCAGACGGGTTTGGGCCTCATCTCAGCCAGATAACCGCTCACAGGCCGTAGGTGTCATTGAACGTTTTGATAACCGTGAGGAACTCATCGGGAAGCATGCCGTGGACGGCTGTGAGAATGTTGTCGGGAATCTCCTGATAGAAAGCCTGCGCGATCCCTCCCGTAATACAGGCCAGGGTGTCGCTGTCGCCCCCCAGCGAGATCGCGTTTCTGATCGCTTCGACATAGTCTTCAGCATCGAGGAAGGCGATGATCGCCTCCGGCACCGTCCCCTGACAGGACACGTCAAAATGATAGTGGGGACGGATTTCCGCCACCGTGCGCTCCAGATTGTACCCGAAATCCCGGCTGATTCTGCGCCGGATGGTCTCTTTCGATTCGCCGTGGCGAGCCAGGAATACCGCCAGGGCCGTCGCCTGCGCCCCTTTGATCCCTTCCGGATGATTATGGGAGACCTCGGCACTGCGTTGAGCTTCGCTCAGAACGCGCTGCTCATCGGGGAAGGCGAACCCGACCGGGCTGACGCGCATGGCCGCCCCATTGCCCCAGCTGTTGTAGGGGCGGCTCACGGGAGCGAAGAGCCACTCGATGAAGGCTCCCCCATAGCCAGCGCGAGGATACTTCCGGCCAAAGGTTTTGAGGGCCGTGGCATAATCAACCTGTTGGATGATCGCGTAGGCAACCGCAACCGTCAGCACGGAATCGTCCGTGAACCGGCACCCCGGCTGAAACAA
>CAZDKX010000300.1:0-3643 GCA_964505935.1 uncultured Syntrophobacteraceae bacterium
GAATATTCTACCTTGGGATGAGGCATTCAGGCGTCGTCAGGGCGGCATGAGGAGTCCGGGGCTTCCCCTTGAGCCCTTGCTCGGCACCTGGACTTGCCAACAGCAGAAACAACGGGTTCCGATTAACCATTGTTCTATGAAGGACCTTTCGGCAATTCTCTGCAGGATCGGCCGAGCATGATCTACTGGCAGGGAGAAAAAGCCCCAAGCAAGATTCTGCAGCAGGATCATACTTCGGGCTTATGCGCAGTCTCTCATACGGGTGACGAAGCGAAGATCCAACCTTCACTCAGCATTTCGGCAATCGCCATCAGTCAACGGTTCTCCGCGAACTGCCTCCAGCAAGGACTGGAGGTACGGATCGCCCCAGGTGAGCAGGCGGACCCCTTCCTTGGCTATGGTGGGCGCGCCTTCCTCCTCCTGCGAGGGGCCGCTCGGGGGATGACGGTCAGCCAGTTCGCCGCTGAACGTTGCAAGGATTTCCTCGGCGGGTCCGATTCCCAGATGTGGTGGTGCATAAGGCCAGGTTATGGCGAGGCAGGCGCGCGTGCCGTCCTGGATGGGGGTGCTGGTTCCCGGTTCGGGGATCCTTACGATCCGCATGCCCGGCGCAGGGTGCGCAAGGCACCAGCCGGCCAGTTGGGTATGGGTGACCGGCGGCCCCTCGGTTGAAGCTGACGGACTCTCCTCCAAATCCTCCCGCACACACTCCTCGAAAGAAGAAATGGCCGCATCGGGTGTCCTGTGCGCCGCTTCGTCCAGCAACCGTCGGGCTTCAGCGAGCTCCAGTTCTCCCCGGGCAATTCTGCGGAAGATCCTCGGCATCTCGGCCAGAATAGGCTGCAGTGGTCCTACCACCTCTTCAGAAGCGCCGATGCGGTCTTTCAGCGTGTAGTAAGTGTCTTCCTCGATGCTTTGTCGCACGTACAGATTGAGGATGCGAACCCTCGAGGCTTCCTGGCCGATGCGGTCGATCCGCCCGATTCGCTGTTCCACGCGTGGGATTCCAGGGAAGATCACAGTTGACGAGCGCTGAGAACTGCTGAAGGTTAAGGCCCTCCGAGGCGGCTTCCGTTCCCAGCAGAATTCGGATCGCTCTGGGATGATCGTGGCGACACCGGGCCTTGATTTCGGATTTCTCCACCAGGCGCCAGGCAAAACGATTCGTATCCCAGACTTCTCCGCCCCTGCCCGAAGAGCAGGCCAGCTGATCGCCGAAGTAGGGCACCAGGCGTTCGCGGATGAAATCGAGGAATTGCGTAAAAACGATCACTCGCCGGCCATCGTCAAGAACCGTAGAGAGGCGCTCGCGAAAGGCTTCAAATTTGCTGTCTTTGGAGATTTGCCCAAGCGCGGTGATATAGTCCTGCAGGTAACGACGCTCTTCCCGAAGTTCATTCCGCCGCTGAGGATCGTGATAGATGCGGAGCAGACGACGGCGCTCCTCATCCATAGCCGCCCCACGTCGACTTCGTCGTCATCCTCCTCTTCGTCTCGATAGAACTCCCTTTGGCTCAGGATCTGCCCCTCGAATTCCGCCATATCCCGCTCCATGGCGTCTATGAGGTCTCGCCGCCGTTCAAGGCTCTTCTGAAATGCTGCGAAGCTACTCGCCAGCCGTTTTCTGAAAACCGCCATGAGGAACCCCACCCCGCTCCGTTCCTCCCTTGGGATGTCCGCCAGCCGGTAGAACGTGCCGCAAAGCTCATCGATACGATGGTAGAGTTCCTGCTCGGTCCTTGTCTGGAAGTCGACCGGAATATCTTCGGGTGACCTTGCAGTCAGGCCATGCACCAGCCCCCGTTCCTGGTAGGCCCTGAGGGTTGCCCGGGTATGCCGAAACATGTGGACGGCCAGAGGCGTTTGACGAGAAAGGAGCGGGGTCATCCCCTCAGCCTGGTTGCCCGGAAGCTGTTGAAGGGCGAGCAAGAGGCCGGCGTCACTTCTGATTCGCTCCACCATCCTCTGCCAGGGAAAAAGATTCCAGTGCTGAGGAACTCTGCTTCCGTCCAGGTCCGGCGCACCATGCGCCACGGCGATCCTGGTCATGCGAACAACGTCGCTTCTGACACTCCGGTTTTGGTGGAAGACGCGAAGGTTGTTGAAAAACTCCGTAAAGCCCGAAAGACGGACCCAGTCATCCCAGGATGGATCATCCAGGCCGCAAAGGAGCAGCAGATCGTGAACCTCTTGCGGATCGAGCTGCATTGGGGTGGCGGTCAGAAGCCACAGACTCCGAAAAAGCCTCCTTGCTCTCAGGTCCTTCAGGAGTTGCAGGAACTGATTGGGTTCGTTCAAGCCGAAGACTTTGCGGCGGGCGGCATGGGCCTCATCCGCAATGATGAGATCCCATGGCTGTGAAACTCCGAGGACCTCATCCTGCCGGTCGCTCCTGGCAATGAGATGCCGTGAAACGATGGTGATGCCCTCTTCTTCGAGGGGTTCCCCGGCCTCTATGGTTTTGCCGAGGCCGACTTCATCGCAGAAAAGGAACGATTGGGGGAACTCGCTGCCGGCTCTCCTTACCACCCGCTCCTGGTGCGGGAAGGGTTCAAACCGCTTGCCATCGGCCCAAAGCGGTTCCAGTACCAGCTGCTCGCCTCCCGGCAGGCGCGGGGCATCAAGGAACCGCTGCGCCATGATCCGGTCCGCCAGCGGCACCGTATCGATAACGGCCCCCGTTTCCATGGGATCATGCTCGGGCGGATTGTCCAGCGGCGCAAACGACTGCAGGTGCTCTCTGAGCGCCCTGGGCAGCGGCAACGCCAGGAGGCCGGCATCCTGTCCGTTCCAGATGCTTTCGAACTCATCGATTTCGACTTGAATATCTTCAAGGTCCTGGGTTGAGTGCCAGGATCGCTTGACCTCGAACTTTTCCCGATTCCGGGTCCAGGCGGCTCCCGTCTCATTGACCGACCCCTGAAACGAAAGCATGTTCCCTTCCGGATCGAAGAGGATTCCGGCTTTGGGGTGATAGAGGGCGCCGAACCGCCCGGGCTGATAGGGACGGCCGCCGTGATCCAGAGGCAGCGCAATCCTCACCTCGAGAAGGCCCGCCGCTACCATCCAGGCCAATGCTCCCAGACGATGCCTGGCAATCTGGTCCTCTTCCGGCCGCCAGCCGGGCGGCAGACCCAGCCGGAGGCATTCTTCCTCCGAGGGTTCAAAATGCCGCAAGAGACTCCGTTTGAGGCTCTCATCAAGGGCGTCGGACCCTCTCTGGTAGGCAGCAACATCATCGGGGGTCCAGGTGGCTCCGGTCACCAGTCTCATGGGTGGGTTCACGGTCATGGAAAGATTGCGGGTGTGTTGAATGAAGGCAGCGAGACCGGCGGTAAGCTGAACCAGAGAGCCGGAGTCGAAGTAGCCGGCCTGGCGATCGTAGCGGACAGCTTTCCTGAGCACGGGAATGTAAAAATCGGTTACCAGTACGCCCGCCTGTCCGGAGTAGTGTCTGCGGAGTTGAGAGAGGTCAAGAAAACTCATGCAGATACCCAGTATTTAGTGTCCAAACTCGAGACCTTCTCTCCCATGACCGTTTCCAGAGCAAATGAATAGCATGTTTATGACGCTCAAGAGGTGCTTCCCAACCGCTGTTTGTGCCCCGAAGGGGCGTGGTGATGGAGCCTGGGGTTTCAACCCC
>CAZDKX010000300.1:3743-5958 GCA_964505935.1 uncultured Syntrophobacteraceae bacterium
AACCGCTGTTTGTGCCCCGAAGGGGCGTGGTGATGGAGCCTGGGGTTTCAACCCCAGGTAAAGGTGCATCCCGACCATCCGTTGTGCCCTGGAGGGGCACGGTAAAATGCATATGGATTTGCCGCGCCCCTCCAGGGCGCCATGGCTGCTGTTGCTCCTCGATACCTGGGGCTAAAACCCCAGGCTGCATCCCCTCACTGCTCCGCAGTGTGGCGTCCTCAGGTGAATCCACTGATGAGTCATTGGGGTCGTCTTCTTGTTCGAACCCCATCTCGGCGTCGGCGTCGATGTCATCGTCTTCAGCATCACCGCTTAGATCAACAGGCTCACCGTGGATCAATCTTGCCAGATCCTCGTAGGCATTGATGACTTGTGAGGCACCCCACATAACGGTTTCGCGGGCGCCTTCGAATTCACAAAAGGCTGGCCTAAAGGCAAAATCATGGCGAGAGAAGGTCTGGGCTACGGTCTGGCGGCCATAGTGCCAGAAGGTATTGACGCTGTTATAATTGACCACCTTACTGAGAACAAAGGCCAGGTAAACGCTTACCGCTTCCGCTTCTTCTTCGGGGAGCTCTTTTCTCGCCCGATCTTGGGCATTGCGGATCTCCTCCAGCACCGTGAGATTGGTGAGCAGTTGTCGTGGCAGGAAGAGATCCCGCCAATATCTCATTCCCATGTTGTGGGGTTCTCTCGTTTTCTCGCCCTCCGGGATCTCCTCATCCGGCACAAGGCCTTGTGCTTCCCATTGGGGGAGGAGACGGGCAAGCTCTTGCTCGGCGGCCCGCACCGCATCCAAATCAGCCTGAGTGGGAGCACGAAAACGCCATAGGTAGCGGATCTTGACGTCGCCATTTTGATAGGTGAGCTTGACCGGGACCTGAGAGCATACCGCATACATTTGCGCCGGCAGGCCGCCTGGACGTGAACGGGCGATTTCTTTCACCTGCTCACCGTCAACGACAGTCCCGCAGCGTGGGCAGATGGCGTTCCCGTCTTTAAAGGTTGGCGTGTTGCGCGGATGCCAGGCTTCGAAATCCGGCCGGGGCCATCTGCAGTCTTTCCATTCGGCTTTTTTCACCATGCGGAAGGTGCAATCGTTCCCTTGCCAGCGCTCGGGAACCAACGGGAAAGCGGCAACGACCGCATCCGGTTTGCCCTTCTTGTTGACGATGTGGAAATTAGTTGAAATGGGAGCCTCTTGCAAAAGTGTTCAGAACTCCATGGCCAAGACGTGTCCGCCAGGTTCTGACATGACCATTTTCGCAACAGAAGCTATTCGTGTCCTACAAATCATTGATTTTACATGATCTTATCCATTGTGCCGACGCACCTCTCCTCTTTATGGCGTTTTACTTCGGTGTCTGTCAATACGCCGATCAGGTTGCCAACTTGAGCAGTTGGTCCGCAAAGAGCGCCAGGATGCCAAACATCAGGTGCATCTTTACCTTCTGGGCTCCTCGAACCATAACGTTGCCTGCGCCAAACTCTTCCTTCATGCGGCTGTTGAAGCGTTCCGCCGCCGTTCGTTCATTGTATCGGCTCGCTTCGTGGGGAGCCATCGGGACCACCTCTTTGCCCCGTGAGTTCTTATCGATGATCGGTACATGCCCCAAGCTCTTGCTGACCTCATAGATTGGCCCGGCATCATAAGCTGCATCCATCAGGTCATAGAGATAATCCACCTTGGCGCTGCTCATCTTCATGAGGGGAATCGCCACCTGGCTGTCGTGGACAGAGGCTGCCGTCAGGGCAACACTTATCGGAAGTCCACAGTCGTTAACATCAGCATGCAGCTTGTAACCAATCCAGGTCTCCTTGAATCCTTTCGAGTTCTTCTTGGCACCGACATCGCAAGCATTCGGCAATTCCTCCAAGGCCTCCCGGGCAGACTGTTCACGCTGTCGCTCCAAGCGCTTTGGTTCCTTGGGTTCTCTTTGCTCTCCTTTGGCGGGTCGTCCCTTCTTCCGGGGAGCGGGTTTCGCCTTGGGCAACTTCTTTACTGGTTTTTCACGACCTTCAATGGCGGTCGAGTCTCGGGATATATGGCCAATCAGCTCTGCTTTCAGACTGCTCTCAACGAGAGCGTCGTGAACTTTGTCTCCCAGCCCGCTCTTGGCAAATTCGGCAAACGCCCGCGAGAACGTAGATTCGGAGGGAATATCTGAAACCCGCTCAAATCCGCAGATCCGCCGCAGTGTTGGTGTTGTCTTCA
>CAZDKX010000301.1:0-5948 GCA_964505935.1 uncultured Syntrophobacteraceae bacterium
TCTTCCCACCGGCTTTGTCCCCGACACTCGCGCCTTCAAACCCGCTCCCACAACAGTACAGATTTCTATTTTAAACGAGTCTAACTGAGACTGTCTTTCGGGTTTGGGGGTTGACCAACCGTCATTTCAGGTGGAACCCATTCATCGGCAGGTGAACAGTATGTCCGATCCAAGAAAGACCAGACCGGTCCTGGTAATCGGCGCGACCGGCTACATCGGGGGCCGGTTGGTGCCGAAGCTGCTCGAACTGGGATACACGGTCAGGGTGATCGGCAGGTCCCTGACCAAGCTCGAAGCGCGGCCGTGGGCCAATCATCCGCGGCTCGAACCGGTGCAGGGCGACGTCCAGGACGTCCCCTCCCTGAAGCGGGCGGTCCGAGGTTGCTGGGCGGCCTTTTACCTCGTCCACTCGATGAATGCGCCGGGGCGTGATTTTGACTATCTCGACCGGCGCGCAGCGTGGAACATGATCGAAGCCGCCGACGGCTCCGTGCTCGAGCGGATCATTTATCTTGGGGGGCTTGGCAACGAAAACGACCCGGCACTCAGCAAGCACCTCCGCTCCCGGCTGGAGGTAGCAAGGGTCCTGCGCTCCGGCAAGGTCCCCGTCACCACGTTGCGGGCCGCCATGATCCTCGGGTCGGGAAGCGCCTCCTTCGAAATGCTGCGCTACCTCGTCGACCGACTCCCGGTGATGCTCACCCCGCCCTGGGTCCACACCCCCGTACAGCCCATCTGCATCCGCAACGTCCTCAATTACCTGGTGGGTTGCCTCGAACATGAAGAAACCGTGGGGCAGACCTTTGACATCGGTGGGCCTGAGGTCGTCACTTACGCCCGCCTGATAGAGCTCTATGCCCAGGCGGCCGGCCTGCGCCGCCGGGTGGTGGTCCCGGCGTCGTTCGTCTCCCCCCGCCTGAGCGCGCTGATGATTTCCTTTGTGACCCCGGTCCCCGCACCCCTGGCCCTGGCCCTGACCGAAGGGCTCCTGAACAAGGTGGTATGCCTGGATGAACGCATCCGCAGGATCATCCCGCAGGAGCTCATGACCTGTCGCCAGGCCATCGAACGGGCGATCGAGAAGGTCGAACGGCATCGCGTGGAAGCCTGCTGGACCGATGCAGGCGAACTGCTGCCCCCCGAATGGACCTACTGCGGGGACGATCCCTATGCGGGGGGGACCGTTTTGGCCTGCGCCTACATGATCCGGCTCAAGGCCTCGCCTGCGGAAATCTGGGAGCACATCGTCAGGATCGGCGGGCGCACCGGCTGGTACTATGGTGGCCCGCTCTGGAGAATCCGCGGCTGGCTGGACAAGCTCATCGGCGGCACCAGCCTCTTGCGCGGCAGGCGAGACCCCATGACGCTTTATGTGGGCGATGCCCTGGACTTCTGGCGGGTCCTCGAAGTGGCCGCCCCTTTCCGCCTGCTGCTGCTCTCGGAGATGAAGCTTCCCGGTGAGGCGATCCTCGAGTTCAAGATTCACCCCGTTGGCCAAAGGGAATGCGAGCTTCAGCAGGTCGCGCGGTTTCTGCCCCGGGGTATCCTCGGCCTTCTCTACTGGTACAGCCTGTACGGCGCCCATCGCGTCCTTTTCAGGGGCATGCTGGCCACCATTGCGCGGGAGGTGGGAAAGCCGGTGGTGAAGGGGCCGGAGCGGTTTGAACCCAGCGTTGGCCTTGTCTGCCGCATAGGGTAGCCGTCCCGGCACCCGGAAGCGAAACCACGGAACAGGGTGTGGTCTACCGCAATGCAAAAAGGAGGAACGCATGGAAGGGCCCGTCATGGAACTGGTGCTCGACAAGGCGAGGCACATGGTGGAGGAAGCGGTGGCCTTTTTCCAGAGGGTGCCGAGGGCCATCGCCCTGGCCGAATTCGCCAGCCCCCAGGGGCGCTTCAGTCAAGGGGACCAGTATGTGTATGTTCTGGATTCCACCGGGGTCATGATCGCTCACCCGCTCAACGAGAGTTTTGTAGGCCAGGATTTCTATTACGTTACCGATCTTGACGGGAAACACTTCATCAAGGAAATCGTCGATACCGCCAATGCGGAAGGCTCCGGCTGGGTGGAATACCAATGGCTCGACTACAGCACCAAGACCGAGCGACCCAAGGTTGTGTATTTTGTAAAGACCCATGGGGTGATCATCTGCAGCGGGGTCTACGGGATGGGCCTGGTCTCCGACGGCCGGGAACACCCGACGGAGGAGGACGTGGTATCGCCCTCTTCGGCGGATGCCTTTTCCGCCGCCGCTCAGGAGATCGACTCGCAGGGGGAGGGGCCCCCGGTGGAACTGGTACCGGATGATGCCAAACGCTTTGTGGAAAAAGCGGTTGCGTTCTACCGCACCAACGGCAGGGCCGTCTCCCTGGCCGAGTTCTCCAACCCCCAGGGACGTTTCGTCAAAGGCGAACTGTATCTTTTTGTCCTGGACTCCACCGGGGTGATGCTTGCCCACGGGGTGAATCAAAAATACGTCGGCAAAGACTTCTATCGCATCGTGGATTCCGATGGGAAGGTCTTTATCAAGGAAATCGTCGACAAGGCCAACACGGAGGGCTCCGGCTGGGTGGAATTCAAATGGGTCAACCCCTTGACCAAGATGGAACGACAAAAGCTCGTCTATTTCCGGCAGACGAACGGGACCATCATCTGTAGCGGCATCTACCCGCATTGACCGTCCCCCGGCGCTTTTCCAGAAACGGCGGCGCGGTCGGGGGCCCGGTTCGCCCCTCGAACGTCACTTCCTGCTTTACTTTTTCCTCAATTTCTCGCAATTATTCCCGCAAGCGTCACCGAATTGTCATGATGTCCAGACCGTCTTGCGCTAGCATGACGTCTTTCACGGAAAACAGCGGTGGTGCTGTTCGGGGTTTCCGGTTCGTATGTATAGGAAAGGGCGCCGGCGAGTACCCGTCGAAAAGGGGCGCCAGGCCGAAAGCGGCGTTCATAGCCGGTATTCCCCGGCATCGGCCCGGCAGCCGTTGCCCCTTCCGGATGACCGGCCGCCGGGAGCCTTGCGGGCGAAACGCCGGATAGGGTGTAAGCAAGTTGGCGGAGCTGTCTTCTTCTGTGGCGAGGACCGGGGTGGAGTTGAATCATGACCCGGCAGCTCTCGCCCGCCTCTGCGAGGCGGCGGGCCTTGAGCTTGTCGTCCTGTTCGGGTCACTGGCCGGTGGGATGCAACACCCGGCAAGCGATCTGGACTTGGCCGTCGCCTATGAGAAAGGCAGGGACGCTTCCCCACTTCAGCTTATTCATGATCTCGAGAGCCTGTTTCTGCCGAAGGCGGTGGACCTGGTCATTCTCACCCCAAACACACCCCCTCTGTTGCTCCATGAGGTCTTCTTCAAGGGGCGCTTGCTCTACGAGCGCACCGACGGGTTATTCCAGCGTGGGCGCCTGCACGCATGGCATCTCTATCTGGATACGGCCGGGCTCAGGGCCCGGGAGCTTCTCTATCTCAAGGAATTCGTTCGGAGGATGAGGGATGTCGCCTGAGGTCGTTGTCCGGAAGCTCTCCCGGCTGTCGTTTTATCTAAAAGACCTGCTCCCGTACCGTGATGTCACCTTTGAGCAGTTTATGGCAGACCACTATAAAGTCGAACGACTGCTTGAGCTGCTGCTGGGGACCGCTTCGGATGTCGTCTTTCACCTTCTGTCGATGCGCGGGGAAGCACCTCCCGGCTCCTATCGCGCGGCCTTCCTCAGATGCGGCGAGGTGGGCATCGTCCGCGACGCGCTGGCCCGCAATCTTGCCCTGGGCGCCGGACTCAGAAACATCCTGGTGCACGAATACGAGGAGATCGACTACCAAATCCTCTACCAGAGCATTGGCCAAATGGTTGACGACTTCACCTCTTTTATTGACGAAATCTCAGACAGGTGTTCCCTTCCGAACCCTCACCCCCGCGCAGGCGGCTGACCTTCACAACCCCCACGAGACAAGCTCTTCAGGCATCTGCCCGGCGAGCGAGAGACGGCGGCGAGCTTTCCATGTCGGGACCTTCCTGAATCGTCGTCCGCCATCCTGACCTGGAGCATCTTGAAGTCCTCCAGGCCTCGTTCATCGATGCGCAGTAGGCCCAGTCGGAAGCCGACCTCCTCGCGGATTCGCAGGGCTTTTTAGCCTCTTGCCAAAGTCTCAAATTCCGTCACCCCGGCATGCTCCTAGCCGGGGTCCAGGAACCTTATTTTGAAATCCTTTTGCGCTATATTTTGGATGTCTACGATACCCCCAAAGAAGATCTCAGGGATCTGGCCGTTCTGGCGTTAAAGCAGGACATGAGGGAGGCGGTGATGACCACTTACGAACAGATCAAACTTGAAGGCAAACTCGAAGGAAGGCTCGAAGGAAGATCGGAAGCGGCGGCGGCGATTGTTAGACGGCTCCTGGTAAAGCGCTTTCAGGTTGACCCGGAAGGCATCGCACCGCTGTTGAGTCGCCTCGACTTCGTGCAGTATGAGGAGCTGAGCGAGATGATCCTGGAAGCCAAAAGCCTCGAGGAGGTCCTTTCCTGGCTGGAAGCGGCAAGTCATAATTGAAGTAACACCTTGGCCTAAGCTGGGCAAACGTGGCCTGCAAGGTTTCTGTTTTCACCGAATGGTTCGATGCCGTCATCCGAGACCAGGCCGGCCCCACGGAGTCTTTACAAAACTTTACCTCGAATCATTCAAGAAAATCGCCTCATCGTCCGAATGTTATGGCTGAAAGGCTGCCCCGATATGGTGTTGTTGTAAGCGGAAAGTTATGGAACAACTGACGCAAAAGCTTAAAAATGGCGCCATGCAGGTCCTTGAGGTGCCGACTCCGGCCCTCAGGCCTGGGACGGTGCTGGTGAAGAACCACTATTCCCTGGTGAGTGCCGGCACCGAGGCGAGCACGGTCAAGGCGGCCCGCAAGGGCTACCTGGGCAAGGCGCTTGAAAGGCCGCAGCAGGCAAGGCAGGTACTGGACTCCATCAAGACCCAGGGCTTGGTGCAAACTTACCGCGCCGTTATGAAACGTCTCGATGCCTACTCGCCGCTGGGCTACTCCTGCACCGGGGAAGTGATCGCCTGTGCGCCGGAGGTGAAGGGGCTGCGGGCTGGCGACCTTGTGGCCTGCGGGGGGCTGACCGCCTCCCATGCGGAAGTTGTCTGCGTTCCCGCCAACCTCGTCGTGGCACTCAAACTTGGAGCCGATTTGAAGCAGGCCGTCTACAACACGCTCGGCGCCATTGCCCTGCAGGGGGTGCGGCAGGCGGACCTGAGACTCGGAGAGTCATGCGCGGTCATCGGCCTGGGGTTGATCGGCCAACTCACCGCCCTTCTCCTGCGCGCTTCGGGCGTACGGGTGGTCGGGGTGGACATTGCAGCGGCCATGGTGGATATGGCCACCGGGCATTGCCTGGACTTTGGCCTGGTGAGAGATGATGGCGGAATCGAAGAGAAGGTTTCTCGTTTTACGGATGGCCTTGGCTGCGATGCGGTCATCATCACCGCCGCCTCCGAGTCCCTTGACCCGATCAATTTCGCCGGTGCCATTTCCCGCAAGCGCGGAACAGTGGTGGTCGTCGGCGCCGTGCCCACCGGCTTTGACCGGGAACCTCACTTTTACCGCAAAGAACTCCAGGTGAAGATGTCCTGCTCATACGGCCCGGGGCGCTACGATCCACTCTATGAAGAAAAGGGCATCGATTACCCTGCAGCGTATGTCCGGTGGACGGAAAAGCGCAACATGGAGGCCTTTCAGGACCTTCTCCACACCGGCCGCCTGGATGTGAGTTATCTCACCACGCATGTCTTTCCCCTCGCCGAAGCTCCTGCCGCATATGAAATGCTGATGGCGAAAAAGGAGCCTTTTGCCGGGATCCTCATCGAGTACGACCAGGCGCGTTCTACAGCAGCGAAGACAACCCGCGTGCAGCTCAAGGTCGCGGCAAGTCGATCCCGGAATGCGCAGATC
>CAZDKX010000302.1:0-1966 GCA_964505935.1 uncultured Syntrophobacteraceae bacterium
ATGAAGAGCCTGAAAGGAACTCGAACCGAAACCAACCTGCTGACGGCCTTTGCTGGAGAATCCCAGGCGAGAAACCGCTACACCTTTTTTGCCAGTCAGGCGCGTAAGGACGGTTTCGTGCAAATGGCAAGCATTTTTGAAGAAACCGCGAACCAGGAAAAGGAGCACGCCAAGCGTCTGTTCAAGCTGCTGGAGGGGGGAGAGGTTGAGGTCACGGCCAGTTTTCCCGCCGGGGTCATTGCCGGTACCCTGAAGAATCTAAAGGAAGCGGCAGCCGGTGAGCATCATGAGTGGACCAGTATGTACCCCGAGTTTGCCCGGGTGGCCCGGGAAGAGGGGTTTGCGGAAATCGCCGGGATTTTCGAAGCCATTGCCGTGGCTGAAAAGCAGCATGAAAAGCGATACCTGGACCTTGCCGCCAATATCGAGAAGGGTCGAGTTTTCAAGCGAGACCAGGAAGTGGTGTGGCGCTGCCTGAACTGCGGTTATTTGCATAAGGGCAAGGATGCCCCGCTGGAATGCCCCGCCTGTGCCCACCCCCAGGCGCATTACGAAATCCTGGCCGAAAATTGGTAAAGCTCAAGAGCCAAGAAAATTCATTGCGCGAGCCTGTTGAAGAACCGATCGAGACAAGGAGTCATGATGCACCCGGTTGAATTGAAGAAGGGGATTTACAGTGTCGGTGCGGTTGATTGGAACATTCGGGAATTCCATGGCTATTCGACGCTGAAAGGCACCACTTACAACGCCTATCTGGTCGTTGACGACAAGATTACGCTTTTTGATGCCGTCAAGAAACCTTTCGTCAACGATCTAGTCTGTAACATTTCCAGAATCGTGGATCCCAGGAAGATTGATTACCTCGTGGTGAATCATGTGGAGATGGACCACTCCGGCGGAGTCCCGGAGATGATCGATCTGATTCAGCCCGAAAAAGTCTTCTGTTCGTCCATGGGAAGAAAGAACCTGAGCGATCACTTCCACCGGGAAGACTGGCCTTTCGAGGTGGTGGAAACCGGCAAGACGATCAGTCTGGGTGCCAGGACCGTCCAGTTCCTCGAAACTCGGATGCTCCACTGGCCGGACAGCATGTTCTCCTACCTCAAGGAAGATCGCCTGCTCATCTCGAGCGACGCCTTCGGCCAGCACTGGGCTACCAGCCAGCGCTTCGATGACGAAGTGGACATGACGGAGCTGCTGGCCCATGCGGCCAAATACTACGCGAATATTCTGCTGCCTTATTCGCCGCTGGTGCAAAAACTCCTGGCCAGTGTGCAGAAGATGGGCCTGGAAATCGACATGATCGCGCCCGACCATGGACTGATCTGGCGCAGCCACCCGGGCAGGATACTCGAAGCCTATGATGCCTGGAGCAGGCAGAAGGCCCGAAACAAGGCGGTGGTGGTTTACGACACCATGTGGCATGCCACGGAGAAGATGGCTGAGGCCATTGCCGACGGTCTGGCTCAGGAGGGAATCGAGGTCAAACTGTTCGAGATGAAATCCAGCGACCGCAGCGAAGTCATGACCGAAATCCTGGATGCCAAAGCCGTCATCGTGGGTTCTGCCACGTTGAACAACGGCATCCTGCCGACGGTGGCCGATATCCTCTGCTATATGAAGGGGCTGCGCCCGACAGATAAGATCGGCTTTGCTTTCGGTTCCTACGGTTGGAGCGGGGAGGCGGTGAAGCTCATCACCGAAGCCCTCGAAGAGATGAAGGTCAAGATCGTCAACGGCGGCATCCGGGTGAAATTCACCCCCACGCATGATGATTTCAGGAAATGCGCCGAACTTGGCAAGAAAGTCGGGCAGGAAATCAAGGCCAAGCCCTAAGGGTCAGGCCGGTTCCTCTCGTGAATAAAGCATCATCTTTCACCACGAAGCGCACGAAGAACACGAAATGGTTTCTTCGTGTGCCTTCGCAGTCCTTGGTGTGACTTCGTGGATGAAAAAGGGGCCATCA
>CAZDKX010000302.1:2066-5945 GCA_964505935.1 uncultured Syntrophobacteraceae bacterium
ATCCGGCCCTCCACAAAGTCACTCCAAGTGGAAAAGCTGCTGAGGAAGCAGAGCGTTAAGCCCGAGGCCTCGCAGAGCTTACGATAAATCCGGTTGGCACGCTTGGCGCGTTGCTTCTTTTCGTCATCTTCGGAAGGGGTGGGGTCTTCCTTCTCAATAACCAGATACTTGCCGAAACTCTTGGCGAATTCCGCCAGTTCCGTTTCAGCCCTTTCAGCCAGGACGGTTTCGTTGACTTTCCCGTCCACATATTCTTTCCAGGCATCAAAATGCTGCCACGATGAAACCTTCAGGCCGCTTTCCTCACAGACGTCGCAATAGAGCTTTTGCGCCTGCTCAGCTCTTTCCTTTTCCTCGGTGGTCATTACCCGCTTTCCCTTCGCTTCAGGTGGCGTCGCTTTTCCCATTTGCCGCTCCTCAGTGATGGTTTCAGACATCCTGAGCCCTCCTCGCCAGATCCGCTATCCGCTCGAGCACCCTCTTGACCGGGATACCCATGTATCATGATCATACCATAGCTGAATCGCTCCAGAGGATCAATCTGCCGGTACTCTTTCCTCGGTTGCGCCTCAAATAGCTGCTGGAATCCACTGCCCAGTGACAGTATAATCGCGACAGGCGAAGCCTTGGTGGAATCCGGAAAAGTTGTGACCTACGGAATTCTACCGGGCCAGGTCCTGGTGTAATGGTCGACGGAGGTCCAAATCATGAAGAAAGCCTGCCTTTTGGTGTTTGCGGTACCCCTGTTAGTGGCCGCTCTTGCCGGATATCCTTCCGCCCGGGAGGAGGTGGACTCGATGCGGTGCGGTTCGAAGCTCGTGCAGTTGGGCGATACGAAAATCGATGTCCTGGCAAGTTGTGGGGAGCCTGCCATGCGAGACAAGATCGAGCGCTCCACTACGGGGGGTAGGACCAAGAAAGGACCCGTGGAAGGCCGTTCAACGGTTGATGAACAATGGACGTACAACTTCGGTCCGCAAGACTTCGTCTATACGCTCACCTTTGAGGGGGTGGAACTGAGAAGCATCGTTCGCGGCGGCCGGGGGACTCGACGCTGAGCCCTGATACCGCGTTTCTGACGGCTTTCCCAAAACAACCGGCATGCGTCCAGGTGGTGTCTCAGCAGGCCCATCAGGCAAGGAGTTCTCAAACAAGCTCATGGTGTTGCCCGGAGAAAATCCTTAACCATCGCCATTCACTCCCCTCCCCGGGTGGGAGGGGCCGGGGGAGGGGGAAAACCTTGGCCGTCCCCTGTTGAGGGGTTGAGCGCTAAGAGGCTGTCCAAAATTAAGTGGCAGATATTGCAATCTTTTTCAAACCACGAAGGACACGAATACCACAAAGAAATCACTTCGTGTCCTTCGCGCTCTTCGTGGTACAGAGATCATTTATTTTTGGACAACCCTTAACTTATTCTGGTTTAGACCTCTGTGGACCTTAATTCCCTCCTTGAGGAGGCAAGGGTCGAACAAGTTTCACCGAACGTACCAGACCGCCACAATCACCAGCGCCAGGGCCAGACGGTACCAGAAGAAAACCTTGTAGCTCACGGTGGCCACGAACTTGATCAAGGAGGCGATAGCCAAATAACCGGTTATCGCGGCGGTGAGGATTCCGGTGATTTCCATCGGTCCGACCCCGGCTTCGAAAAAACTCTTCAGCTTCAGCACGGCGGCTCCGAAGATGATCGGCGTCGACAGGAGAAAAGAAAACCGGGCCGCACTAACCCGGTCAATGCCCAGAAGCAGGGCGGTGGTGATGGTCGAGCCCGCACGCGAGACCCCCGGGACAATCGCCAGGGCCTGCGCCATGCCGATGATCATGGCATCGGTCCAGGACATCGTCTGCAAGGTCTTGCGACTGCGCAACCGCTTGTCGGCCCAATACAGCAAGTAGCCGACGATGCTCAACGTTGCGGCGATGAGCAAGGGGTTTCGAAAAATCGTCTCGGCCTGATGCTCCAGAAGATAGCCGACCAATGCCCCCGGAATCGTGGCGGCCGCAAGGAGCCACAGGAAATGTGGAGGATAGTGTGCTCCGAACAGTCCTTTGTCGGTTCGCTGTAACGCCGTCATGAGAATGGCCAGCCAATCCTTTCCGAAATAGATCAGAACCGCGACCAGTGTTCCAAAGTGCAGGGCGACATCAAACGCCAGACCTGGGTCAGGCCAGTCGGAAAACCAGCGCACCAGAATAAGATGGGCCGATGACGAAATCGGAAGGAACTCTCCAAGTCCCTGTACCGTGCCCAGAACGATTGCCTCAAGCAAAGACATCCAGAACTCCTTCGGTTTCCCTACCCGGAGGTATAAGGAGGGGCGGGTGATGGGGTGGGAGGATTGAGCCGGTCGGGTTCACGCGGGTGAAGACTATTCTGAGGCAAGCAGTTCTTTAACGACTTCAAGCAGTTCTTCCCGAGAAAAGGGTTTGCGCAGCGTACGGAGAGCACCGAAACGTTTGGCAAAGGACAAGAAAGAGAGCATCCCACTCTCACCACCTCCCGACATGGCAATGATTTTGAGCTGCGGGAAGTCGCGGTGGAGTTCACGGATGGTTTCCAGTCCTTCCATCTCGGGCATGAAGATATCCGTGATGATTAAGTCAGTGGGTTTCTTCCGAAAAAGCTGCAGGCCGACTTTGCCGTTGGATGCGGTAGTGACCTCATAACCCTCAAACTCAAGCATTTCCTTTACGACAAACCGTACCGACTCTTCATCATCAATGACCAAGATTCGTTTTGACATCATTCAGCTCCAGCAGGTAACCTGGTTTATCTCGGCGAACCATCTTTCGGCGATATACCTTAGCCATTGTTGAGGCGGTTCTCAACCTTTTTTCTGGATAGAGAGCCCAAAAGCACTGATTTGTTGTGGTGTTTTCGGTGAAGGCCAAAACTCCCTCAACTTCCGGCTTACCTGATCGGGTGTGGAATACTCGGCGATCAGAGCGTATGCTCCTGCGCCCACAGAACACTACCGTCCCTCATGGAAATCGAGGGAACGGATTTCGAGATCACTGCCCTCGGGGTAGTGGGCAAACGAGCGGTTGACCTTCCAGATCTCTCCTGTCGGTCGCAGCCTTATGGAATCACCTCCAAGGGTGAGGGTGAAACCCCGATCCTCTTTCGACCAGGTGCCGATAGCGGAAGAGGTGAGCAGGCCCGGCTCGTTCCTGGCGCGGCTGAATTGGTGCTTTATAATCAACACGCCGGCTTTATACAGCCTGATCTTCACTTCTTTCGCTCCGGACCTGCCGGCGAATTCCCGAATCAGATTGATGCGGCTGGTCTGCCAGAGCTCTTTCGCCACTCTTGGCAAAACCAGAAAGAATTCG
The DNA here is from genome assembly GCA_964505935.1 of uncultured Syntrophobacteraceae bacterium. GTDB lineage: Bacteria > Desulfobacterota > Syntrophobacteria > Syntrophobacterales > Syntrophobacteraceae > JADGQM01. The sequence goes on from CAZDKX010000302.1 coordinate 5,400, forward strand.
ACAGACCCATAGTCCAACAACAGCGCAACCCAGCACCACTTGCTCAAGGCGGGTATTTGATAGAAACCCACCACGCCGAAAAGGCCGCCGACCAGGGGGATGGAGGAACGAAAATGCTTCCTGATATGCGTCCTGTAGCACGACAGGGCATTGAGCACCACGAACAAGAACCAGAGCACGATGAAGACTACGGCTAATGGGTGCGGCATCTCCGATTATCCCTGGCGCAATTGGGGTGTGTGAACCGGCTTCAGCATGCGTCAGCATGAAGATCGCAAGGCGCTTGCCGGCTCTACCTCCAGGGTTTCAAAGGGGGCTCGCCGGCCGTGACGCACCGGCGGGCGGTCAGGGTGATGGCTGGACTGTTCTAAACAGTCAGCGATACGAGCGTCCCTTTTTCCGGACGGTTCTTGCCCGCTAAGGCCTGCTGCTCTTCCAGAGCCCTTGCGGCGAGCTGCCGCTGGGCCTGCGTGGTAGTGCGGTCGGCGGTAGCGGCGATGGCACGGTCTTGAGAGGAGGGTTGGGCGGGGGCAAGGGCAGCCCTTT
>CAZDKX010000303.1:0-5944 GCA_964505935.1 uncultured Syntrophobacteraceae bacterium
CCAGCCGGCGGAGATCAGGTCCTCGAACCGCTCCCGGTTGTGCTCGCTCACCTGGACCGCGCTCCAGCCGCGCCGCTTGTCCAGTGGCTTGACCGAATCCATCGGCACGACCACCTGGGAAAACATGGTCCACGGGTTGCGAGTCACGAGTTGCGAGTCTTCTTGACCCGAGACCCGCGACTCAGAACTCGCGACTGCCGAAATGCGGCTGAGCGTTCTGATATCATCCGGCAAAACAAGCTGGAAATGCTCGTTGAAGTGCTCCCGCATTTCGGCCACCCACTGGCTCACCAGCCCCTTCGGGGCGATGACCAGCGTTCGCTTGACCAGCCCGCGAAGTTTGAGCTCCCGCATGATGAGCCCGGCCTCGATGGTCTTGCCCAGGCCGACCTCGTCCGCCAGGAGGTAGCGCACCCGGTCATAGGCGATGGCGCGGGATAGCGCACGAATCTGGTGCGGCAGCGGGATGACGGAGGACTCGATGGGCGCGAGCAGCACGTCCTGGGTCAGGGCGTCGGCTACCCGCGCGGCAGCAGCGATGTAGGCGATATCGTCCGACGAACCGGTGCCCGCGCTCTCCAGGGGCTTGAGCCTGGAAGCCGGGATGCGGACCACGGAGTCGCGGCCGGGCAGCCAGACGCGGCAGGTCGTCTCACCCCAGAGCGTCTGGATTTCGATAACCTGACAGAGCTGCCCGTGGTCCGGGCTGTAGTACCATGCGCCTTGTGCGAAGCTTCCCATCATTTCCGTTTCCTGGCCCCAAACTTATTCCTGTGCTTCTCCCATGTGGCATCCACATCGATCCCGTCGGTTATGGCGGACTGAAGCCGATCTAATGCCGTCTTGCTGTAACCCTTGAAGATCGTGGACTTCCTTCGCAAAATCTTGAAGCAGTCTTGATCGTCCTGAATCTTCAGCTCAAGTATCAGGGCGCTGGTCTTCGGTCCGGTTATGCCGAGCTTCTTGGCGAGATCATCCCTGCCAAGGTTGTACTTGTCCCAGATGTTGACCTCCTGCTTGATCAAGGTCCCGGTAACCGGCTCACCGTCCTTGGCAACGCGAACCGCAATGTCGGCATCCTTCTTGATACGGAGGAAGATCGGAATACCATCGCCTTGGGTTTCAAGTTTGAGCTGAGCGACCTCTGGAAGAATGACGGTCCAGTCATCTCCCCGCCGTCTTCTGTTGATGGCCTTTCGCAGTTCGCCTTCGGTCACCCGCTCGGCATCGTCGCGAGTCGCCGTGGCCAGAGCCAGAATCGGCCGCAATCTGGCCGCTGCCTGAATCCCTTTGCGGCTTCCCGCTTGCAGGAGTTCGTCGACCTGGCTCAGCTCACTGTCAATCAGCACCTTCAGGTCCTTGGGTGGGCGCGTCGAGACCGGCAGCACACGTTCAGGGATGCAGTCCGCAAGCCTCTCTTTGAAGACCCGGCTGAGCAGGTCGTCAAACAGCGTGACCGCGGCTTGGGCTTGAAGATAAAGAAGGTCCTCTGAGACGTCCTGGTAATAATGAACGGCGGTGTCCCGGTGGGCATCCAAGATGGACAAGGTGGCACGCTCATCAACCGAGATCACCTTGATTTCGTTCTGGGCCACCTCCAAGCACTTGTCGAAGCCGAAGGAGTACTTCTCTCCTTTTGCATGAACGGTCCCGGTCCTGTCTTTGATAATCGCCTTCAGCAGCATCTCGAAGGCATGGTGCAGAAGAATCAAAACGCCTTCGGCGCGCCCCTGGTCATGGGGCCGGTTGAACAGCTCGATGCCGAGCACCAAAGAGTTGATGGCCCGTTTCTTGAGTTCAGCCACATCTCTCTTGGCTTTGGGCATGGATCACTCCTCCCCCGAGCGGGTGAGCGCCTGGTCGTACCACATGAGGAGCTTGGGGTCTTCCTGGAGGACGTTCTCGGGAATCTTGCGGGCCACGCTGATGATCGTGGCGTAGTCGCGCTCCTGCCACGCCTTCTTGAAGCCTGCGCGGATCGCCTCGAGGCGGAACACCTTCAGGCGCTTCTGGCTTGAAGTGCGATAGTCTTCGAACTCCTTGAGCAGAGACCGCTCGCGCAGCTTCTCCAGGTCGCCGGCCTTGTTGGGGTCGGGCACGTACCAGCGGTCCTTACCCTTGGCGCGCAGGCTCTCGTCGTCCTTGGGTAGGTTCCGAAGCTCTTTGAAATTCGTGGAGAGATAGCTGTGAATCTGGTTCGGCACCTCGCCTTTGCCGTCGTAACGCAGGAAGTTTTGTTCGAGCAGCTCCGACAGCTCCAACGGCTTCTCATGTTTTTGCCAACCGCCGATCTCCTTGAGGAATTGCGGATGGAGTTCCTGGAAGGTCTGGGGCTTCTTGACTAGTTGTTGTTTCAGCCATTGAATAGCCGAGGACTCATCGGTGACGAAAAGCTGAAGTTGCAGGACCTCTCGGACGGTCATGCGCTTTTTGTCGTATTCGGCCACCTGGTCTGGCAGGAAGTACATGCCGTCCCGCTCGGAGAACCGCTGGACCAGCCCGGCGTAAAACTCCGCAGCGGACAAAGGCACGGTTACGCCGCGTTGGACGTGAAAAGCCACCATCCGGTCGAAGAGTAGGTAATTCTGACGTTCGGCGATAATCTCGGCTTGCCCATCCTTAGAAACAAACACCGGCAGTTGCTTCAAGTGAGTGCGAACGAAGTCCCAGACGCCCTCTTCGGTGCCTGCTTCGAGCTTGAAGCGCTCCTCAAGGCCGCCATTGGGCTTGTAGGCGGAAATGACCAGGTCCTGTTTTACGGCCCCTGCCGCCGTAACCTGGTTGAAACTGCCCTGCTCGCGGTCCAGCGTCCGAACGTCGGCCACGACAAAGCCGGCGCTGCCGATGGCCTCCTGAATTGCCGTCCAGACGAGGTTCTTTGAGTTATGGAACACCACCGTCATCCACCGGCCTGGTTTCAGCACACGATAGTATTCGGCAAAGGCCCTTTGCATCATATCGGAATAGACGGAAAGCGTCTTCTTCTTAAGCTCGTCCCAGAGCACTTCATTTTCAAGCCGCGAAAACAGGTTGTGCCATGCCTCGATGAGAAGATTGAGATCACCGTATTTTATGGCGTCACCAAAAGGAGGATCGGTGTAAATGTAGTCCACGCTTTTGTCTGGAATGGGCGACTGCAAGGACGATGCGGTCGAAATGGCAACTTGCCTGGCGGTTGGTAGTTGCTGGGCAGCAAGCATTTTTTGAAGCCGCTTGCATTTGCCTTCGAGAATGTACCAAGGGGATATTTCCACGACATTAGCTGGTATATAGAAAACATTTGGTAAGTACTGGTTTACTTGAGAAAAGTGACTTGGAACAAACCGAGATACAAGACCGAACCCCCAAAAGCACTGTTCCACCATGAACTTCAGAAATTCCCTCACCCGGGCATCCGGCCATTCGCCGGCGATCCGCCACATTGTGGAAAGCGCGTGAAGCGCTCGTGGAAGATAGAACTGGTGATAATGGGTGATACCGCGTTCCGTCAGGTGGTTGCTGTCCCGCATTTTTCCGATGGGAAGTTTCGCTGTCGGGAACCAATCCTTGGGCTGTTCATTCGCCAAGCGGTTGATCAGGGCCAGATCATCGGCATCGGGTTTCTTGCGGTATTTGGTCTTATCACCGCGAAGTGTGTATTCGATCTCAACCGGCACATAGGTGACCTTGCGCACGGTCTCGCCGATGGCTTTGTCGAAGGTGCTCGTGAATTTATGTTCGCAGCTTCGCGTGGTGAGCATAGCCCGGCAATGGGGGCATTCGAAATCAGCGGCAAACTTGCCGGTCTTGGGATCGTAGGCCTGGTCCATGAATACCACATCGTCGGCGCAGTTGGGGCAGGTGAAGACCTCGGACCAGACCACATAGTTGATGCGGCCTTTCCGCCTGCCGTCCGTGTGTAGGGTCTCGTACATCCAGCCGAGTTCCGCATCGATCTTCTTGAAGAAATCATCCGCGGCCTTTTTGAAGTCGCTGGCCGAGATATCCAGATTCAGGTTGTAGGCGATGAAATTGGCCACAGGCGAAAGGTCGATGAGGACGGCCCGCCGTGCGCCCCATTTAGGCGGTGCGTAACCCGCTTTTTTCCACTCCGCTTCAAGGTTTGCCTTAAACCCATCCTCCGGCTGTCCGCAAAGCTGAGCGGCCACACCCGTCATGCCTGAACCGGAAAATCCGTCCAGCACGATATCACCCGGCTCCGTGTAGTGCAGAATACAAGGCATGGTGGCCAGATGGGGGATCTTGGAATGGTAAGAGTGCGCCGTGTAGATCGGGTGCGTCTTTCCCGCACCCGTGTCGCTCGCGAATGGTTCGCGGCGATAGTTGTCGGTTTTGGGGTCGTAGGGCTTGCCGTAATGCTTGATGAAGTCCGCAATGAACGGGTTCGGGCAGGCGGTGTAGTACGGCGGATCGGAGAGCGCCAGGATGTCCTCGTCCGAGCCGATGGGGAAGCCGACCTCGTCCTTGTAAAGGCCGAGGATGTCGCGGGTCGCGGGTCCCGAGTCGCGGGTCAAGGACGCAGCATGGGCGATGCGCTGGGCGAGGTCGCGGATTTGCTCGTCGGTGCCTAAGGGCCAATGTTCAAAGGATTTCAGGCGAGCGTAAGTATCTTCGAAACTGACGAAGGGAACAGAGAGTTTTTCCCGCAGTTCCTGCAATCCGGCGCGCAGGAGGCCCAGGAAATGCTTACGCCGCTCCTCGTCGTTCGGGAACGTTAGCCCCAGGCAGGTCACGGGTCCCGAGTCGCGGGTCGCGGGTCGGTCCGTGTCGAATATTGTCTGCTGAGTATGCGGCTGATCGCTTTTCGCCATTCTTTAACTCCGTTTCGAACTCTTGTCATTCTTGACTCGCGACTCGTGGCCCGCCGACTCGCGACTGAGATACCGCATGAAGCCTCCGACGAGGTTTCCTGTTTCGGTTGCCTTGTTGTAGAGCGAATCGAATTGGGCTTGGTCGATCAGGCCGGCATCGAGCGCCACATACAGTTGTGCTTTCACTTCGCCAGCCGATCCTTTGGCAATGGCAAGGAATCGCCGAAACTCCACATCGCCTCCGCGCTCGAATCCCTCGGCGATGTTGGACATCACGGAGACAGCGGCGCGGCGTATCTGGTCACGAAGTCCGAAATCACGTGCGAACAGTCCCTCGTTGGAAATGGCATAGATTTCCTTGGCGAGTTCCCGTGCCTTCTTCCAGGCTTCGATGTCTTCAAACTTCTCGATTTTTGCCATCTCCATTCCTTTGACTCGTGACTCGCTGACCCGCGACCCGTGACTATTCAAGTACGATCCGCACCTTGCCGGGCTCCTTGCCCTTGGTCAGCCCGTCCAGATATTCCTCGAACCGCTTCCGCATCTCCGCTGGGGTGGCTGGTGAGCCGCCCGAGAGCAGGGCATCCCGCAGGTCCGCGATCTTGACCGAGACCTTGGTGAGCCCGGAGAGAACCTCCTGCAAGGCGTGGATGAAGTCCTGGTCCAGGTCGTCCGGCAGGGCCCGCTTCTTGATGAAGCCATCCACCAGCTTGCGCGGCTCGGGCTTGAGCAGGCTCAGGTTGCCCTTGGTGGTCGGATCTTCGAGGTTGGAGATCAACGCCGCGGTCCATTCCTCGATCATCTTGTCCAGTTGTTCGTCCAGTTGCTGGAGCACAGCGGCGGCGTTGATCAGTCCCGAGTCGCGAGTTGTGAGTCGCGAGTCTTGACCCGAGACACCAGACCCGTAACCCGCGACTGCTTCCGCCGCAGGCCGGAAGCCGCAGTGCGGACAGACCGGCGATGCTTCCAGTTCCTGCTCTGTGAGCGCAAAGCAGCTCCTTAGTCCGGCGAGCCGGTTCTGGAAATCCGAGAGGTGCTGGCGGGGCATCAGGTCGATGGTGGAGAGCTTCTGCAGGTCCTTGAGCCGTTCGTCGCCCATGAGCTGGGCCTTGCGCTTGTCCTCGTTCACGCCG
>CAZDKX010000304.1:0-5878 GCA_964505935.1 uncultured Syntrophobacteraceae bacterium
GCGCCGCATTGAAGGTGCCTCCCTTGTAGTTTGCCGGGGGGACCTGATCATTGATCCCTGTCAAGGCTTTCTTGCCGATCGACATCTTCACTTGGTCGCGCGCCAGATCCACGTGCTCGGGGTGTTTCCCATAGTGCATGTACATGGAGCCCGATTGATCGAGGAAGAAGATGAAATTGTCGGGACAGTATTCAGCCGCACTGACAAGTCCCGCACCCATGTAAAAGACCAGGGCCAACGCCAAACCTATAATCCGTACTGCTTCAAACTTTTTCATAGACCCTCCCCCTTCATTGTGAGTTGATATGTTCTTACGAGGACCATTGGCCAACCATGACCAATTGCCAGTTCCTCCTATCATAAAGCAGTAAGATGAAAAAGGCTATTTCCGGGTTGGTTGATCATTTAGCCGATTCATCCACCAGAGCGTTCCTGGGAACATCGTCTTCCATCGTAAGAAAGACCTGGCTGGGCTTGAGGCTTCACGGAATCTCTTAAAGGGCCTGGTCCTGAGCACTTCCCTTGAGCTCGCAAAGGACGTGAGGGCAGTTCGCGGTTCGGTGACTGCCACCCGGCTATGCATAATACTCCCTCGGAACACTCTGCGCATCGCTCGCTTGGAGAGCAATGAATCGATCGTATACACAAGAGAACTCATTCTAATATACTTTTCTACAGCATTTCAAGAATATTGCTAATACCCCAGCTTGTAGCGGAATGGTTAAGTAACGCCCTGCATCTTTTAAGCATGCTGGTGTCAGAGGCAAGGTAGGAGGGGTGAAAAAAAGCGACGCTCCCCGTCCCAACACCGAAGTTTCTCCCGACGACAACGTGAGCCAAGCCGACAGCAGAGTGGCAGAAAAGTTATGCCTCTTATTGCGGAGGCCCCCCTTGATTATTATGAGCATAAGCTTATTATTCGGCCACCGGGGAGATGGGAACATGGCGAGACCGAAATGCTGCCGTAGAATCGATGGTGAACCTGCCTTCAGGATCTTCAAGCCTGCAGGGGCGCCACGGGTTGTGTTGGAAGAGATCCTTCTCGCCATGGATGAATTTGAGGCCATCCGCCTGGCCGACTTTGAGGGACTCTACCACGAGGAGGCAGCGGCACGGATGAACGTTTCTCGCCAGACCTTCGGCAGAATCATCGAGGGGGCCAGAGGCAAGGTGGCCAGAGTGCTGGTTGAAGGGCTGGCTCTGCGCATCGAAGGGGGTGGCATGGAGGTGGCCGCGAAGCGGACTTTTGGATGCCTTCAGTGCCAACACCGGTGGAGTGTGCCCCACGGAACCGGCAGACCGTCGGTATGCCCTGTCTGCCGGAGCAACAATCTCTCTCGTGCCGAAGAAGAACGAGGAGTGGGCAGAGCTGGACGGGGATGCCGAGGCCCTGCACCTCAAAAGCCCGCATGAGCTCCCCAGGCCAACGGTCTGAGATCTGCGCCCGGGATGCGTTCCGGAACGTCTCCCCTTGGGAAGGAAGGCGCACTCAGGACGGGTTTTCGCTCAACGAGAAATCAGTCGATCTGATGGACAAATCTACTCAAAAAGTAGCAAAAGCATGAAAATCTGTTTTCCCACCATGAATCTGGAAGGCTTGGAAAGCCGTGTCTACGAGCATTTCGGGTCAGCCCCGGGGTTTGTTATCGTGGATTCCGAAGTTGACTAAAGAGGAAGATTATGACTAATCTCCTGTTGGCATTGGATGGCGGTCCTCATCTCATTAGAGATGGCCGCCGAAGCGAAGGTATTCAATTTCTGAGGGTGGAGCGCGATGAGCCAAGAACCACATGACGAGCTGCCAATGGCGGCTGATGTCCATAAAATGCTGTCCGATTCCGGGTATTCCGAGAAAGCCATTCAGTATTTTCTTCAAAAACCTTATATGGGGGCAATCCCCGACGCTGACCAGGTGAGCGCGATGACGGGCTCATGCGGTGATACCATGAGCATCTGTCTGAAAGTGGAAAACGGCGTCATTCAGGACGCCCGCTACCAGGTCCTTGGCTGCCCCGGCGCGATCGCGTCCGCCATGGCGGTTGTTGACCTGGTGAAGGGGAAAAAACTTGCCGATGCCCGCGGCCTCAACGATGGCGATGTGTTCCGCGCCCTGCAGGAACTCCCGGTCCAAAAACACCATTGTATCCAGTTGGCGGTCAAAACGTTCCAGAAGGCCCTGGATGAGTACGCTCAACAATCCAAGCAATGAGGTAAAGAGATACGCCATGCCCCTTTTTGATTTTTTGTGCGTGGAATGTGGCGCCACGAGTGAGGTGCTGGTCGCCTCGTCTGATGAGGCTCCAACCTGTAAAGCCTGTGGCAGTGCGAACGTGAGGAAGCTGTTGTCGGCGCCGTCGTCCTTATCCGGAGGTGCCAGGACGGGTTTTCCCGGACCTTCGGACACCGCCTGCTGCGGAACCTCACCATCCCAGGCAGGCTGCGCGGGACCGGGTAGCTGCTGCGGAAAGAGTCCGTTCTGATTCGCATCCCCAAAGAATTGGAACCAAGGGAAGGCTGATGGCAACCCGGCAACAACGGGTCCATGGTTAATCCGATCGTGCAGGCGCTGATCGGCAACCGTCACCGGTCCCAGGTTGACGTGTTGCTCGGGCTTTGTGTCGGCCATCCCGTCGCGGCTATCCAGCCGCGACGGGGGCGTCATTCGTGGCCGGATAGCCGCTCCCGCGGAAATGCAACTTCCTAAGAGTAAGAGGTGCCGACACAAAGCACTCGCCGGACGAAAAGCCTGGCACGGGAGGGCAATGGTTCACGGCGCAGGGTGTACTTTGGCCCACTGAGCGAGGATGCGCGATTTCCGGGCTGTCATTCAGACTGTGGTCTTCGTCTACAAGATGGACTGCGGGCTGAGTTGCTGTACAACCTTCTGGCAAGCCGCCCCGGCCTGCCTCCATGGAGCCTCTGGTTTGCCGGGACTCAAGGCTTCGGCAAGGCATTTCTCCGTATACCGGCTGCGACCAACCAATTGATTACCCGCATATGTTAGAGGACGCAGAGTTCTCTGCAATCGATAGCGAGCTCATGCTATGCGTGCGCCGTTATGCTCGTACTTGACACGGCAGCGTTGTTTTTCTGCGGCAGGGACCTAGAGCCATGGTTAAGAAGCCTGGGGTTCGTGAAGAGAAACCTTTCTTTTTTCTTCTGGTCATTACTGCCTGTGGTTTTGCCTCCGCCGTGGGTCAGATTATTATTCTCAGAGAGCTCCTGGTCTTGTTTTATGGCAATGAATTGTCTATCGGGTTGATATTTGCAGCGTGGCTGCTCTGGACGGCGCTGGGAAGCAGCCTGGGCGGGCGCTACGGCGAGAGGCTGACTCGAAGCGCGGGTGCTCTGCCGGCGGTCCTGGTGGTGCTCGCGCTGCTCCTGCCGACGTCGGTCCTCTGGATCAGGGCGGCGAGAATCATCTGGGCCGTCCCCACGGGAGAAATCATCGGACCGGTTTCGATGCTTTTAATATCCTTCTCGGGGACCAGCTTATTTTGCCTCACTTCGGGAGTACTGTTCGGGCTTTCCTGGCACCGGCTTGCCGCTATTTCGAAAGACAAGGGAGGTCGACCCCTGCTGATCTATCTGGGTGAAGCGGTGGGGGCGGCAGGGGGTGGCCTTTTTTTCTACTTTGTTTTGCTTCCCCGGACCAGTATCTTCAATGCCACGCTCTTTATCTGCCTGATCGAACTCATGCTGGCGGCCGTCATGCTGGGAGTGCAGCGCTGCCTCTCCCTCAGAAACCCCGCCTCCGCGGGGGTCGTGACGGCGGCCTTCGCCCTGGCGGCAGGTGCGCTGCTGACCTCGGCACCCATCGATGGCAAGAGCCGCCAGTGGCAGTGGGGACCAAAACTGCTGGCAGTCCGCGACACCCCCTTCCAGAACCTGGCGTTGCTTGTTGATTCGAACCAGTTCAGCCTTTTTGCCAACGGAGTGCTGCTGTTCTCCCTTCCTGATCCGCAGGCTTCTGAATATGCCGTTCATCTTGCCATGCTTCAGCATCGTGATCCATCGAGAGTGCTCCTTATCGGTGGCGGGGTGGCGGGACTCCTTCCGGAAATATTGAAGCATCCCAGCGTGATTCGGGTGGACTATGTCGAACCCGATCCGGAAGTGATTGAGTTGGCGGAGGAATTCCTTCCTGCGTCGGCTACCGCGTCGCTCCTCGACCGACGTGTCCGTCTCTTTCATGCCGATGCAAGCAACTTCATACGGGCTGTTGATTCGCGCTATGACATCGTAATCATGCAGCTTGGCGATCCCGTTAACGCCGAAATGAACCGATTCTACACCACGGAATGCTTCACTCGCCTTGCCGGACTCCTGAATCCTTACGGGGTCTTCGCCTTTGCCATCACTTCCTCGCCCGACATGGTTGGTCCCACCCAAACCCAATTGCTGCGATCCATCCACCGCACCCTGGGTGACGTTTTTCCCGGCGTGCTTGCCATTCCGGGAGAGAATGCCCGGTTTTTTGCCAGTCATCGCCTCAAAGACTTGACGGCAGATCCGACTCTCCTGCTCCAGCGGCTTGCGGAGAGGAGACTCGAGCTTCACTTCGTCCGGGAGTATTATCTGGCGGATTATCTCAATCCCATCCGTCTCAAATACCTGCAGGCGGTTCTTGACCAGCCTCCTGCCCCACCCGTCAACCGCGATTTCCAACCCACCTGCTACCTTCACGGCCTGGCGGTCTCATCGGGGCAAATGCATCCCCTGCTCGGCGAGGCCTTTCTGGCGCTTTCACATTTGGGGCGTCTGCCTTTCTGGGCGGTGATCGGGGCTTTGAGCGGGGGCATGGTACTCTTTTGGGGACGTGGAATCGGGAGCGCCAAAGGGGCGATACGGTTGAATGTCTTGATCGTCGGCGGAATCCAGATGGTGCTGGAAATGATTCTCCTGCTTGGTTTTCAGATTCTCGAAGGCTTTCTGTACCGGCAACTGGCTTTGATCATCGCGGCCTTCATGGGTGGCATGAGTCTGGGGGCGGGTATTCTCGCCGGGCGCTATTCCAGGATACGCGCTCCCCGCCTGGCTTTTACCCTGGTGCAGATCACCATGTCCTGCTATCTTATCGGAGTTCTCACCTTCCTTTCCTGGATTCACGAACAGGTTCAAACAAGCCCGCAGACGATGCCGCCCCTCAATGCCGTGTTTTCCCTGCTGGCGCTTGCAGCAGGTGTTTTGGGGGGGTGTCATTTCGCGCTTGGCGTGCAAGCGCTTTCGAGACTTCCAGGATATTCGGAAGCAGCGGGACCCGGACTCTACGCCATGGACCTGCTGGGCGCAACCGGGGGAACTCTGGTTGCTTCACTTTTTGTCTTGCCCCTCTATGGCCTGCCCACGACGATGCTGGCCCTTGCGATTTTCTGCCTGGCCGGCAGCCTCACCCTTCTTCGCAAACAAGTCCCCCAATAGGGTCAGGAATGGCAGCAGGACTGGCTTGCATCAAGGATTCCCACCCGCCCCCCAGAAACTTGTTGACAAATCCTTCCCTCGCTCCTAAAATGCGCTCCGTTTCGCTTTGGGGAGGTTCCGGTTGCTGGTGACACGGGAACCATATGATGGACCACCAGGGTATGGGGTTGTATGAACCGCAAGCGTGTGCATGGGAGTTTCCAACCGGCTTTCCCCAGTTGTCGCTTGAGGTGTCAGAGAATCCATAATAGCCATAACTGAAGCGATATTAACGGCAGCCTACGTTTCCTTTTATGTGTCCAGGGAAACGCGGGCTATTTTTGTTTTGAGAGGAGGAAGTCTTGAAGTCCGGATGGGCAGGAATCCCATCCGCTGATCAACACGGCTGTTGTAGCCAGTGCGACCTTTGAAAAAGAGAAGGTATCACCGTTGATCGATTTTTAACAGAGTGACACTC
>CAZDKX010000305.1:0-5872 GCA_964505935.1 uncultured Syntrophobacteraceae bacterium
GTGTTCCGCTCTGGCTGCACGTTCACCCGGGGCAAGGGACGGATCTTCTACTTCCATCCTCGCCGTATGCGAAGCCCCAGCTCAACCGGTCCATGGCTTCTTCCAGGCGCTCGACTTCCTTTTCGCCCATCGGGGAGAAGCTCAGGGCGTCTTTCAGCATGGGCCGCAACAGCGCCCTGGTGGGGTGGGTCGCCAGGATCTCCCCTTCAAACCCTTCACCGAGCAGCCGCGGCAGGTCCCCGATGTGGTCGATATGGGCATGGGTGAGCAGCACGTAGTGAATGGCCGAAGGAGGCACCGGCCAGGCCTCCATGGGCACAGCCCGATCATTTCCCTGCACGGCGCCGCCATCCACCAGGACATTGAGCCCCTGCGCCTGCACCAGGTGACACGACCCCGTCACGCAGGTCTCTCCGCCCAGGTGCGTCAATCGGTAAGCCGGTCCTGGCATCATCAATCTCCCGGAGGCGTGCGCAAGCCTCTGTCCCAGGCTGCAGAAATCAAGCCCGAACATCCGCGCTCTTTTGCCGATGTTTTACGTTCGCTCATGCCAGCGATTAGTGGGTGGTTCCGGTCATGGGGGACAATCGTTCACGACCTGTCACTCTGGTAAAAATGAGATCTCAGCTCTTCCATGGGAATATAACGACCAGCCTGTCGTATTATTGCCTGGAGCGTTCCTGGATCGAGTTGTTCATGCTTGGGCACTGTGAGTGTCTGGCGTTCGCCGTCGGGAGTGATGCGCCTCAGCTTGACATGACTGCCTTTCTGAGCATGAATATGAAAACCGAAGTGCTCCATGATGAAGATGACCTGTTTGCCGCTAAGCCTTCTCAATTTAGGCGACATGAGCCAACGGCTCCAGTTCCATTGAAACCAAAAGCGTTGGAGCGGGGGCCAAACCCCACTCGGCAAGGTTTTCGCCTTCCAGATGAAGGGCGACAGCTTCTTTGAGATTTGCGACCGTCTCGTCCAGAGTCTTACCCTGAGTCACCACGGCAATCTCGAAGCATTCGGCGACGTAGAACTCATCCCCCATTTTGACAAATGCCTTGATAGTGTGTTGCAGCTTGCCCATACACCAAGACTCCTTCGCTCAGTCCCCGAGTTTATACCCAATTGCTCTTCCATCGAGCATAACAGAAAAGCGCGCGATCCGCATCTTCCACAATCATCTACTTCACCCCTTGGGCGATTACTCACCCACCATCTTCTCTACACCCTTTCTGACACCTCATCCGGGTATGGAAACTGCAATGGCAACCCTGCCGGATTTGCTTTGGGCCGGAACCTGTTTGGAAGGGTCAAGGAAGCTGTCCGAGAAGTGTCATTCATCGTCTTACCATTTTGCCTTCTGGCTCCCGCCCCTCACCGCTTCACCCTTCACTCTTCACCTTTCACTTTTCACCAATTTGTTTACCCCACAATCTGGGTGTTTCTCGATTGCGTGGGGTAAGATTCCGGTGAGATACTGTTGTTGGGGGAGATGCCATGGTGATCGATGACATCCTGAAAGAGAGCCGGGAATATTATCTGCGGCGAAAGCGGAACCTCGTGGGATTCCTTCTGGGGGTGCCGCGCGGGTCCGTCCGCCGGAAGGTCATCAATGGCGGCCGCTATTGGTACCTGCACGGCAGGGATGGAGCCAGGACGATCGACGTCTACCTTGGCAAGGAGGAGGATCAGACTGTTGAGCTCCTCAAGAAGAAACTGGCCATGCGAAGCCGGTACCTCAATGAAGTGAGGGCCGCTCGGAACGCTCTCAAATCCGTTGGAGTGAAGAAGGACGTGATTGACCAGGAGGATTTCGGACCGCCCCTCAGGCGGATCTTCGAAGAATTTGATCGCCTCGGGCTATGGGAGGCGGGGCTTGAGCTGGTGGGGAGCTGGTGCTTTAAGGTGTTCCAGTACCACCTTGGAGTCGAGTTTTACCCCTTCCGAACCGTCGATGTGGACATCGCTATCCCGGCCTCCTATCGCGGACCCGAAGCGGACCTGGGAGAGGTCCTCAAGAGTATCGGCTTCGAGCAGGACTTCCGACCGAATGGGGCGATGATCTATCACGGTTTCGGGATGATGATCGAGCTGCTCAGGCCGGACCAGGGAAAGGGTGTTGAAGGCGGCCGAATCCACATCGAAAGACTGAAAATCTCTTCTCTTGCCCTCCGCTGCCTCGACCTGCTTTTGAATAACCGCATGACGTTTTCCGTTCACGGTGTGGGGAAGGTAACGGTCCCTTCCATGCCCGCGTTCATGATCCACAAGTTGCTGGTAGCTCCCTCGCGCTCCAAGGCGCAGAAAAACAAGGTTGAAAAGGATTACCGACAGGTCCAGACCGTGGCCAAGAGAATCGTCCAGGACGACGCCCTGGTTGCCGAAAGCAGGAAAATCTTCGAAGCCCTTCACAAGAAATGGGCTCACAAGGTCGTGGAGTCGGTGCGCACTATGGCGGATTACCTGCCGCCCGACGAAAGCCCTGATGTGCTGAAGCTGATCCTGGGGGTGTCTTTGGGGAGGAGGTGATCCTGGTCAGTTCGAGACCGAGGGGGGAATCCACCACCACGGGAATGCGCTGCAGTCGTCTGAGCGCCGGCCATTTTTGCGGAAAGGAAGCGTCGCTGACCAGCCGGTCCAGTTCGTAGAGCAGTTCCTGGGTGCGTCTGCGAGCAAAGGCGGGAGCGAAGACCTTGCCGCCGTCGGCAAGCGCGGCCCCAAGGATCTTTCCCAACCGTTCGAGGCGATGCTCGCGGCTTTCGTGGAGGCGGTCGCCGTAGGTGGCTTCGAGGACGAGGAGATCGCAGGCCGGACATGTCCCTTTCAGGAGCATGAAAGCCGACCCCAGGATGTGGCCGGCCTGATGGAAGGCAAAGCGGATCTTATGCTTCAGCCCGCACTCTTCGCCATACTCGAAGCCCCACGTCAGCCGCTCGATACCCTCTGCCGGGTGTTCGGCATCCTTTTCGGCCTCATGGCCGAGAAGCTCATGGCGTCCTTCAGCATGGGCAGGAGGGTTTTCTCATCGGTTGTCAAGCTGGCCATAATGATTGGCTTTTGCTGTCAGGACTTCGCTCCATTCCTGGGCCTTCCCTGTGCCTGCCACGGGGGCGGGTTTATCGAAAGTGTTCTTCTTTTTCCCTCACCCCTTCACCCTTCACTCTTCATTTCCCAGTGACGATTTCCATTTTGCATGATTGCTGCTCGCGGGCTGTTCACCCTTGTTCCGCTTTTCGTTCTTATTCATTGTCACAGCACGACCATTGGGATAAGATTTTCAGCCAGGCTCCGTTTCATTGCTTTGAGGAACGGCCGCCCTGGTGCCGGCAATTGCGCCTGGTCTACGCACCGGGATGGCTGATCTTTGAGGTCGACGCTGTAGACATGTTGCCAATAGAAAAGAATGCCCGGGTGCTGTGGGGATGCCTGCGGACCTCGAAATGGGGAGGGTTTCGATGGCGGGACCGAAAATATGTGTTCATTTGCCGGAGATCAATTTGAGAGAGGACGAGCTGAAAATGCTGCTTTCCATGAAGCTCCTGGAAGAGGGCCTGGTTTCGCTGGGGAAAGCCGCTGAGATTGCCGGTTACTCGGAGAAGGCCTATGCCGAGATCCTTCTCCGAAAAGGGGTAGCACCCATAGGGTTTGACCAGATCGACCTGCATAAAGAGCTGAAGAATGCCTGATCAAGCCATTGCTGACACGTCGGCCCTTATCGCTCTCGACAGACTTCGCCTTTCGCAGTTGCTCTGCAAGCTTTATTCTACTCATGAACGGAGGGGTGGCATGAGAGCAACGGTACTTGATCTGAGATATAGGATGAAAGATGTATTAAAAGCTCTCGACAAGGGAGAAAGAGTGACCGTTTACTGTCATGGCAGGCTTAAAGGAACAATCATACCCGCCAGTGTTCTCAGTACCCTCAGAGTAAAGGACCATCCCTTCTTTGGTATGGCTGTGGATGAGTCGCAGTCTGTATCCGAGCAGATGGACGAATTCAGGAAGGGCCGCCTCGATGCTATTTGATACGGCTATCTTCATATGGGTCCAGCGCGGCCGAAATCATCGACAGCTCCAACGAAAGGCACCTTTCTATTTACTCTTACATGGAACTCCTCCAGGCCGCAAAGAATAAGCAACAGCATCACTACACCATGGATTTTCTGTCATCGTTGGGGTTCATCGTGCTTCCCCTTAGTGAGACGATTGGTCATCGTGCGCTGATCTATCTGGAGGAGTATGCATTCTCCCATGGGCTGAGAGCGGGTGATGCGATCATTGCCGCTACCGCAGTCGAAAACAGGATGACGCTGGTTTCCAGCAACACCAAACATTTCAAACCTGTCAAAGAACTGAAATTCAAAGCGTTCAAGCCGTGATACTGGATATCTCTGCCTAAGGTTACCCAGTTCACCGCCCCCCCTTCACTCTTCACTTTTCACCCTTCAACCCTCACCCTTCACCCTTCACCCTGACGCTCTCCTTGACGTCACCATCGCCTTCTTCTATGCGACAGGCAACAAGAAGCGATTAGCGAAAGGATCGGCAAACATGCAGACCAGCAAACTCGGCAGGAAGGGGCAAGTGACGATTCCGGGAGAGATCCGCGGGGCCATGGGACTGGGAGCGGGGGACCTCCTGGCCTATGAACTTCATGAAGGCGGGATACTACTCAAGCGTGTTGAATCCTTCGATAAGGAATTTCACCTTGCCCTTTCGGCTACGTTGGGCGAATGGGCCGGCCCGCGCCGGTTCTTAGCCTGAACTCCTTCAATCAGGCCGGGAACACGGTCCTGGCTATGATTATACCGCGGACGGGTGAGATCGAGACTTTTGTAGGAGCGGCTTCCAGCCGCGACCTCTTCGAGGGCACATCCCGTCGCGGTTGCAAGCCACTCCTACGAGACCAATAGAAAGTCCATCTCCAACCCGTGCGGAGTATCCCTATACGCCGCAGTTCCCCCGATGGTAACCGGGTAATTCTGGGATTCGGGGCAAGGAGAAAGTGAGGCCATCACGCTCACGTTGAGCCGACTGGAGTTAAGGCACCAAGTTGTTTGGAGAGTGGGGGATTTTTACCCGGCCACAAGTGGAGGATTTTCAAGTGGCTATCCGGGTTGCAGGACCGACTGGAACGTCACAGTCTCACAAATACCTGACTATTTCATCGATGAGGTTGAATATATCAGGCAGGCCAACGTTCTCTATCAGACCGGAGGCGGTATGCTTATGAGCTGAGAAACCCAAAGAAGGTCGGTGATGGATTCCGTGTAATCATATTTAGCGAGGAGCTGTATTCCTTGCCGCAATCGCTCAAGATATTTATGGAGCGACATTTTTGATACCTCTTAGTACAAGCAGGCGCTCGTTCATTGTCAAAAATAACTTGTACTCTCCAGCCCACTCTATGTATTCCAAATCCTTGCCGGCCAGGTCTTCAGCAGCCCATTCCCTGATGAATTTCTCTGAGGAAATATTGTATTTCGCTTCAAATTTCTTCAATCTCTTTCTTGCAAGATTCAGGCTATACCGCAAGCGTGAAGATTCCATTGCCATCACTTCTTTCAGAACTTCTACAGCCTTGTCCGGTTTGTTGGTCTGTATCATTATTTCAGCCATCTATCCTCCATGTACGACTAAAAGGTGAGGTTGCAGGTTCCTTGCTTGGCGTTTCCTTCCACAACAGGCCTTGCACGGCAGGTCACATAATCAGCACCGGCTTCCTCGGCGAAGAGACTGTTCCCTGCTAATGACCGGAGGAGGATCGCACGCTTTTGGCACGAGCTTCCCGACTTGTGAAAGTCACCCAATATTTGCGCAAAGACTTCGAAAAGACCATTCTTCTCATTCACGCACTAACCCTTTTTCCGCCTCACGC
>CAZDKX010000306.1:0-5848 GCA_964505935.1 uncultured Syntrophobacteraceae bacterium
TTCACTCACGAGCAGGTGGCGCTGGTTGCCGGGAGGGTGGGCGAACTCCGCGCCTTGGAGCAAAAGGTTGCCACCCTCCAGGAAACGCTGGACGAGATATCCCCCGAGATCGATTTCACCACCCGCAGCCCGGCCATGCAAAGGACCCTCGACCTGGCGCGCCGGGTCGCGGACAGTGAGGCCACGATTCTTCTCAGCGGGGAGAGCGGTACCGGCAAGACCGTCCTCGCCCGCGCCATCCACTCCTGGAGCAGACGTGCCGCCCGGCCCTTCGGCATGGTTTCGTGTCCGTCGCTTTCTCCCGAACTCCTGGAAAGCGAGCTCTTCGGCCATGTGAAAGGGGCGTTTACCGGGGCGTTGCGGGATCGTCCCGGCCGGGTCGCCGCCTGCCGGGGCGGCGCCCTGCTGCTCGATGAAATCGGCGATCTGCCGCTGGCGGTGCAGCCCAAGCTCCTGCGGCTGCTGCAGGAGAAGACCTACGAGCGGGTCGGCGATGCCGAAACGCGCCGGGCGGACCTGCGCCTCATGGCGGCAACCAATATCGACCTCGAAGCCGCGGTGAGGGCGGGAGCCTTTCGTGAAGACCTCTACTACCGGCTGAAGGTGGTGGACCTTGTGGTGCCGCCTTTGAGGGAGCGCCGGGAAGATCTGCCGCTGCTGGTCGAACGCATGACGGCTTTCTTTGCCAAGCGCGACCATCGCCCCATCCTGGGCGTCACGGATGAGGCGCTTCGGCTCATCCAGGCTTACGACTGGCCGGGTAATGTGCGCGAGCTGCAAAACGCCATCGAACGCGCGGTGCTTCTCTGCAACACCGAATGGATCGGGGTCGAAGGGCTGTCGATCAAGCTGGGGACGGCAGCAGGACCCACGCCCAATGTCGGCGATTGGGTCTCCCTCGAAACGATCGAAGAGACGCATATTCGACGGGTGCTGGCGGCGGCCAGATCGCTCGAGGAGACGGCCCGGGTGCTGGGCATGGACCCGGTGACCCTCTGGCGGCGCCGAAAGAAATATGGCATCTGAGGTGCTTCGAAAAGTTGCGGGTTACGGGTTACGGGTTACGGGTTACGCGTTGCGGGTTACGCGTTGCGGGTTGCGAGTTGCGAGTTGTGGGCGGCCAGGTTCGAGTTGCCTGTCCACCGCAGTCTTTTCGATGTGTTTTCGGGTGTCCCCAAGGGACATGAACCACTGCTCATAAGGTAACGGGACCTTCCCGCGGACCATTGCAATTTGAAATCATCAAGACGCCCCCCTCATGCAGAATGCAGGGCCGTTGCGGATCCGAGCTCGAGCGCATCTGAAATCATCCAGCATTATCAATCATCTGTAGAAATGTCCCGATGGCATGCGGATTGCTCCTCGATGCCCCTAAGAAGCTATCTCAAAAGGTCTCTCTCATGATGGAAGGGGTTGAGGGACAATGCTGTTTAAGGAAGTCGCACCAATGCAATTCCCCCTTGAGGGGGGGAAGGGGGAGGAGTGAAGGCTAAACTTGAGATGGTTGGGCGTCATTAAGAAATAACCTGGAGCAAATATCTCTCGTTTCTGCTCGTTCCCAAGCTCCAGCTTGGGAACGCAGTCTCGGAAGCTCCAGCTTCCAGTGGCCACGAGTCACGCCAAGCTGGAGCTTGGCTCACCCGGGTTCCCAAGCCGGAGCTTGGGAACCAGCGAGCCGGCGACGTCTGGCCACTATTCACACTGCATTATGTTATTTCCTGATGAGTCCTTGATTGAGGAGATGTGGGGATGAGTTTGAAGACGAAGTTGCTGGTCGCCTTTTTGGGCCTGCTCGCGATTTTGGTGGCGGTGGGCGTCTTGAGCGTGCGGACGGTCACGGAGTCGAGCACCTCGATCGAACGGATCTCGCGAGAGAATTACGATTCGGTGGCGGCGTGCTACCGAATGAAAGAGGCGATCACCTGGCTGGACCGGATTGCTCAGCTTTCGTTGCGGGAGGAGTTTCCCGGCCTGGGCAGTGAAAGCCAAAAGGCCATAGACGAATTCGAGGAGAGCCTCAGCTTTCAAACCGGTAATATCACCGTCAGCGGGGAGCGGGAAGTCACAACCGAACTGGCGGAGCTTTGGCGCGGCTATCGCCGTGACTATCAAGAATTCCTGGAAGCGGAGGCCGCGGAACTGCGTGCGGCCGGCTATGGCGAGAAGCTGCTGCCACGGACGCGGGCCATTCGCGATGCCGCTCAGCATATCATCGACCTCAATCTGGGCAACCTCCTTTCGGTGGATGAGCGGGTGCGGCAGCGCGCCCTGCAAACCCGGCAGACGATGATTTTCCTGGTACTTTCGGGCCTGGCCATCGCGGTGCTTTTCATCGCGGTCATTCTGCCGGCGATTTTGCGGCCCCTGGCGAGCCTGACCCGTTCGGTGCTGGCGATTCGCGAAGGCAACCTCGATCTGGTGGTCAAAGCCCACTCGCGGGACGAAATCGGCCAGCTCGCCGGGGCGGTCAATGACATGGCGGTGAGTCTGCGGGAGTTCCGTCGCAGTGATCGCTCACGGTTTCTGCGGACCCAGCGGGCCACCCAGCTTGCGCTGGAAAGCCTCTCGGATGCGGTGGCCATCTGCAATCCGGACGGAGAGATCGAGCTCGCCAACGATGCAGCTCGCAGCATCTTCGGGCTCAAACCGGAAGCAACCCTGGCGGGCGCCGGCAACACCACCCTCAACGAACTCTTTGCCCGTGCCTGTCGGGAGCTCCGCCCCCTCAAACCATCGAGCCATGCCGAGGCCATCCAGGTCTTTCGGGACGGTGAGGAGCGCTTCTTTCTGCCCGAAGCGATTCCCATTGTGAACGAGGAACGGGAGCTTATCGGGGTTACCCTGGTCCTGTCGGATGTGACCGAGGTGCGGCAGCTCTGCGAAGCGAAAGGGGGTCTCGTGGCCACCGTTTCCCATGAGCTGAAGACCCCGCTCACCTCGGTGCGGCTGGCGCTTCATGCGCTGCTGAGCGAGAAGGTCGGGCCGCTCACTCCCAAGCAGGTCGAACTGCTGGCCGCTGCTCGCAACGATACCGACCGCCTGCATCGTATCATCCTGAATCTCCTCGAAATGAGCCGCATGGAAGCCGGGCGCATGAGCCTGCGGCGGCAGCGAGTGGCTCCCGACCAGCTGGTGCTGCAGGCAGCGGATGAATTTCAAGCGGCTTTCCTGGATCACAAAATTCACCTCAAAGTGGCTATCCCTCCGGAGCTGCCGGCAGTGCTCGTTGATCCCATCCGCATCCAGCCGGTTTTTGCCAACCTCTTCAAAAACGCCCTCCGGCATACCCCGCCCGGCGGAGAAATCAGTGTTTCGGCACAACCGGAAGGAAAGCAGGTGCGCTTTGTGGTTCAAGACACGGGGTCGGGCATTCCCGAAGCCTGCCTTCCTCTGGTTTTCGAAAAATTCTTCCGGGTCCCCGGTCAGGATCAGGAAAACGACACCGGCCTGGGACTGGCCATTGTGAAGGACATCATCACGCTGCACGGGGGCCGGGTGGCGGTGGAGAGCAAGGAAGGGAAGGGGACCCGGTTCAGCTTTACCCTGGAGGCGGCGCTGCCGGGTGAGTAGGGCACGCGTCCCGGAAACAGGGCAGGCACCATGGTGGACTTTCCAGCTCCTACGGTGTGAGGTGTGGGCAAGGCTCGGCATCGAGGGAGGGGAGTTTTGGGGTAGGCGCTGAGCAATCGGCACTGTGGACGAGGCAAGGGAAAGAACGGAGCCATGGAAGACATGTTGGTGGGGCTGGTGGCGGTGGGCTTGATGGTTTACCTTTTCGTCGTGCTTTTGAAGCCCGATAAGTTTTGAGGGCGCTTCGAGGACTACAACGAGCCCCTGCTCGTTATCCGTTGCTGCTCGAAGCTCGACGCAGCTTGTTTGAGCTGGTTCCCAGGCTGGAGCTAGGGAGCCAGCTGGAACCAACTGGAAGGGAGGATCTTCAGGTGGTCATTGCATGGGAGAAAGACCATCTCTCGGGAGGTCGGGGCATATGGCGGTGATCGATTGGCTGCAGTTGTCGGTTTTCATCCTGATCCTGGTCGTGATCACCAAGCCGCTTGGGTCTTACCTGGCGGATGTCCTGGACGTGACTGGGAAGACCTTTCTTGATTCTTTGGTGAAGCCGGTGGAGCGGTTGCTTGTCCGCCTGCTGGGCCTTGACCCGAAGCGAGAGCAGGATTGGAAGGCATACTCGCGATCGGTCCTCGTTTTCAGCGCGGTGGGCATCCTATTCAGCTATGCGATGCTGCGGCTTCAAGGCAGGTTTCCCTTGAATCCCCAGGGATTCGGCGGAGTCCCCGCGGACTTGGCCTTCAATACCGCCGTGAGCTTCGCCACCAATACGAACTGGCAAAATTACGGGGGTGAGAGCACCCTGTCCTACTGGTCGCAGATGGTCGCTTTGACCTTTCACAATTTCGTCTCCGCTGCCACGGGCATTGCCGTGGCCGCGGCACTGGTGCGCGGCATTGTCCGCGACCAGGCCAAAACCATCGGCAACTTCTGGATGGACCTCACCCGCGTCTGTCTCTACCTCCTGCTGCCACTTTCCCTCCTGTTAGCCTGTTTCCTGGTCTCGCAGGGGATGATTCAGAACTTTGCTCCCACTGTGGCCGCAAAAACCGTGGACCGCGGCGTCCAGACGATTGCTCAAGGTCCCATGGCTTCCCAGGTCGCCATCAAGATGCTGGGCACCAACGGCGGTGGCTTCACCAATGCGAACGCCGCCCACCCTTACGAAAACCCAACTCCGCTGACCAACTTGCTGCAGATGCTGGCCATTTTTGCGATTCCCAGCAGTCTGACCTACTATCTCGGTCGTGCGGCCGGCCATCAACGGCATGGATGGTCCATCTGGTCCGCCATGCTGGTGCTCTTTCTGGTGGGGGTGCTGGTCTGCTGGTGGGCGGAAAGCAACGGCAACCCGCGCCTGCTCGCTCTTGGCCTCGATCCAGCCTCCGGAAACCTGGAAGGCAAGGAGGTGCGCTTTGGCGTCTTCAGCTCCGTCCTCTTTGCCGCCGTGACCACGGATGCGTCATGCGGGGCGGTCAATGCCATGCACGACTCCTTCACCCCGCTCGGGGGGCTGGTCCCGCTGTTCAATATGCTGCTCGGCGAGGTCGTTTTTGGGGGTGTTGGAGCGGGACTCTACGGGATGTTGATCTTTGTGCTGCTCGCCATTTTTCTCGCCGGCCTGATGGTGGGGCGCACCCCCGAATACCTGGGTAAAAAGATCGAAGCCCAGGAGATCAAGCTCGCCGCCCTGGCGATCCTGCTTCCAGCCCTGGTGCTGCTGGGGTTCACGGCGTGGGCGGTGACCAGCCACTGGGGCACTGCGGCCATGGGCAACAGCGGTCCTCACGGTTTTACCGAAATCTTCTATGCCTACACCTCTGCGGTCAACAACAACGGCAGCGCCTTCGCCGGTCTCTCAGCCAACACGCCGTGGTACAACCTCACGCTGGCCCTCGCCATGTTGGCCGGGCGGTTCTTCGTGATCATTCCCGTGCTGGCGTTGGCGGGATGCCTGGCTGGAAAGAGAAAAGTCCCTCCCAGCGCGGGTACTTTCCCGGTATCCGGCATCACTTTCATCCTGCTCGTCATCGGAACGGTGCTGCTGGTGGGGGCGTTGACCTACCTACCGGCGCTGGCCCTGGGACCGGTTTTGGAGGAGTTTCTCATGAGCCATTCGGCGAGGCTTTACTGAAAAAGGAAAGCGAACCGCAGAACGGCAGAAAAGCGAACCGCGGAATATCGAATGTCCAATCGCAGAATGATGAAGGGCGTCTACTGCACCGATTGGGCGGATCAACCTTGTTCTTCCACTTCATCATTGGACATTTCTTGTTGG
>CAZDKX010000307.1:0-5787 GCA_964505935.1 uncultured Syntrophobacteraceae bacterium
ACATCCATTGAGGCGGGAGGAGCGAAGCGCAACCCACCGGAATTTTTTGAAGCAGAGGTTAGGATAGATCAATGCAAGAGCAGACGATTGTTCCATCAAACAATAAGGTGCTCGTAATCGGGGGCGGCGTTGCCGGCATTCGCACCGCTCTCGACCTCGCGGAGGCGGGCCGGAATGTGGTGTTGATTGAAAGGTCCTTTTCCCTGGGCGGCATCATGACCCAACTGGACCGCACCTTTCCTACCAACAACTGCGATCTGTGCACGCTATCTCCTCATCTTTCCGAAAGCGGGCGAGAATTGCACATCGAGCTTCTCACCATGACGACGCTGACCAAAGCTGACGGAGAAGCGGGCAGGTTCAAGGTCACGCTGACGACGGAACCCCGCTACATCGACCTCCAGAAATGCACGGCTTGTGGTGAGTGTTATCAGAAGTTTCCTGATGTCGTCCGTTTTACTCCCGGCCTGGACCACAGGGCACCAACCTGCATGCGCTATCCTCAGGCCACCCCCTATGCTTTTTCGATCAACATGGACCGGTGTGACAATATCGAGGAGCTGGTGCGGGTTTGCCCTGACGGAGCAATTCTCGCCGCCGACGTCAGGAAAGTCTACGATTTGGAAGTGGGGGCCATTATCCTGGCACCTGGCGCAGAGGTATTTGATCCTGGCATGTTCGACACCTTTGGGGGCGGGTCTTACCCCAACGTTGTGACAAGTCTGGAATACGAACGCATCCTGTCGGCTTCCGGCCCAACTCAGGGTGAGCTTTTGCGTCCTTCGGACGGCAAGAGGCCCCAGAAAATCGCCTGGATCCAATGCGTGGGTTCCCGCAACCTCCATCAAGGCGCATCATCCTATTGTTCCAGCGCCTGCTGCATGTTTGCCATCAAAGAAGCCATGGTCACCAGGGAGCGTTTCCACGAGGGCGTCGAGACCACCATTTTCTTTATGGACATGCGAACCTTCGGCAAAGACTATGAACTGTATTATCAGCGCGCCAAGAACGAATTCGGTGTCCGTTTTGTGCGCAGCCGTCCGCACAGTATTGAGCGCGACCCAGTCACCGACGACCTTTCCATTTCCTACCTTGCCCACGATAGCGAGGCCCTGCAGCACGAGGCTTTTGATATGGTGGTGCTTTCGACGGGATTTCAAGTCTCTAAGGAGTTGCAGGACTTGGCGAGCAGATTGGGAATAGCGCTCAATCAGCATCACTATGCCAGGACTGACAGCTTCAATCCCGTCTCTGCCTCCAGACCGGGGATTTATGTCTGCGGGCTGTTCCAGGGTCCCAAGGATATTCCTGAGACCATGGTCCAGGCCAGTGCGGCGGCTTGCAACGCATGTCGCCACCTGGAGGCTGACAACGACATGCTGCCGGAGCTGGAGGACTCTCCCCCCGAGCGCGACGTTTCCGGAGAGGAGCCCCGGATTGGAGTGTTCATTTGCGATTGCGGGTCGAACATAGGCGGACTCGTTGATGTCGACGACCTTGCCGCGACGGTCCGGGAGCTTCCCTCGGTGGTGGTGTCCGAGAGGATCGGACGCGGCTGCAGCTTGGAATCCCTGGAGCACATTGTGGCAATGATTCGTGCGGAAAAGCTGAATCGGATCGTGATCGGGGGATGCTCTCCCCGGACCCACGAAACCGTGTTCCAGGACGTCCTGCGCAAGGCCGGCCTCAACAAGTACCTCCTTGAGATAGCCAACCTCCGGGACCAGGACACGTGGGTCCACATGGACCAGCCCTACGAGGCCAGAGAGAAGGCACGGGAACTGATGCGCATGGCGGTGTTGAGCGTGCGGCGCTCCCGGGCACTCGCCGATCATGTCCTGCCTATGAACAAGGATATTCTTGTGGTGGGGGGAGGAGTGGCTGGGATGAATGCCGCCTTGAGCCTGGCCGATCAGGGTTTCAGGGTCTATCTGACAGAGCGCTCGGCGCAACTGGGCGGCGTTGCCCGCAAGGTACGCAAGACCCTCGAAGGGGAGGACGTCCAGGCCTACCTGACTCGTCTCATTGACAGAACCGAGCACCACGATCACATCCAAATCTTTACCAACGCTGTGATTGTCGATCATACCGGGATGCCGGGAATGTTCAAAACGGGTCTTCAAATCGGCCCTCGCATGTTCTACCGGCAGATCAGCCACGGGGTCACCATCCTTGCCACCGGAGCTCTGCCGAATCGGCCTGCAGAATACCTCCTGGGCCAACATGAGGCGGTCGTGACGCAGCTCGATATGGACGCCTTGCTTGAAGATCATCCCGAGAAGGTACAAGGCTGGCAGAACGTGGTGATGATCCAGTGCGTGGGCTCACGCCTTCCCGAAAACCCCAACTGCTCCCGCATCTGCTGTCAAACGGCGGTAAAGAATGCGCTGAGAATCGTGGACCTCAATCCGAAGGTCTGTATTTATGTTCTTTACCGCGACATGAGGACCTTTGGCTTCTCGGAAGATTATTTCCGAAAAGCGAGGGAGCGCGGCGTGGTTTTTATCCACTATGACCTGGCGGATCGACCATTGGTTCAGGCCGAAGGGGATCAGATCATGGTGACTTTCACGGAGACGGTCTTGGGCAGAAAGTTCACGGTCGCCGCCGACAGTCTCTGCCTGGGCACCGGTTTTCTGGCCGATGACGAATCCACCGAGGACCTGGCCATGATCTTTCGTCTTCCCCGGACCCCTGATGGATACTTCCTCGAGGAACACGTGAAACTGAGACCGGTGGACCTGCCCGTTCCGGGGTTCTTTGTGGCGGGCACGGCCCACGCTCCCAAGTCCATCAGCGAGAGTATCGCCCAGGCTCAGGCCGCGGCCGGAAGAGCCCAGACGCTTCTGGCGCGAGATGTGATCAATCTTGGTGCCGCGGTGGCGAAGGTGGAGAGTAAGCGCTGCGCAGCTTGTCTGATCTGTGTCCGGGCCTGCCCCTTTGATGTTCCCTTTATCAATGCTGACGGCTATTCGGAAATTGATCCGGCCAAATGTCACGGCTGCGGGGTGTGTGCGGCTGAATGCCCGGCCAGGGCCATTCAGCTCATGCAGTTTGAAGACGATCAAATCATGGCCAAACTGGACGGGCTTTTCGAAAGGATCGCAATATGACGGATTTTGAACCGGTAATTGTGGCGTTTTGCTGTCATTACTGCGCTTATACAGCTGCAGACATGGCCGGCAGCAAGAGACTCTGCTATCCTCCCAACGTCAAGATTGTGCGCGTCCCCTGCTCCGGGAGAGTGGACGCAATATACATCATGAAGGCACTGGAAAATGGAGCGGACGGAGTGTATGTGGCCGGTTGCCTGGAAGGCGACTGCCACTTCAAAAACGGCAACATCAAGGCGGCTCAACGAGTCGCCCACGTGAAAAGGCTCCTGGAGGAAATCGGCATTGACGGAGATCGGGTCGAGATGGTCTCCATGTCGGCAGGCATGGGGGAGCGTTTTGCACAGATAGCCACCGATTTTACGGAACGGATGCGGAAACTGGGACCCAGCCCGGTAAGGGTCGCCTTAAGCAATAAAAGGCAACGAGCTGCGGGCTGATTTTCCCCTTTAAGGAGAGTAAACGACAATGATCACCGCTGAACGAAAACCCATGGAAGAGCTCATTGAATGCCTCAAACCATACGGCCGCATTCTGCTCGCCGGCTGTAATGAGTGCGTTACGGTATGCGCCGCGGGAGGGCGCAAGGAGGTTGCGCTCCTGGCTTCTTCGCTGCGGATGGCCCTTCTTAAGGAGGGCAAAGTCCTCAACATCACGGAAATCACCCTGGAGCGGCAGTGCGACCCTGAGTATGTAGAGGAACTGGTCAACCACATCGATCAAGTGGACGCCGTTCTCTCTATGGCCTGTGGCTGTGGCGTCCAGGAAGTCGCGAGGCGGTTTAAGGAGAAACCTGTGTTTCCGGCAGTCAACACCAGGTTCATGGGTGCTTCCGAGCGCCAGGGGGTTTGGGCGGAACGCTGCCAGGGGTGCGGTGATTGCCTGCTGGGGTGGACTGGAGGAATCTGCCCCATTGCCCGGTGCTCCAAACGCCTGTTGAACGGTCCATGTGGCGGGTCCACCGGTGGCAAATGCGAAATCAGCCAGGATATGGACTGTGCCTGGCAGCTCATCTGGGACAGGTTGAAGGCCTTGGGGATGGAAAAGCACTACGAAGAGAACATTTCCGCCAAGGATTGGCGAACCGGTCGGGGTGGTGGCCCCCGCAGGATCATGAGAGAGGATTTGGCGTCATGAAAACGGAGAGTGCACTGGAAAAAATTCTGGCGGCGGGTCATTTGGCAGTTACTTCTGAATGTGGGCCTCCGCGAGGCGCCGTTCCGGAGAAGGTGCGGGAAAAAGCGGAAATGCTCCGGAACCACGTCGATGCCGTCAATGTCACGGACAACCAGACGGCGATGGTCCGTATGTCCAGCCTGGCGGCCTGTATCCTGATCAGGCAAATGGGCCTCCACCCGATCCTGCAGATGGTAACGCGGGACCGTAATCGGCTGGCCATGCAGAGTGATATTCTCGGCGCTTATTCTCACGACATCAACACGATGCTGTGTCTCTCCGGCGATCATCCACACTTTGGCGATCATCCCATGGCGGATGGCGTTTTCGATCTGGATTCCATCCAGTTTGTCGATATGGTGCGTACCATGCGGGATGAGGGGAAATTCCAAGGCGGTGCCGATATCGAGAATCCCCCCAAAATGTTCATTGGAGCGGCGGCCAACCCCTTCGCCGACCCCTTCGAACTGCGGGTGGCGCGCCTGGCCAAGAAAGTCAAGGCCGGGGTGGACTTTATCCAGACACAGTGCATATACAATTTGGATAAGTTCGAGCTGTGGATGAAAGGGGTCCGAGATCGAGGACTGCATGAGAAGGTTGCCATCCTCGCCGGCCTTACCCCGATGAAATCGGTCGGCATGGCCAGATATATGAAAAACAAGGTTCCGGGAATGGATGTACCCGAGGAGCTCGTCAAACGGATGGCAGGGGTACCGAAAGATAAGCAGGCAGATGAGGGCATTCAGATCTGCCTCGAGGCCATTGACCGCCTGAAGGGCGTTGAAGGGGTCCGTGGATTTCACATCATGGCCATTGAATGGGAACAGAAGGTTCCTGAAATCGTCGAGCGTGCGGGGCTCTTCCCCCGACCTCGGATTTAGTCTGCTGGGTGTGATGCATCTCACCCCAAGCCTGTGCCTTGCGCATCAATCACAAAGGGAGACAAGCTTATGAGCGACAAGAAATTGATTCTGGTGGTGGACGACGAAGCCGATCTTGTGGATATGGTTGCGCTCAAACTGGAAAGCCTCAATTATCGGACTGCCAAAGCATACGATGGCATCGATGCCTGGGAAAAAATCAAAGCGGAAAGGCCTGATCTCATGATCCTGGATGTCATGATGCCGCGGAAGGACGGGTATGAATTGTGCCGGGAGGTCAAGAATGACCCTCAGTACAAGGACATCCCGGTTATTCTCCTGACGGCCGTCGCTGAGCATGTATCCACGACCACTTACACCCACATGGACGGGCGAACTACGCCAGCAGACGATTTCATTCCCAAGCCGATCGACATCGACAAGCTCGCGGAAATCGTCGAAGACAACCTTGGCCGGTAACGCTCACTCTGTTCAAAAGTGCCACGGGATGGCTTTCGACAGGGGTTCGGACGAGCGCGAACGGCATAATCTGCGGGGAGCTGCTGTGTCTTCTGCAACGCTGTGGCCATGCCTGCTTCGAAAAGTTGCGGGTTGCGGGTTGCGAGTTGCGGGTTGCG
>CAZDKX010000308.1:0-5710 GCA_964505935.1 uncultured Syntrophobacteraceae bacterium
ACCGCGGACGGCGGTCCGGTCTTCCTGGGCAGCAACTGCCTGGGCGTGCTCTCGCATCCCGGCCGCTACGATACCCTCTTCATTCCCCATGAAAAACTGCCGAAGCAGGCCGGCGTGCAGCCCCGCAAAGCCGCCTTCGTCAGTCAGAGCGGCGCCTTCATGATTACCAGGATCAGCAAGCTGCCGCTGCTCGACCCGGCCTACTTGGTTTCCGTCGGCAACCAGCTCGATCTGACCCTGGGCGATATCATGGCCTTCCTCAAGGACCTCCCCGATCTTTCGACCCTGGCAGTGTATGCCGAAGGCTTCAAGGATCTGGATGGGATTGCCTTTGCTCGGGCCGTGCGCCAGGCGGTGCTGAACGGCATGGAAGTGGTCTTCTACAAGGCCGGCCGCACTCCCGAAGGCAGGAGCGCCACTTCAGGCCACACCGCCTCCCTCGCCGGAGACTATGTCGTCTGCGAGGCCTGCGTCCGGCAGGCCGGGGCCATGGTGGCGCAGACCTTCACCGAGTTTGAAAGCCTGTTTGTGCTCTCGGAACGGCTGCATGGCAAGCGGATTCGGGGTAACCGCCTGGCCGCGGTGAGCGGCGCGGGCTTCGAGGCGGTCAGCATGGCGGACCGCATCCAGTCCGATGACTACACCATGCGGATGGCGTCCTTCAGCCCGGAATCGGTGGCCGCCATCACCACGGTGCTGCGGGAAAGTCGGCTCGAGCAGCTGGTGAACATCCGCAACCCGCTCGACATCAACCCGGGCGCTGACGACCGGGTCCATGCCCGGGTGGTGGAGATCCTGTCCCGAGACCCCCATGTCGATGCCGTAGTGGTCGGCCTGGACCCGCTGTCGCCGGCAACCTTCACGCTGCATGGCGACCGGCCCTATTCCTTCGAGGCGGAAAACAGCATCGTCCGCCTGCTGCCGCCGATCGCCGCCCGCAGCGACAAACCGATCATCGGGGTGGTTGACGCCGGAAAGCTTTACGATCCGATGGTGGCGGCCCTCGAAGCCGAGGGGCTGCCGGTCTTTCGCTCGTCCGACCTGGCCGTGGCCGCCATCGCCTGCTACATCGAAGGACGTCTCCGCGCCGAGCAACTCCGGTCGCGGAAAGGCCGGAAAAGATAACCGCGAGTCGGTGCCGCATGGATCATTGCCGCGCAGTTGCTCAGGCCCTGATGGCCACCCGAAGACCCATGAAAAGGACCGCCGTTGACAGGCAACCCGCAACCCGCAACCCGCAACCCGCAACTCATTGAAGCGGTTCCCCCTGCTCTCAACTACCTGAACAGAGGAATGATTTCCATCTGTTTGAGCTGGACCGCGCGCCAGTTCTCCTTGGGAATGTGTCCCACCCGCCAGGGACGGGTAAGCTCGATGAGGACGAATCGCTCACCCCGCAACTGGATGTAGCATTCGGAAGGGCGCGGCTGCGCCCGCACCCCGATGAAGATGTGGTTTGACCCGCGAACCAGAATCAGTCGTGCATCAGCCAGATTAGCCAGCAGGGCGGCGAATAGCACGGACTTGGTATCGCAGTCCCCGTAGCCGTTGTAGAGGGTCTCCAGAGGCATCGTTAAACCGAAAGTCTGGATGGGGGTCCCTTCTTCTCCCTGTCTGATGTCGGCCGGCAACCGATATTCCAGGGACTGCACGAAAGAAGCGAGGATTTCGACAAACCGCGGGAAGTCAGCATAGCCGGCCTGCCGCCCCACATCCCTCAGCTTGAGTGCCGCCTCGCGCACATCGTCGCGGCTGTTGGCAACGACCCAATGGTAGTCAGGTTCCAGCGTGTTGGTCCGGCGATCAAAAGCGACGCCGCGGGCGGCACAGCGGAGCGTCTGCTCGTCTTCCTTCCGCCGTCTTTCAGCCTCCGTCCGATAACTGTAGGACATCCACGCTTCCGGAATGCCGTAGGATTCAATGGCCCTCCGCAGGTGGAGAGGATCGATCAGCACCTCGAGCGCGAAGCGGATGGCAGGGCAGTCGGCGTCAACGATCTCCTGATCATCTTCCATCCCCAGCACTTTCCAGCTGTTCACGTCCTCCCAGGCAAAGTGACGCGTGATAACGGTCCTCGGTAAAGCCTGATAGGCTTCGACAGGAGGGACAAGAGCTGCCACAAGGGTGTTTATGGAGAGGCAGCCTGCCAGCATCAGCAGGACTCCCGCGGGTGCGCGCAAGGCAAACCGGCGGCAAGCACTGGAGATCATGGCATCCCCATCACTTGAATCCGTTCGAAGGAAGGCATCGGGATCATCGCCGCCAGGAGGCTTTGCACGCCGTGCGAAAGAAAAAGCCCCATGACCACGATAAGGGCCCCAAGGACGAGGGCGATGGCGGTGTTGTTGCGGCTGATTTCAAGGAATTCATCGATTTCGCGGGTGAGTCCGAGGAAAAGCCGCAGGGCACTCCAGATGCTGACCAGGGCGAGGATGGCGGAAAACCAAAAGGAAAAAAGCGTTATTCCCAGGCAAAACAGCAGATCGACTCCGCTGAAGCCCCGATGAAGCAGCGTCTGCCACGTAGCGACGGATGGATAGAGCGCCGTGCGCACAATGAATGCCGTAGCAAGCACGATGGAGGCCAGCAGCACGCCCATGGCAATGTTGTTCTGCTTCAATTCCTGCATCTCGTCCAGGTTACGGGTCAACCTGGAAAAGGCGCGAAAAGCCACCCAGACCGTCAACAATCCCAGAGCAAAGGCGAGCACTAGCTCGACAACCCCGACCGCAACCGCATGCCAATCCATGGCCTGGTCCTCCTAATGGTTTCGCCCCCACGTTCCTCCCGGAGCTTGAATGGGTTCTCATTTGGCGACCATCTCAAAACTTCCCTCACTAGTATCGCCGCCCAGCCTCTCCCATCGAGGGGGAGGAGCGAAAGCGCATTTTGAGATTGCTGCTCAGGGAGCCCACCATTCGTGGGGCACCATCCTAGGGGCTGCGATAGGATGAGTCAACCCGCTATCGGGGTTTTTCGATTTTCAGCACACCATGGCAACGCCCAGCATGCTCGATAAAGATGGATATCATTTCGCGGCACGAGTTCATATTCAAGGCGAGTGCCTGAACTGCCGATAGTGAAAGGCAAGAGGTGACTCGACATGGAGGCAGTGGACTGAGCCCGTCAGGGTTGCTTTTCCAGGCACGTCAAATTTACGAGGCCAAAAGGGCGCCAACGGTGTCATCCGCCTTTCAGGACAGGCAAAATGAACGATAAGTACAAAACGAAAGGGCAGCTCATCCAGGAATTGACGCTCCTGCGCGAGCGCATCGCCGAACTTGAAGAAGCGGAAGGCAAGTGCAAGCGCGCTGAAGTCGGCGCGATGGAATCCATTCGCGACATAACCCGGCGCACGCAAGCAGAAGAAGAATTGAGCAGGCATCGTGACCGTCTTGAAGAACTGGTGAGGGAACGCACTGCTGAACTGGCCAGCGCCAATGAACAACTGAGCCGGCAAATTGAAGAGCGGAAAGTGGCCGAGGAGGCCCTGCGAGAGAGTGAGGCGCGCTATCGCACGGCGCTGGAAAGTTCCAATGACGGCGTGGTGATCATCCAGGATGGGCGCTATGTCTATCTCAATCAGAAGCTCACGGAAACGCTGGGCCGGAGCCACGACGAGGTCATGGGCATGAGCGTCGGTGCCACCATGCATCCCGATGACCGGTCAACGGTCTGGCATTACTACGAACAGTATCAAAAGGGGCTGCCGACGCCGGATCATTTTGAGGTGAGGGTGGCAAAACCGGACGGCACCATGATCCATGCGGAAGTCTCGCCGGTTGAGGTCACCTTCAAAGGCGAAAAATCCCTGTTGGCGTACTTCCGGAACATCACCGAGCGCAAGCGGGCGGAAGAGGAACTCATCAAGGCCCGGAAGGAACTGGAGCTTCGCGTTCGTGAGCGCACCGCTGATCTCAAGAGGGCCCACGACCTGCTGCGAACGATCCATGGAAAGCTCATTGCGGCTCAGGAAGATGAGCGGAGAAGGCTTGCGGGTGAACTCCATGACAGCATCGGGCAAACCCTTGCCGCCCTCAAATATGGCATCGAGTCCGTGTTGGTCAAAAAAGAACAAGGAGACCTCAAGGGAGCCTTCCAGCTCATGGAGCGCTTCGTCCCCACCCTGCAGCATGCCATCGAGGAAGCCAGATCGATCTACATGGGCCTGAGACCTCCCATGCTGGATAATCTGGGGCTGCTGGCAACGCTGGAGTGGTTCTGCCGGGAGTTTCAGCATCTGCATCTCGACCTCCGCGTCCAGCTCAAGACCGGCATCGAGGAAACGGAACTCTCGGAAGCCCTCAAGATCACCATCTTCCGGATTGCCCAGGAAGCTCTGAACAATGTTGCCAAGCACAGTGGCGCCAGCAGTGTGCAACTCTCGCTCACCCGGAACCGGCATGCCATTCAGCTCGTCGTTCAGGATGACGGGAGCGGCTTCAATTTGGACTCCAATGTTGCCCAACATTCGGGCAGGGGCCTCGGACTGGTCGGGATGAGGGAAAGAGTCGAGCTGACGGGAGGGAGTTTTTCAATTGTGTCCGGTCAGGAAAGCGGCACCACCCTTCAGATGTGTTGGCCCACGTAGCAGCAGTTGACCGCGCTATCTCCCTCCAACCTGACTGCTGACTGCCTCGATCAGGCCCCTGGCATGCGGGTTGCTGACCAGGCGTTGAATGAGGATCTGGCTGGGGGTGACCTCTCTGCCGTAATAGGCGGCATTGAGTGCGTCCCGTTTTGCCACCACCGCGCCGTTTAACGCCAGACCGCCATACAAGCCCTGGTTACGGGCGTAGCTGACGATGTCCGCGCTGAGGTTGGCCGTTGCCGCCTCGGCCCCCACCCCGAAGGGCCCCACCGCAAGCGCCGCGTCCACGCTGAGCTTGGTGCTCGTGGACAGGAGCGCCGACACCCCGCGATCGGTCAAGGCAACCAGCACCACTTCCGAGGCCCGGCCACCGGCAATCAGTCCGAAGCTGAGTTGGCCGATGGTATAGAAGGCCGGCCCGTTCCAGACATTCGCCTTCTCATCGAGGGCCACGAAGGTTCCGCTTCCTCCGGACACGCCGAAGAGAAAGGCCCCTTCGAGGACCTGGGGGTAAATGAGCACCCCCTTCGCCCCCTTGAGAATGGCCTGCAGGGAGGGACCCATGTCCTTGTCGGCGACAAAGGCATTGAAGGTCAGGAGAGACTTTTCCACCAGCTGCACCGCATCCTGGAGATGATCCGCCAGAACGACCTGCGGACCAGGAATGACCAGGGTGAACCACATCAGGCCCGCAATGACCGTGCCGCGGGCTGTGGGGAGTGGCAAAATCCGTCCCGAGCGTCGCATGAGAGCCTCCTTTCAAGACCGCTGCTGCTGTCGCATGGGTGCTTCCAGGCGCAAGCTCGAAAATCATGGCCAAGGAAGAGACGCAGGCCACGCAGCCGCAAACATCGTTGAGGAAATCAGTAATCACTCTTTGGGGATCTTCGGGTAGCACGGATGCCAGCCGCTGTCAAGGGTGATCACAGGACCGTGCAGGCCGGTCTCTCTGCTGAGGACCTCAGAGAAGGCTGAAAGGGCCAAGGTTTTTGGCAAAATCTCGGCAAAATCGCGCTATAAAAACAAAAAGGGCTTGCCGATGTCTCGGCTAACCCTTCGATATCCCTTGGAGCCGGCGATGGGATTTGAACCCGCGACCTGCTGATTACGAATCAGCTG
>CAZDKX010000309.1:0-5667 GCA_964505935.1 uncultured Syntrophobacteraceae bacterium
CACAGGACAAGTCGATTTCGAGTCGACCCCGTTACGGCCTCTTCGGTACCTCTCCCCCATTCCCCAGATCCTGGCGGCGTTCGCGAAAGAAAGCAGTCAGCAGGCAACCCGCCTGATCCGCCAGAACGCCTCCGATCACTTCCATATAATGGTTGAAAACCAACACCTTTGTCAAGTCCGCTGCACCACCCAGGACTCCCGCCTTGGGATCGAGGGCACCAAAGACCACCGTGCCGATGCGCGCCTGCACCATGGCTCCCAGGCACATGGCGCAGGGTTCCAGAGTTACATAGAGCGTTGTCCCCGGCAGGCGGTAATTGCGGACGGCCCTGGCGGCCTTCCGCAATACCACTATTTCCGCGTGGGCCGTCGGATCACACCGGGCAATGGAGGCGTTGTGGCCACGACTGAGGATTTCTCCGTGAGCTCCAACCAGCACCGCTCCGACCGGCACTTCCCCTCGAGCGTAAGCCTTCCGGGCTTCCTCAATGGCCTCGTACATGTAAAATTGGTGTCTCTCCATCGATGAAGCCTTTTGATGCCGCAAGTTCTTTCAAAGAGCTGCCTCTCTTAACACAATTCAGAGCCTGATAGGGAAACTTTTTTGAATTATCTTGCCACGACTTGCATAACCCCTATTGTAACTTAATATATTTTACGATATTGAATGCAACTGCACAACGCTGAAAGGTTTCCTGGCATGGGCCGCCTCCGGTTTCCGAAGAGCTGGCGCCGGGAGGGCCGTCGGAGGACGGGTTTTCTCGAGATGGCAAGGAGTCCGGGCGTTTGGCAGGGGAGAACGCAGACCCGAGACCTTCTGGTTGATGGGGGTGCCATGGAAGCGCAAAAACCTGCCGAAGGTCATTGTTTCAGACCGCTTGCAGGCATGAACCTGGTTTATGAGCCAGGATGTGGCCGGCAGAAGGAAGGGAAAAAGTACCCTTGTCCTGATTGCAGCTTTTGCCAGTTCTGCGCCGAAACCCGATGTGTGGCTTGCAGGAGCGAGAAAAACCGAAGGGGAGGGACGGCCTGCAGGAAAATGAGTCTGCAGGAGCAGGTGCTTCTTTACGAGAAGTTGAATGCCGAATCTGCCGCAGCCGGTTAGCTTCGGACAGGTTCCAGGATGGTTGGCAATTCTCCAGCAGGTGAAATTTCAGGTATGATGAGCAAAAGCATTTCTTGGGGTGCGGTCGTTCTGGTGTTTCTCACGGTGTTCAGCGGCATGAGTCACGGTGAAGAGCAGACAAGAGTCACAGCTCGAGAAGTCACGGAACGGCCGCAGGCAATTTCGTCCGGCTCCTCTCCGGGGCCCAATGCCATGCAGGCATGGTCGGAACAGTGGCATACCTTTCTTTGGGAGTCGTTTCCCGCCGAATGGCTCCAGGATAGCGGAAAAGCGGCCCTCCTGGAGGCCTATCAGGAAAACAACTGGAAACCTTTTTTCATCACGGGGCGTTTTGATGTCGACCCTCGGGGTCGCCTGCTTCTGCAGCGTCTCGAACGGTTGCAGGACGATGCCATCGATCCCCGACCTTATCAGGTGGAGGACCTCAAATATCGACTTACCAAACTTGAAGCCATGCGAGGTGCTTCTCAGGCATCGTATCAAGGGTGTCTGGAGGTAACGGCAGGTTCCCCGGACCCAGCTCCCCCAGAGCGGCGGTCTCAGGAGCCGTCGGCCGCGGAGACGCGAGTTGCCGCGCCGTCCGCCGGGGCTTCGATCCCGGGATCGAGCCCGGGCCGGGAAAAAGAGGGGAGCTGTCGGGAGCTTTTTCGCGAAGCCAGTGCCTTGGATATCCGACTGGCCACCAGCCTGATCCGGTTTGCCAGTGAGATGAACCCCTTTGCGCGGGATCTCCAGAGCAAGGCGCTGGTTGGGCAGTATCCCATGGATCAGTTTCTGAGGGACCTCGAACCTGCCGACCCTCAGTATCAGGTGTTGGTACAGGCGCACAGGCGCTATCAGCAGCTTCTTGAGGAAGGTCATGGGCAACAGGGAGCGACTGTGCGGGATTTGCAGTACAGGCTGCAGGAGGAAGAATGCTACCGCGGAAAAATCACCGGGCATTTCGACGACGCCACCCGACAGGCTTTACAGCGATGTCGGGCCAGGGCCGACCTGGTTGCCCAGGCTGTAACACTGTACCGCCAGAGCGAGACGCGGCGATTCCAGAAGTTTGTGCGGATCAATATTCCGCAATTCACCCTCGAATATCGCAATGAGGGAAAAACCAAAGCCGTACACCGGGTGATTGTCGGTAAGGCCGGCGGTAAGAAAGTCAAGCTCAATGGCCGGTGGGTGGGTGAGAATCAGACGCCAATCCTGGCCAGCACCATCGAACAGGTGGTCTTCAATCCGCGATGGATAGTAACCGATCGCATCCGGCAGGAATTGAGTGGTGCCATTGCGGCTGATCCTACCTTCCTTTCGCGTCATGGGTACATAGAAAATCCTTCGAGCCGATATCGCTCGGGCGAGCCGCTCCTGATCCAGATGCCGGGACCCAATAATGCGCTGGGGCGGGTGAGGTTTGATTTTCCTAATCCTTATGCCGTCTATATGCACGATACCCCGAACAGAGGGCTTTTTCAGCGAACCCGGCGGGATTTTTCCCACGGTTGTATTCGGGTGGACAAAGCTTCTGAACTGGCGCGGGAACTCCTGGCGGATGACCAAAACCCCGCGGCGTCAAAGACCGATTCCTTCCTCAAGACCAATCGGGAAACCTATTTGAAGCTCAATGAACCGATTCCCATCGTCATCGAATACCTGCCCGTGGTCGTAAACGACAAGGGAGAGCTTGTCTTCTGCGGGGATCCTTATGGTTGGTTTCAGGAAAAGACGGACCGGAAATCATAGGCAACACGTTATCAGGGCTCCCACCGTCGTCAGAAGACATTTGAATAAATGACTGGATCCTATATCCACGTTGTATGATCATGGGTATTGATCATAGGGGTTGTGCTGAGAGCTAGCCTATCCATTCTATAATCAATCAGTTAACACGTCATCCCGCCAACAATTCTTCATACATGAAGACAATCGCGCAGTGTCTTTATCAAGTCATCAAGCTTCCAGAGATTAATGCGTGTTTTCAATCAGTTGAACCTTATTGACAGGATTTTTACTGATATTTTCAGGAAAAAAGGTTTGACAGGAGTATTTTTTTGCGGTAGTGAACACAATCTCAAGAATGGAAATCCAAATAAGGATCGATAAAAGCTGAAATGATTAACCTCGAAAATTAAAGGAGGAGGAATGGGAAAGACTGGCTCCTGCTTAAAACTGAAGCTACCATTCACTTGCCTTACGGTTTTCCTGCTTGCCACTGTGATCTTCGAAACTCCCGCCTTAACCTTCACCGCATCCGTTGGCCGTCCTTATCAGGGTCGCCTCATCAATGGTGTTCCCTTTCCCAACCAGTTTCCAGGCTATTATTTACGGGACCAGGAACGGGCTTACGCAACACCCGAGGCCATTGCCACGGTGTTGGATGCCATCGATGCCGTGCGGGAGCGCTACCCCGACACCTGTGACCTGTTCATCGGGGATTTTTCGCGCGAGGGGGGCGGTTGGCTCAACATGCACCGCTCTCATCAGAACGGCCGCGATGTGGATCTGGGAATGTATGCCAAAGGCAACCGGCCTCTTGACACCTTTGTGCCCATGAACGACGAAATCCTCGATGCGGCGAAGACCTGGTGCTTCCTGGACAGCCTTCTCCGCTCGCAGCACATCCAGTATATCTTCCTGGACCGCAGGATCCAGCGGCAGCTGCACGAATATGCGCTCAGTCAGGGTGTGGACCCTGGCTATCTGGATCAGTTGTTTGCCAACGGGAGAACCTCGCCCCTTCAACATGTCGGCGGCCATTATGACCATATCCACGTGCGCTTCTATACTCCCTGGTCCACCAAGGCGGCGCGGATATCCGAGGAAGATGAACAGCAGCGAGCGGAAATTGAGATGGCCCAGCAGGCTTACATCCCCCAAAAGGTGAACTATTATGTCAAGGGTTCGGATCGC
This sequence comes from uncultured Syntrophobacteraceae bacterium, assembly GCA_964505935.1. Classification (GTDB taxonomy): domain Bacteria; phylum Desulfobacterota; class Syntrophobacteria; order Syntrophobacterales; family Syntrophobacteraceae; genus JADGQM01. The sequence goes on from CAZDKX010000309.1 coordinate 4,028, forward strand.
AGTCTGGCGGAGCTAGCCCAGAGTTTCGGCGTCAGCCAGAGGGATTTGTGCCGCTGGAACCAGCTGAATCCGGAGGATGCTCCGAGCCCCGGCTCCTGCCTGGTCTTCTACAAGCGCAGTTTCGAGGTGGAACCGGTACATCTGGCCAGGTCCCTGCAGCCTGATTCGGTGGCCGACTCGCCGGGACTGCAGTTTGCATCCGCAGGCCGGGGACGCTACCCGGTCTATCCTGTCAACTTGGCCAGAGCCAGAATGGCAAGGTCCACCCTGCCGGTTGCCGCGACCTACACGGTCAATCGGGGTGATACGCTTGCCGCCGTGGCGAAACGCAACCGGGTCAACCTCAAGACGCTATGCGCCGTCAATGGTCTGAAACCCGGCGCAGGAATCAAGCCAGGGCAGAAGATCAAGCTGGTGAGCGGGAGTCGTACCGCAACCGGCGCAGCCAGGACGAGGAGTTTGGACATCCAGAAACCGGTTCAGACGGCATCCGCGTCCGGTGCCAAGGCCTCGAAGGATTATGTCCCTGCCGTATACACGGCCGATCGACAAGACACCCTCCAGAAAATTGCTAAGCAACAGGGCATCGATCTTGACGCCCTGTGTAAAATCAATGGCTTGAATAAGAATTCGGCCCTCAAGCCGGGTCAGAAAATCCGCCTGTGTGATCAAGTCGCCACTGCTGGTAAACCGTCGGGGACGTCCCCGTCGGCGGTCAAGGCCACGGCAAGCTCGTCGTCGAAGCAGAAAGCTTCCTCCCCCACCACCCTGCAGAAGAACATGAAAGTCGTCCCGGGCGTGAATGCCAAGGCCGGCGCCAATCAGCAGAAGGTTCAGGGGGCGGCTCAGAAAAGCACGGCCAAGGCGGCTACCGCGAAAAGCGGGGTACAGTTGACCAACGCGGTAAAGGCCCCGGCGAAGAAGCGTTGATCATTTCCTCTTTTCTTCTCTTCCCACTTCTGTTATGGAATTAAACTCCTGACGGGCACGGTATGTGTGCCCGTTTTTCTTTTGATTGAGGACAGGGGAGCGCAATTCAAGCCGCCGGCGAGATCCATCGTCGCCGTTTTACCAGCAGGCTTCGTCGGATGAAAGGAGCTATCAGCCCAACGTCATGGTCGACCATTTCACAGCAACGCGAAACATTGGCATCAGCGCCCACATCGATTCAGGGAAGACTACCCTGTCAGAGCGGATCTTGTACTACACCCAGCGCATTCATGCGATCCATGACGTCAAGGGCAAGGACGGGGTTGGCGCCAAGATGGACTTCATGGAACTGGAGAAAGAGCGGGGCATAACCATTCAATCCGCTGCCACCTACTGCAGCTGGAACGGTACCCCCATCAATATTATCGATACGCCTGGTCATGTGGACTTTACCATTGAAGTGGAAAGGGCACTGCGCGTCCTGGATGGTGCGGTGCTGGTGCTCTGCGCGGTCGGGGGCGTCCAGTCGCAGTCGGTTACGGTGGATCGCCAGATGGAGCGGTATCGGGTACCTCGCGTGGCGTTCATCAATAAGTGTGACCGAACGGGGGCGGACCCTTCCCGCGTGGTTCACCAGCTGCGGGAGAAGCTCAGTCACAATGCCGTCTTCCTTCAGTTGCCCCTGGGTCTTGAATCGGGCCACGAGGGCG
>CAZDKX010000310.1:0-5660 GCA_964505935.1 uncultured Syntrophobacteraceae bacterium
AAGGAGATCATGACCATCCCCGTCTTTCACGACGATCAGCACGGCACCGCGATCATTTCGGGCGCGGCCCTGCTGAATGCACTCGAGCTACAGCGAAAGAACATCGAGGACGTGAAGGTGGTCTTCTCGGGAGCCGGGGCCGCCGGCATCGCCTGCGCCGAGTTGTATGTCAAGCTGGGGGTCAAGCGCGAAAACCTTTTCCTGGTGGATTCCAACGGCCTCATCCATAAGGGGCGTGAAAAGGGCATGAATCCATACAAGGAGCGCCTGGCCAACGGCACCGAACCGATGACCCTCGCCGAGGTCATGAAGGGGGCGGATGTCTTTGCTGGCGTCTCGACCGCCGGTGTCGTCACCAGGGACATGGTCAAAAATATGGCGGACCGCCCCATCGTTTTTGCCATGGCCAATCCTGATCCGGAGATTGAATATCTCGAGGCCACCAGCGTGCGCGATGACTTGATCATGGCGACCGGCCGCTCGGATTACCCCAATCAGGTGAATAACGTTCTTGGCTTTCCCTCGATTTTCCGGGGGGCACTGGATGTGAGAGCGACGGCCATCAATGACGACATGAAGATCGCCGCCGTTCGCGCCCTTGCCGACCTGGCCAAGGAGGACATCCCGGATTCGGTCCTCAAGGCTTACGGCGGCCAAATCCTGCGCTTTGGCCCGGAATACATCATCCCCAAACCCTTTGATCCGAGAGTGCTGGTGTGGGAAGCCGTGGCAGTGGCCAAGGCGGCGGTGGCCTCGGGGGTCGCGAGAAAGCCCCTCTACGACTGGGATGCCTACCGGGACCTGCTCGAGAGCCGCTTGAGCCGCTCCCAGGAAATCATGCGCCGCATCATCCACAAAGCTCAGCGAGACCCCAAACGCATTGTCTTCATGGAAGGCAATGAACCGAAAATCCTCAGGGCCTGCCAGGTGGTCCTCGATGAAGGCATTGCCCGGCCCATTCTGCTGGGAGACCGGGCGGAGATCGAGCGCAACATCGCTGACCTGGACCTCCAGCTGGAGCGGGCGGTGATCGTCGACCCCAGGAATTTCGAGCGCTTCGACGACTACGTTACGGAATTGCACCGATTGCGCGCCCGCAAGGGCATTACGCGCAAGGAAGCGACCAAGCTCCTCACGGTCAACCGCAATTACTTCGGCGCCATGATGGTGAGGATGGGCGACGCCGACGGCCTCGTGGGAGGAATCAACAAACACTATCCCGAAACCATTCGTCCGGCTCTGCAAACCCTGCCCCTTAACGAAACCACATCGGTCATCGCCGGCATGTACATGATGGTGCTGCCGAAGGATGTCATGTTCTTTGCGGATACCACGGTGAACATCGATCCCAATGCCGAACAACTGGCGGAGATCGCCATATGCGCCGGCGATACCGTGAAGCGTCTCCTGGAAATCAAGCCGCGCATCGCCATGCTCTCGTTCAGCAATTTCGGCAGCACGCGTCACCCCATGAGCATCAAGGTGGCCCAGGCCGTGCAGATCGTCAAGAAACGGAGGCCTGACCTCAAGATCGATGGCGAGATGCAGGCCGATACCGCCGTCATGCCCGACATCCTGAATCGAGTCTACGACTTCAATGAATTGAAAGGAAAGGCCAACATTCTCATCTTTCCCTCCCTGGACGCCGGCAATATTGCCTACAAACTGATGGAGCGGCTCGGGGGCGCCAAGGCCATCGGCCCCATCCTCACCGGGACCAGCCGGGCGATTCATGTCATCCAACGGAACTGCGACGTGGAGGATATCGTCAACGCCACCTCCTTGGCGGTCATCGACGCCCAGGATCACTGAGGCTATCGGGAACCACGGTAAAACCGGTCATGCGGACAGGCCCGGTCACGGCCGAAGAGACCGCGTAGCGCCTGCCACCGACCGCCTCGACCAGTAGCTCGGATACTCCCCTCGCAACCGGAGAGGAGAACGCCCGAGGCCCGCTCACGCCGGTCTCAGCGTGGCTCGCAACGGCGGATGCAATCCCCCCTTGCGGCATTTGCCCCGGACGGGGCATGCGTTTTCCATGGACAAGCGCCTTGGGAGTATGCTACACGTCGCTGGAATCCAATTATATCATCTCGATTATTTGATCAAGTTGACGCCTCGCATCCTTCCTGCGGATATCGGCGGGGTCCTCAACAAAGGGTGAAATCTCCCAGAATCTGCTGTTGAACTGGGGCCTTCGGGCGCATGCTCCGAGGGACAGGAAACGTCTGGCCGGTTCTCGTTTTGATGAAGCACGACTTGCAGTCGGCATCACGGTGAAGAGCGACCTCCAATCGCTGTTGTTTGCAGCTGCGGTGGCACATTCGGCAAGAAGACATCGTCCATGAAGCAAACCGTTGATATTTCCAAGATCACCCCACCCCATTTCACCGGATCTCTCCACCGGCGACGCCTTATCGAGGGTCTCGAGCGCAACCAGGACAAGAGAATCGTCCTCATTCTCGGTCAGGCCGCCCAGGGCAAATCCACCCTGGCGGCGTCCTACGTGGAGAAATCGGCCACTCCGTGCGCCTGGTTGAATCTTCGGCAACAGGAAAGTGATGCCGTCAATCTCTTTCTCCTGCTGCTGTATGCTCTCCAACATGTTCTGGACGGTCTCGACATCTCGAATCTCCTTACGCTTCCCTCTTCAGTCAGCGGCCCCCGAGATGAGCTGCTGCTCTTCCGCCACTGGATCGGGTCTTTGTTTGTATCCGTTCAGGGCCCCCTGCGGGTGGTTTTCGACGGTCTGGATCGGCTCCCCCCGGATGCCTCCTCTCATCTGTTCTTAAGGGGCCTTGCCGAATCGGCCCCGCCGAATGTGCAGTTGCTCATGCTCTCAAGAGAGACGCCTCCTTATCCCATTCAGGATTTCAAGATGAACGGGGAGACCTACATCATCAACAACCGAGAGCTGGCCTTCACCCTTGATGAGACGAAAGCATTTCTTCGAAATACCCGAAAGCTTCCCATTGCTTCTGAAATGATAAAACAAATCCACCAGCTTACCGAAGGGTGGATCGGCGGCTTGGTCCTGCTTTGTGAGTCGCTTGATTTGACCTCCGAGGAATATCGGAATGAGATCATTACCCGTGAGTTTCCTGCGCGGCTCAAGCAGGAGACCTTCGAATATCTCGGGGAAAAGATCTTCGCTTCAAGGTCCTTACTGATTCAGGACTTTCTTGTAAAATCTTCCTTCCTGAGCACTATCAAACCGAATTTTGTGAGGGAGCTCCTGGGCTATCCCGATGCGCACCAGATTCTCGATGACCTGGACAGAAGGAATATCTTTGTCCATTCGGCCTATGATGAGAGCAGGGGCCGGATCTTTCGCTACCACCAGTTGTTCAGAGGCTTTCTCAGGGCGAAGTTCAAAACTACCCTCACGCGCGAGGAGCAACTGGCCCTCTATCTTCGCGCAGGTCTGCTCTTCGAGCAGAGGGGCGAGGAGGAGGAGGCCGTCAGGTGCTACCTCGACGCTGCCGCCTACCCCCAGGCGATAGCGCTCATCGAGAGAATCGGACTGGATCTGCTAAAGATGGGAAGGCAGGGAGACCTCGCCCAGTGGCTTCAAGCCCTGCCAGAAAAACCCCTTGCTGAGCGGCCGTGGCTCCTTTTCTACCAGGCGGCAATCAGGCGTTTTGCCGCTCCTCATCAAAACATTGCTGACCTTCAAGAGGCGTATTCTCTGTTTGAGAAGAACCAGGTGATTCAGGGTCAGCTCCTCTCCCTGGCTTACTTGATTGATGCGTGCACTGCCTTTACCGGCCATCATGTTGTTCCCGTCTCGCTCCTGGTTGGAAAGGCGGAAGAATTGCTGGAGTCAGCGTCCACGGAGAGGTACCTCTGGGAATGCTCCTACCTGTGGCTGCAGCTGGGCTTCGCGCTCATGCACGGCAACCTCCGCAAAGGTTACCTGGCCTCACAGAACGCCTACCTCATGGCAAAAAACCTTGGCGATATCCCCCTGCAGCTTCACGCGCTCATCGCCAACTTCGCCGCTCTCACCCATCTTGGGGAGTTCCCGGCTGCTGAGAAGACTGGTGACATGATCGAAAGGCTGCTTGCCAGGCAGGATTATCCGGAACTGAGAGTATTGCATCTGCTGTTTTACACCCAGCTCTGTATTTGCACCGACAAGTTGGACAGAGCCAGGGAATCACTTGACTCGGCTCGGAGGGCAATCGAGGAACACGGCCTGATGTATCACCATTCAAGGGTGACGCTCCATGAGATCTTGCTGCGGCGCCTGATCGGGGAATACGCGGAAGCCGAGCAACACGGCAGGCAAGCTCTGGACATGGCAAGACAGATGGGCAACCCTTACGTGATGGGAACTGCCTTGATGGAGCTGGGGACAACTGCTTATTACAAGGGCGATCCGCGGCAAGCCGTTGCCCTGCTGGAGCGCGCCATCGTGGTTTTTTCCTCGGATGAGGGTGAATTACAGGTCCATGCCAACATGTCAAGAATCACGAAGAATCTTGCTTTGTGCCAGCTTCCGGACCATGAGGCAAGCGACGAGGAGCTTCAGGAAGCCATCGACTTTTTCGACGGTATTTCGGGCTATTATTTCCTGGCGCAGGCTCATCTGGCCATGGCGCTGCTCAAGGTGCGAGCATCCAGGAATCATGAAGCGGCGGAGCATCTTCAGGTCGGCTTTAGCCTCGCAAGGCAATGGGGTTATTCCCTTTTTACCTCCATCAGCTGGGAGGACCTGGTCAGGGCCTGTGCCCTGGCATTCGAACTGCAAGTTAAAGGGGCTGGGGATTACGCCGGGCACCTTCTCAGCACCCGGCTGGCGCCCTTCGCCGCACCAGAGATCGAGAGGCTCGCGCACCATCCCGACCCCGTGGTTCGGGACAAGGCCCTGGAGCTGCGCAGAGCCGGTCACCGGGCCACGTTGCCCAGGTTGCGCATCGAAACCCTGGGGAACTTCCGGGTCCTCCGCGACACCTCACCCTTGGCAGAGAAGGAATGGCGCTCGCTGCAGCCAAAGCTGCTCTTGAAAGCCCTCATTGCCCGCGGCGCGCAGGATGTGCCCAAGGATGTCCTCGCCGAAGACCTCTGGCCTGGCAGTGACCCTGAGCTTGCGGAGAAGAACTTCAAGGTCATTCTCTATCGCTTGCGCAAAGCTCTGGAACCCTCGCTCGACAAGGCTCTCGGCTCTTCCTATGTGCATCTCAGCGCCAACCGCCTATCCCTTGAAAATGACCTGTGCCTCCTCGATACTGATGAATTTTCCTCCTTGTGCGCGCGAGCCCGGCAGCACGAAGAAGAAGGAGAGCTCAAGTCGGCCTGCTCCCTCTACGGCAAGGCTGCCGAACGGTACCAGGGCGATTTCCTGCCGGCAGACCTTTATGTTCCCTGTATCGACCTCAAGCGACGGAAACTCAGGCAAGAATACCTCGAGGTCCTGTGGCGGAGGGCGGACCTCAACGAACGGCTTGGCAGGACCAGGCGTGCCGTCGAATGTTGCCGGAAGGTCATCCAGGCCGACCCCTGCTTCGAGCAGGCCTATCAGAAACTGATGGCGATCCATTTGCGCCTCGGGAAAAGAAGCGAAGCCATAAGGACCTACGAGGAGTGCCGCAAGGCCCTCCGGGAAGGCCTCGATACCACCCCCGACGAACTCACCGCTTCACTCTACCGAAGCGCCC
>CAZDKX010000311.1:0-5626 GCA_964505935.1 uncultured Syntrophobacteraceae bacterium
CCACGCAATAGCCGTGATTTTGGGAAGTGATTTCCACCTTTTCGGTGGTGAGGTCCTTTACGGGCTGGTTGGCGCCGCGATGACCGAATTTGAGCTTGAAGGTCCTGCCGCCCAGCGCCAGCCCCATCACCTGATGTCCCAGGCAGATGCCAAACATGGGCCGCTTGCCCAGCAGGTCGCGGACGGTGCCGATCACCTGGTGCAGGGCCGCTGGATCGCCGGGGCCGTTGGAGAGGAAAATGCCGTCGGGATTGGCGGCCAGGATCTGCTCGGCCGGCGTGTGCGCGGGAAAGACCGTGGTTTCGCAGCCGGATCGTTCGAGTAACCGCAGGATGTTGTATTTGATCCCGCAGTCCAGGGCGGCCACTCGAAACGCCGGCTCATCCGAGGACCAGGCAGGGGAATCTGTGGCGGGCTGAGGGCCGTGGTGCCAGCGGTAGGGCTTCGCGCAGGTTACAAACTGGACCAGGTCAACCCCGTTCAGGCCGGGAAAGGCCTGGACCTCTTCCAGGAGTTCGGACAGATCATCCGTATCGGTCGCGATGATGCCGCGCATGGCTCCCGCTACCCGCAGATGGCGAGTCAGGGCGCGGGTGTCGATGCCTTCGATGCCGATTTTCCGGTGTTCGTTGAGAAATTCAGCCAGGGTTTTGGTGCTCCGCCAGTTGCTGGCAAAATCCTGATACTCCTTGACGATGAGCGCTTCAACCTGGATGGCGACGGATTCCAGGTCCTCGTCGTTGATGCCGTAGGTGCCGGTCAGAGGATAGGTCATGGCCACAATCTGGCCCTTGTAGGAGGGGTCGGTCAAGACCTCCTGATAGCCCGTCATGCTCGTGTTGAAGACGACTTCTCCCAAAGCCCGCCCCTGACCGGCAAAGGCGTACCCGTGAAAAGCCGTGCCGTCTTCGAGCAGCAGGATCGCTTTCTGGCGCTTCCAGGGAAAAGGCATAGCGTGTTTCCTCAAGGGTACTCGGTCACATCACATTAAAAGCGTTGTAATTGTAATGATAAATGCTGAGATAGCAACCCTTTTCCCTTGCTAACAGAAATCCAGGCCCGGCTTGGCCGATGAACTTTTGCATCCTCCTGAAGTATGATACCTTCCCCAAACCGGCAGAGATCGGCACCCCCAAGCCGGCTGTTTTTTGTTGGTTCCTGAGAAAGAAACGGCATGAGCGAACTCGAACGGATGCAGGAAGCGTCTCAATATCTGGCAACGCTGCTGCGCGGCCATCCCCACTACCGGGACTGGCTGCTGACGGAGAAGAACCTGCATCGGCGCTATGCGTTGACGGAGCTCTACGAGGACCTCCAAAAGCGCGTCTGCACGGTTAAGTCCTTCGCTGGCCTGCTCGCAACCTTCCGGGAATTCAAGCAGCGCCATTTCCTGCGCATCGGCGGCCGCGATCTGCTGGGCTGGGCCGACCTGGTGGAAGTCACGGCCCAGATCAGCGATCTGGCTGCGGTTGCCTTGCAGATTGGCTTCGAGTCACTCTCCCGTCACCCCGAATGGTGGTTGATGGATGAAGAATGGGCCGGCTGGGCTCGGGTCAGAGAGGCTACCGCGTTCGTGGTCATGGGGTTGGGCAAGCTGGGAGGCTATGAGCTCAACTATGTTTCCGATGTAGACCTGCTTTTCCTGCATGCCCCCAAGGCGGGTAAGGGCTCTTCCATCGCTTCTGCGGGCATCCTATATGATCGTCTGTGTCAGTGGCTTTCCCGCCTCCTCGCGGAAAGCGCCGGGGGCGACCGCGTCTTTCAGGTCGATCATCGCCTGCGGCCGCACGGCAAGGACGGCCCCCTGGTTCCTTCAAGCGCCGGGGCCGCCGACTATTATCTGGAAACGGGCCGTCCCTGGGAACGGCAGATGCTGATCAAAGCCCGCCCTGTGGCGGGGGACCGGTCTCTCGGAGCGGCTTTCCTGCGCGAGGTCCGATCTTTTGTCTTTCGCCGGTTCCTCGATTTCCAGGCTCTGGATGAGCTGCGCGCCATGCGCGACCGCATCCTTGCCGAAAGCACCCGAAACCAGCCCGGCGGGGAACAGTTCGACGTGAAGCTCGGGGTGGGCGGGATTCGCGAAGTGGAATTCCTGGTGCAGTCCCTGCAGCTCATCTACGGTGGTCGCCAACCGGAGCTCGACGAACCCAACACCCTGCGCTGCCTGGATCGTCTGTGCGAGCTCGGCTTGCTGAATGAAACCGTGGTGGGTGAGCTGAAAACCGCCTACACGTTCTTGCGCCGTGTGGAACATTGGGTGCAGCTCGATCAAAACCGGCAGACCCAGAAGCTCCCGCGCGCTCCCGAGGCACGCGCCAGGCTGGCTCTGGCCCTGGGTTTCGAAGGCCATGAAAAGGCTTTCCTGGAACGCCTGGCAGCCTGTTGCCACGTGGTCCACGACCATTTCCTCGCGCTTTTCAGCGCCGAACCCGGGGAGCAGCGAGGGCATGACCGCGAAGATGAGGGATCTTCCGAAGTCCTCCCGCGTGAGAGCCTCTCCCTGGAGGCCTTTCCTCGTGAACCTCTGACCCGCCTCCGGGCTTCGCTCAGCGCTTTCCCCCCTGCGCTGGAAAAGACTATTGGGCACGTTCTGAGCTCCTACCCGCTTGCTGCGGATACCGAACTGCAAAGAACCGTGCTGGTTCGCTTCGAGCGCTATTTCAGCCAGGTCGCCCGCCGGCCCGGACTCACCAAAGTGTTCCATACCTCCAAACCATGGCTGGAGGATTTCTGCCGGGGGCTCGCCGCCAGTGAACTGCTCGCCACGCTCCTGGCGCACCATCCCGGACTGGTGGAGGGGGTGGCGACGGCTTCGGGAAGCTGCCCGGAGGCTGCCGCCTGGGAAAAGGCAAGTGGCCGGCTCCTGCAGCGCGTCGAAGACTATGGTGAAAGCCTGGAATGGGTTCGCCGCTTCCGGAACGAGCGCCTCCTGCAATTGGTTCTTGCCGATTTGCGGGGTGATCTCACTGGTGAAAGGCTGGAAGCTGAGCTGAGCCGGCTGGCGGACTTCGTGATTCAGCAGACCTGCGACCGGGTGTGCCGAAACCTCGGCCTGGCTGCCGACCTGCCGCTGGCGGTGCTGGCTCTGGGCCGCCTCGGCAGCGGTGAGATGAGCTACCTGTCGGATCTCGATTTGGTCTTTGTCTACCGGCCTCGCCGCGGGGAGGCCGACGACCTCATTCCCGCCGCCGTCGTGCGTCTGGTACAGCGCTTCATGCGCATGCTGAGCACCCCGCTGCACGAAGGTCCGGGCTATGAGGTGGATGCCCGCCTGCGCCCGACCGGCAACTACGGACCCCTCATTGTCACCCGCAGCTCCTGGCTGGACTATTACCAGCACCAGGCCGACCTGTGGGAAATCCAGGCTCTGCTCAGGGCCCGGTGCGTCGCCGGCAATGCCGAACTGGGTGCCTGGATCGAGGAGCGCGCGCGGGAGATCTGCTTCCGGCAGCGGGAGCCGGCGGAAGTCTGGGCGAGGCTCTGCCACTTGCGCGGGCGCATGGAGCGGGAGCGCGCCGAGGAAAAGGGCGAGATGATCGATATCAAACTTGGCCCCGGCGGCCTGACCGACCTCGAATTCCTGGCCCAGGGGTGCGCCCTGAGCGACGGCTACCGCCTTCCCGCGCTGCAGGTGCGCTCCGTAAGGGCAGCGCTGGAGGCCGGGCTGGAGAACGTCTCGCCGCTTCCGGACTCGGCAAGGGATGTAATGGCGGCCTTCGAGGCCCTGCGCGCCCTCGCTCACCGCCTGCGCCTCCACAGCAACCTCGCTTCCTCTCGCCTCAGTCCCGAAGCCTTTGCAGCCATGAAGAAGCTTCAGCTCTGGCCCCCACCCCAGCAGGGCGGCACTATCGAAAGCTGGGACGACCTCCTCCGCCTGCGCCGCCGGGTAAGAAGCGTGTTGCGGGGCTTTTGCCGGGATCTGTAGGTGGGCTGTGCCCACCTGCTTCGCCCTCGGTGGGCACAGCCCACCCTACCCACTGGCTGCCGCGGGGCTTCGCGGGAAGGCGCAAGAACTATTGGACATCGTTCGAGAAAACCCTTACCAGACCGCGCCGTCCCATGAGAAGCTGATCGGCGATCTCGCCGGAGCGATCTCCAGGCGCATCAACATTCAGCATCATTTAGTTTATCAGGTTCTGGAAGAGCAAAAACAGGACCTGCTCAGGCGTCGGTCCGGCTCGCTCACCGGCGGCCACGCCAATAAAACGGACGCCTCTTCTGGTGTGCCACAGTCATCAGTCTGATTTCGTTGGGCCGAACAGAATACACAAGGGAGTAAGGAAATCTGGTGAGGGGGTTTCTTTCTCACGCGGCCACCGACGAGTAGTGCTGCCTCCGGGAACTGAGAGACGCCCTCAACGGTGCGTTGGATCTCTTCAATAAACACGCTGCCCAGCCCCGGACTTTCGAGGTCATAGAAATCGGCAGCCTCGTTGATCTCAACCTCAGCCGTCTCGTGGATCGAGAAGAGACGACTCATTTCCGGCGAGCACGCGCACGAGCGAGCACCTCATCAGCTGGGAAGGCGAGGGCCGCGCCGCTATCGAGTTCCTCATCACGGCGCAGCGCTTCGTCAACCCAAAGCTTTTCGATCTCGGCCTCGCTCATTGAGTCTAAGCTGGCAAGCAGCTCGCGAGCCAGGTACGCGCGAGCTTCCGGACTCAGGCGAAGCACCTCCTCCCGGAGTTCTTCTATATCCATGGGTGCATCTCCTTCGATTCGATCTTGCCGGTACGATAAGTCTCCTCAGTAGCGCTCAGCGTGGTGGAATCCTCCCGGTAGTGCCCGCAATGATACCAAACCGCTTGAGTGAAGGCAATGAAGGCAGCAGCCCGCGTACCCATAACCCTGTTTGTCTCACCTGGAATAGACCACCCATCTTTTCTGTCCGCCTTCTTCCGGCAGGCAACCACTCTGGGAAAAGCGTGAGGGAACCTCACCAGGTGGAAGAGCGGGGAGCATTCCTTACGAAACTTGTTCCTTTCATTTGACAGTACCGGCGGCAACAACCGCCGGTACCCAACTCGGTTCAACGTCGGAACCTCATTTGTAGTCTTTGATGGTCACCGTGGCGGTGTCAGGAGTGCCAATCTGGTAGTCATTGGTCGGTTTTAACGTGACAACAATCGTTTCATCACCTTCAGTCCGCCGGTCGCGCAGCGGATTCACGATAAGGGATATGAAGGATGCATTCTTCGGGATCACCGCATAGCCTCGCAATACCGGGCTGGCAATGCCGCTGAGAAGGTAATCTCTTCCATAAGCTGCAGTGCCGGTGATAGTGTATCGGACTATTAGCCTCTTGTCCGTATCGCCCGTCCTTGAGATCATGAAAGCCCCTGAAGACGGTCCTCCTTCCCAGGCAAGAGCATCCGGAGCCGTTATCGTCACGGTTGGGCTGATAAGGCAGGATTCATCGTAAAGCTGGGCGATCTCTGATTCCGAAAGCGCACGGTTGTAAATGCGTATGTCATCCAACGATCCTTTGAATGAAGTGATGTAAAAGTCAGTGCCCGGATGAATTCCGTCTGTAGCAATGGCAGTTCCCAGCAATATGTTCCTGTCTTGCACGCCGGTTGGAGTCCCAAAGCTGGTACACGTATAAGTATGCTCACCATTTACATGA
>CAZDKX010000312.1:0-5620 GCA_964505935.1 uncultured Syntrophobacteraceae bacterium
CTGAAGACAACACCAACACTGCGGCGGATCTGCGGATTTGAGCGGGTTTCAGATAAGCTCGCCCTGGTGGTGGTCGGCCGCAATGACAGTGCCGACTTCGACTACGCTTTCGGGTCGGGGGACATGACCGGCCAGATTCGCCTCCCTACTATTGACAACCAGGCCTATGTCGGTTCTACCAGCGACCCGGAACGCTTCCTGGTGCGGCTGCTCCTCCAGGGGCCGGCGGTTCTCACTCCGAGTGGAACCGGCACGGTCTCCATGAAAGGCATCGATGCTTCGCTCCTGAAGGTGATACTCAGGAGCGCGGACACGGACAACACGTACGCGGCCCAGGTCATCAACTCCAGCTATGTGAGCAGCGAATACTGGCTGGTGGTGCAGGCGCCGACCATCACTGAGGCGGCCGACGGCGACCTTTTCGATCTCGAGATCTGCCTTTGCGAACTGCAGGGAGACTGTCCCGAGAGCCTGCTGCTGGCGAGAGAGAAAGCCGTTTACTACGGCAAGCTCACGCGGAATCAAATGCTGGTCCTGGACCGTTCCTACAGCATGCACTACCCCGAGGCCGATCCCAAAATTGCTGCCGCCAGGAACGCTGCCAGGCTTTATGTCAACGCCGCAGCTGGGGACGACCGGCTGGGCCTGGTCACCTTCAACGGCAACGACGATGAATGCGACGATGACGCCCAGCTCGAGTTCTCCCTGAAGACCGTTGCCGGCAATCGTGACGACCTGATCGAGGAAATCGACAAGATCGAGGAGGACGGCTGGACCTCCATTGGCGACGGCCTTAAGAAAGGTCGTGATGAATTGCTGACCGAAACCAGTTCCGCCGACCGCCATGCCCTGGTGCTCCTCAGCGACGGCCTCGAGAATGAGGGCGATTACTGGGCCAAGACCAACGCCGCCTGCGGTACTCCCGCGGTCAAGGATTCCTTCGACCCCATCACCGGCACCGCCGCCGATGTCAGAATAGACACGGTGGGATTCGGCGCTGATGCCGATCAGAACCTGCTGCAAACAATCGCAGCCTTCACCGGCGGGGACTACTATTATGTCAGCACCGATTCGGCAGCCGCCGGTGCCGCCCCTGCCATGGCCGCCGGCAGTGGGCCCCAGTCCCCCCTCGCCGCATCGGCCCCACCCGCTTCCAGCCTGCATGTGCCCAACCGGCTCGCCCAGGTCTATCGGACCATCGAGGAGGAAACCCACGGTCAGGACCGCCTCTTCTATGAGGCCCACAGCGTCTCCGCCGGCGTCGATCTGATCTTTACCATTCCCGTGACGGAGGCGGATGGCGGCGGCGTGCAGAATGCTCTCTTTGCCTTCAACTGGAACATCGATACCGCCTCGGTGACCATCGAACTGCGCGACCCCTACGACAATCTCATCAAAAGTACGACCACCGGTTGGACCCTGCTGCGCAACGCCACCAACGCCACCTTCCATTACGACACAACACTTGAACCCGGCGACTGGGAGGTCACCATCCAGAGCGACCAGGATCTGCAGCTGATCGCCATGCTTTCCGGGCGGATTCTGCACGGCGTGGACGTCGATCTGCGCTTTTCCCAGGTGAAGGCGCCAAAACCTTCGACCAAGTGTGAGAAGGCAGCTCTCTATAACTATCTCCGAGGCTTGCCCGTCGCCATTCTGGTCAACGTCAACGACAGTAAGGGCGGCGTTGAGGGTCTGGAGGTGGTTGCCGCCATCGAGAATCCCGACGGCTCGACCAACCGTCTGAGCCTCTACGACGACGGCGGCCACGAGGATGGCCTGGCGGGCGACGGCATCTACGGCAATCTCTATACCCGCACTTACTGGTATAGCAATGGCGGGGTGCCTGATTTCCCCAAAGGACCGCCCAGCGGCAAGAACGGCAGCTACAACGTGACCGTGGCGGTGAGCGGGGAATCCAACTTCGGCGAGAAATTTCAGCGCTACGCCAATCGGAGCTTCCAGGTCTTCGAATTCGATACCGAAACGGATGGTGCCGGCTCCAATCCCGATCAGGATGGGGACGGCCTGCCGGACCGTTGGGAAGACCTCTACGGCCTGAACAAGGCCAATGCGGCCGATGCCAATGCTGATCCGGACGGCGATGGTGTTAAGAACACGGATGAATTCTTTTACGGCACCCTGCCGCGGGCGGCCGACACCGATCTCGGCGGCGAGGCTGACGGCAGTGAGGTCAAGAACGGGCGTGACCCGCTCTTCGACCAGGACGACCTGCTGCCCCCCATTGTCGATTACGGGATCGTCACCGAGCGGACCTGCATCCCCGTGCACGAACCGCGACCCAACACCAACATTCTCCATTTCCCCGTGAATCCGAGCTACCGATACATGGAGATCTGGCGCACCACCCCGGGCAGCCTGGGCTACAGCCGCATCGCCCTGGTCAACCTGAGCACCAATAAGAGCGGTGTTTACTATGACAAGAAACTGACCAACGGCAAGAAGTACAGCTATTATCTGGTAGCCCGCGGCGAAAGCGGCGCGAAGACGCCCCGGACGGCAGTCTTTTCCGGGACTCCCAAGGCCGACCCGCTGCCGCCCAAAGGCTGGGTCCTGATCAACCGGGGAGCCACCCGCACCGATTCGCTCAAAGTGAGACTGCTGCTGGATACCTCCGACGATGCCAAGATGGTGAAGATTTCCCAGAAAGCCGACCTGAGCGGCGCCGGCTGGCAGGCCCTCAAGCCCGAGATCAAATTCACCCTCACCCCCACCGGGACCGATCCTTTCGTGGCGACGGTTTATGTCAAATTCCGCGACGCGGCGCTCAACGTCTCCACTCTCTACAGTGACTCCATCATCGTCGACCGCACCGGCGATTTCGACGGCGACGGCAAGATCAACTCCGTGGATACCGACGATGACGGCGATGGCTTGAGCGATACCAACGAGATTGCCAACGCGTACTTCTTCCCGTTCGGCTACGATCCCTTCAATGCCGACTCCGACGGCAACGGCGTCAAGGACAGCGCGGAAGACTACGACCGGGACCTGCTGAGCAACGCCCTTGAAATCAAACGAGGCCTCGATCCCGGCCACAACCTGGCGGACGTCAACAACGACGACAACTGCACCAAAGCGGATGTGACGCTTTTCAATGCCTGGTACAAGGCTGGGGACCTGAGGGCCGATGTGAACGGCGACAGTTTCATCAACAGCAAGGACAAGACCGTCTTTCAGAAGGCCTATGACAATGAATTGAAGTATCGCTAAAGGGCGGATTTCAGGATTATCCCGCTTTCCTGATAACACTCACCGACCAGAAGGGGCATCTTGAGAGGATACCCCTTCTGCTTTTGCCTCGTTGGTACTGTAAAGGCTACTGCGGCATCATTGCCTGCCATTCACAAGATTTCGGTCTACTTTACTCTCGTGAAAACATGCGTTGCCGGACCGAGCTCCTCATCATCTGTAACTATAGTGAGCGTGTCGCCATCAATAGTGATGGTATGAGAGAACTGATCACCAACACTGTCACCACAACTGCCCGAAACGCTGGTTATGGTAACGGTAAAAACATTACCTATCAGCGAATAAGTTCCCTCTTCCGTGCAATCCTTGGTTTGCGATGTAGCTGTAGTTGCAGTAATAACATATGTCAGGGGATCAGCTGGATTTGCCGGTTGACCATTGATGCTCACCAACTTCCACGTTCCTATCACGCTGCCGCCCGAAGCGGCTGTCGAGAAAGACCAGGTCGGTCCTCCATTAATATCACCGCAATTGTTCCTGGCATCGACTTTCCAATAGTACACGGTCTCTGCGCTCAGCAGCGGGAGATTGTAGCTGGTAGTCGTCTGAAAAGAGCTTACCCGAGGGGGACTCGGGGAAGTGCCGAAATAGAGATCATAATTGGCCGCACTGGAATTGGCTGCCCACGCCAAGTTGAGGGAGGATGTGCCAAGCCCCGATGCCCCGTCTGCAGGCGATGGACTGGCTGGTATTCCTGGCGTCAGGCAGCCGGTCGTGAAACACCAATCCGGCCCGCTGCTGACCTCATCGCAGCTGTTTCTTGCCACTACTCGCCAGCAATACGTATTTCCTTCACGCAGTGTGGGCCAAGGCAGCGTGTAGGTGGTTTTGCTTAGGTAAGTTGCCAGAGAGGTTTCATGAGAATACACATCATAGGAACTGGCATTGGCAGCTGGTGCCCAGGATAGTACTACGGTAGATGAGGGATCAACTCCCGTAGCCCCCTCAGCAGGCATCGGGCTGGAAGGCGTTCCGACCGTGGGGCACATCGAGTCCTTCCGCTTGAACACGCTGGCATATTCCGTGCCGGCATAGATGGTGCCCGGATCTCGGGGATCGATTGCCAGACTGTTGACGGGGTAAAGATGCGTGTATGTAAAACCTGAGTTAAAACTGTTCCAGGTTTCCCCACCGTCGGTGCTTTTGAATACGCCGCATTCCTGAGTCCCAGCATAGAGCGTCTGCGTACTTTTCGGATCAATGGCCAGACTGGTCACTTCGGACCATGATGTCTGTGGATCAATCTGGCTCCAGGTGGCACCTCCGTCAATGCTCTTGAATACCCCGCCAATAGCCGCAGTATAAAGGGTCTGGGGATTTTGCGGGTCAATGGCAAGACAATAGATCCAGAGATCCGGTTCCGGCCCGATCTTGCTCCAATTGGCCCCTCCGTCGGTACTCCTATATACGCCGTTCCCAGAAGATCCGGCGTAGAGGGTGTGTGGAGTTTTCGGGTCAATGGCGAGACAGGTAAACGAACCGTATTGGAGATCCAGGTTGAGTTTCTGCCAGGTTTTGCCGCGGTTGTTGCTCTTGAACATTCCTGCACCAGAATCACCGGCGTAGAGGGTCTGCGTATCTTGCGGATCGATCGCAAGGCAGGTGACTCCGCTGTCTTGGCTCGAATAAACCCTGTTCCAGGTCTCGCCCCTGTCGGTACTCTTGTACACACCACCTTCATAGTATTTCTCCCCAGCATAGACAATCCTGGGATTTTGGGGATCGATCGCGAGACCACTGATGCTTGTTCTAAGTAAGGAGTTGATTGCCTTCCAAGTCTTGCCACCATTGACACTCTTGAAAACGCCTTCCAAAGACGTCCCGGCATAGAGAATCTGCGAAGTTTGGGGGTCGATCGCGAGAGCATCAATGACTACTGCCCGCAGGCCTGCGCTAGCAAGATTCCAGCTTGCACCGCCGTCTGTGCTCTTGAATACCCCACCGCCATACTCGCCACCCGCATAAAGAGTTTGCGTGTTTTGTGGATCTATCGCCAAGGCACCAATGCTGGAGACCCCCATATCCACCTCGAACTGCTTCCAGTTCGACCCGCCATCGGGGCTCTTCCATATTTTCCCATAGCCTCCCAGGAAGACGATGCCGGAATCCTTGGGATCATGCACAAGGCAAACATCGGAGGTGGGAGCCGAATTGATTTCCTTCCAGGTCTTGCCTCCGTTAACAGTTTTAAAAAGCCTGGAACTGAAAGGATAGCTTCCCGATTGGGCATAAATGGTTTCGGTGTTGTTGGGGTCGATGGCGAGGCGGTAGATACGAAGGGACGAAAATCCTGAGCTCATTTCTTTCCACGCCATTAAACCGTTGGTACTATTGAAAAGGACATTGT
>CAZDKX010000313.1:0-5615 GCA_964505935.1 uncultured Syntrophobacteraceae bacterium
TCTTCATGGCCTGTGCCGAACTGTTCGGCACCAATAACGGCAATGAGTGGTTCGTGTCGCATTACCTCCTGCGGAGGATGTGAGCGGTTGCTCCGCACACCCAGGGTAGTGCTTCGAGGATGGGACCGTGGGAGGGACCGGAGCCTTGGTCCTCGCTCCTTCGGCATCAATGCAGGACGGTCGACCAATAAGGGCGGCTCATCTCCGGTCATCAGCCTTAGCGATTGTCCAAAAACAACCATGCGGCTTTGTAGGGTGGGCTGCGCCCACCGATGGGGCAGCATGTGGGCACAGCCCACCCTACGCTCCTGTCAGCCGTGCCCTTTATTTTTGGACGGTTCCTTAGCCCTTGCGTGTGGGCTGCAGGTGCCAGAGCCAGTGAGGCGGGACTGCTACTGACTATCAAGGCTTCTTTCCAAATAGATCTTGACTTTGAAGTTCGCCTCTGTTCCATTCAAACCAACTGAGTCTGGTTTCAATGTCATAATCATGAGCCACTTTTGAAGAGCTCCCTCTTCGGAGGAGGGCACCATGAACCTTAGAATGTGTCTATTCTGCCGTTAGACGAGAGGATCACTTCCTTCGTTTAACGGCCTCCAAAACACCACTCGCTTCGCAAAACCCGCTTTTTGACTTCGGAATTGCGCTTGAAGACGCCATAGGTGCGGTCGGCTGCTGCAGCCGCGAGATAATGGCGGTGTCGGTTTCCGCTCGCCGGGAGCGATTGTCTGGAGCGCAAAGAGTCTTCTGAAACATGGTCTTGCCGGGAAGACGACGAGACCGCAGGTTGCAAGGGGCGGCGTCGGTAGGCAAGGCGCAGCGCCAGGAAAGGAGACAGACATGAGTATGGGGAAACATCGCTTAGGGGTGTTGCTGGGGGCGGCGCTGATCGTTGCGCTCACGGCTGGGACGGCTAGCGGGGTGATGGTCACCAGCCCCAACGGCGGTGAGAAGATCGCAGCGGGCACGGCCTACGAGATCGAATGGACCGGCCTGCAAGATGAGGCGAAGTATGCGGTGAGATACAGCCTTGACGGCGGCCTGAAATGGCAAACGATAGCGACGGCGGTCAAGGGTAAGACCCGCCTGTGGAAGGTGCCCAAGCCTGCCACGACGAAAACCAAATGCCTCGTCAGGGTCCTCGCCTACAATGCGCAAGGCAGTTTCTTGCGCTCGGATGACTCAAACAAGACCTTCACCATCCAGTCCGTGAAGCTCTCGGACTTCCTCAGCAACCCTGAGAAAGTCATCCGGGGGCACAAGTACAGTGAGCTGCCCACCTTAGAACCGATCGAGCCTGACAAAAATGTACTTGGAGCACTCGGTGGGGACTTCGATGATCACCATTCCGGCCTGGAGTGCGACAACTCCATCCTGATCGAGATCGGCTCGGGGGATCTCGCCGGCAGCAACGCCTCGGAGATTCTGTTCAAAGTGGGTGATGATTTTACCATCCATCTTGCGGGAGGGGCCGGGGTGTTCGTCGCCGACGCAAACCTGCTCTACGAGCTCCCCATCACCTGCGAGGAGTGCTACAAGTCGATTCCGGCGGACGACTGGAAGAAGCTTACCCTCGTGACCGACTCCAGCGACGGCCTCCTCATCCACCGGGTAAGGCTGGTGAAAAGCTGCGAGACGGTCCTGGACGTCACCGTGGATGCTTGGCTTGACAAGTATTACCAGAAGGTGCTCGATTTCTCGGTCGACACCGCCCAGGACAAGTGGGATGACGTCGGACACACTCGGAACACGGTGATCTATTATGCCGCGCAGGATTTGGGCCAGACCGGGTCGAAGAAGTACCACAACGCTGACGTCAGGTGGTGCAGTGAATTTGCCTCGTACATGATCCGCAAAAGCGGCCTCTCCACGCCCAGCGGTTCGATCGGTACCGACGACCTTCTCGATTGGTTTGAGGACCATGGTCGGCACTACACCCGCGCGAATGTGGTGAATGGTGACTACACCGTGAAGCCGGGGGATTACATGTGCATCAACGATGGCGGTCACAGTGTGATCTTTCGGGGCTGGGTTGATGAGAGTCCCGACGACCCTGGCTTCGACGACAATTCCGAGTTTACCACCATCGAGGGTAACAGCGGTAACGCCGTCCGTACCAAGACCCGCACGTGGGGGAGTGTGGATTGGGTGGGCAAAACACAGTAATTCCGATCAGATCGCGAAGCGCCTTCCGCAGAGTTCCCCTCCGCGGAGGGCAGCCCCCAGAGGGAGAAGGGCTGTAGCAAGGGCCATCGGCTGGATGTCAGTCAAATGCTGGTTGGGGCTGTCCTTGGCAGTCAATCCAGGCCCAGATGCCTGCTCTAACGCACCACCGCAGCCTGGAGGAACAGAGAAGTCCCTCCCCGGCTTTTGCTCACAAACCGGGGCTGCGCTAACCGCAGACCACACTGGGTGGATGAATAAGTGACCGGATCCATTTGCCGACACCCGTTTCACCCAGGATTGAAGAAGTCCAGACGGGGTCCAGACGCCAGACGGTCCAGCCAGACGCCCAGACGGCCCAGACGGGGTCGGGCCAAGGCAACGCATTGGAATTCATAAGTAAAGTTAGAATACCGAGTCCTTTTTGAGGCTTAGAGCATCTTTTTTGGTATGAAAAAGAGGCATCTTGAGACAGGGAGAGCCTATGGCTCGGGCTAAACGTCATCATGTGCCAGGACACGCCTGGCACATCACCCATCGCTGTCACGAGAGGGCGTTTCCACTGAAGTTCGGGAGAGACCTCCGGGAGAAGCAGTTTTCTTACAGCATGGTTTCCGTCGGAGAAAATGGCCTTTGAAGCCCTTAGAACCAACATCTCAGGAAGATTTATCGTTCTGGATCGGATGGATCGCGTGGCCCGGCCTTTATCAAGAATTCGTGACCTGCCCCTTATCAAAAATCAGGGACCTGCTGAGCCGCGAATCCTTCTAACTCGACAAAATACCGCATCGTGGTAGGATAACGTTGCTATGAGCCCGGAAACCAAAGAACCCGAAAATTTTGTGAGCCTCTACCGCCGCGCTTTCAAGGAATATGGGGCATCCGCGTTATGGAGCAGCAGCCCCGTTCCGGAGCCGACCCGTGAGGATGCGCTTGCCATCACCCTTAGCTTGCGCGTCGAGGGCGATTTGAACGCGCGGCGCTTGGCCGAGCAGATCGAGAAGGCGTGCCGTGCCGCTGTCTAAACTTCAATCCGAAATTCTGTGCCTTCTTGCAGCGCACAGGGATCCGGAAAGCTATATCGGGGACAGTACGCCTCTCACGCGGATCGGCCCGCGCTATTCCGGCGACATCGATGTTTTTCATGACCGCGAGGAAAGGGTTAGCCGCGCCGTCCAGGAAGATACCGCCGTTTTGCTGGAACACGGGTACGTTTTCGACTGGCTTCGTCACGAGGGGACTTTTTTCTCAATCCTTGTCCGCCGCGGCGATGAAACCTCAAAACTGGAATGGGTTCTCGATAGTGATTTTCGGTTTTTCCCTGCCGTGAAGGATGACCTTTTCGGTTATATGCTGCATCCGATTGACTTGGCCACCAACAAAATTATGGCTGCCGCCGGTCGGCGCGAGCCGCGCGATATCGTTGACCTGGTAATGATCCACAATGAGCTTTTGCCTTTGGGTGCGGTTGTGTGGGCGGCTGTCGGCAAATCTTTGGGCTTTACGCCCGAAGGTCTCATCAACGAAGCGCGCCGCCTGGCCCGTTACACGGAAGCTGATTTCCGCCGCGTGACAAGTGATCCGCCCGTTGATCCTGCCACAACCATGATGCGCTTCCGGAAGGCTTTAGAGGAAGCTGAGGCCTTTGTTTTGAGGATGCCGACCGAGAAAATTGGGTTATTGTTCCTGAAAGACGGCAAAGTTGTGCAGCCCGATCCCGATCACCTTGACGACTACACAACCCACGCCGGACAGCGTCGCGGCCACTGGCCGACCAGCTCGGAAATCTCAACAGCCATGTTCGAGTACTACAAGAAGAAGCCACCAAGCCCTTGAATTAAGTAATGGCCAACCCCGCGCGGCCCAGCCGCCCCGCCATCAAGAATCCGGGACATCAACCGGCCGCATTACCCATCACCCCGAGCCGGCCGACCCTTCGCCTGTGTCTGCCTCTTCAACCGCATTCCCCGCAAACGCTCTTCAATAAAACCACCTCGTATCCCCTGTTGCCTGTGCCTTCCTTCTGTTTTGCCTGAAGCTCTTTTGCTCAATAATGGCCGCGATAAAACAGGAACCGTTTCTAAAGCAAACAGGGGGCGCTATGCCACGGGTGCCGAAAACCATTCTCCTGCAAGACTTTGATTCGACCAAGGAAATCTGGGTCAATAAGAAGAAACTCCTTTCCGCTCGAAGCCTTGCTTTTCTCAACAAAAGCCCCACCGGGTTTTCATGGGGTTATGGCGGGAGCGGCCCCGCTCAGCTTGCCTTTGCCATATTCTTGAAATACCTCCCCGCCAGAGAAGTCATGGCCATGCACCAGGCCCTCAATTGGAAATTCAAAGCCACGCTTCCGCAGACTGATTTTGAAACGGTCATACCCTTTGATGAACCAACAGGTTTTCCACTCCCGCTTCAAAATGTCGTGCCCTGCTCAGAGATCCTTGAGATGAGCCAACAGCCAGGCCAGGTTGCACGAGATGCGCCTGCCGTCGCGCCAGCATTCTGCAGCATGGGACACCAGTATCCGCAGGTCCGCTCCGATTAGGTCCGAAACGCGGTTGAGTCGGACCATGTCTTCAACATCCGGCGATGATGTCAGCTTGATCTCCAAAGCCCAGAGTCTGCCGCCAATTTCTAAGACTAAATCCAATTCGCGCTGGTCACTGGTCCTCAAGAAATAAGGTTCAGCCCGGATCCCTTCATGCGCGAATGCGGTGAGCAGTTGTTCAATGACAAACCCCTCCCAGCTTGCACCAACCCATGGACTTGATAGCAGCTCTTCCTCTGATGGGCCGTTCAGCATGGCATGAAGCAGGCCCGTGTCTCGCCAATAGAACTTGGGACTCTTGATGAGGCGTTTCTTAATGTTGGCCTGGTAGGGCTGGAGGCGCCTCACCAGAAAAGCCCCAACCAAATAGTCCATATAGTCGTTAACGGTGTGGTACGAAAGGCCAAGAGCCGAACCAAGTTGAGAGGCGTTCCAGACCTGGCTGTGGACGGCAGCTAACATCTTGAGGAGTCGCTGGATGACCTGGGGTTTTGCCGGTAGCCCCCAGGCAGGAAAATCACGCAGGGCGAGCATAGTGAGATAATCCAACTGCCACTGCGGATATCGAGAGACCTCAAGGACGCCCCCTTCGGGGTAGCCGCCAACATGCCACAGGGTTTGGACCGAAACAGCAGGAAGTTCAATCACGCTGAAAGGGCTCAGCTCCACAAGTGAGAGCCTGCCTGCCAGGGACTCGGAGACCTCACGCATGAGGGCAGGTGAGACCGACCCCAAGAGCAGGAACCGCCCACGGCTCTGAGGCCGTTCGTCGATCGCCCTCCGAAGGCGTGGAAAGATGACTGGCCAGGATTGGGCTTCATCAAGGATGAGCAGCTCATCACCCTTGGTCAATTCCTGAAACTGCAAATCGAGGCGAAGTCTTTCGGATTCCTGCTCCAGATCA
>CAZDKX010000314.1:0-5603 GCA_964505935.1 uncultured Syntrophobacteraceae bacterium
GTGGCCGGCGGTGCCCAAAATTACCTGTTTCATGCGATGACTTTCCTGCTTCAAGACCGTGTGACAACCAAGGGTAATGGATTGCATATCCTGAGGCGATCTGTACCTTAGCAGAACGAACGGGCCATGTTCAAGGGCTTTCACCCGTGCGGTGAAAAGTGGGAGAAGCGCCAGGCCGTCTAACCGTCAGGCAGTTTCAACGG
The DNA here is from genome assembly GCA_964505935.1 of uncultured Syntrophobacteraceae bacterium. Taxonomy (GTDB): domain Bacteria; phylum Desulfobacterota; class Syntrophobacteria; order Syntrophobacterales; family Syntrophobacteraceae; genus JADGQM01. The sequence goes on from CAZDKX010000314.1 coordinate 204, forward strand.
GGTTCGCCGCCGCCCTCTCCGGAGCAGCAATAGGGCTGTGCCGGCTGTTCCGTGCAAAGTGAGAGCTTGCAGGGACAACAAAATTGACTATGGCAAAGCCGTATAGTAGATGTTGGCAGGCAGGAGTTGGAGGGATGAAAACGGGAACTCGAACCTTAACCGAGTTCCCGCAGTGGCTTGTCTTCTCGCTGGGGTGAGTGATCGGACTCGAACCGACAACCTCTGGGGCCACAACCCAGTGCTCTAACCGCTTGAGCTACACCCACCATCACCTGAATCCCGTGACCGTCAGACACATTCTAGTATCATGGCTATTCACAAACTTCAAGGACAAAGGGGACATGGAAGTTTCTACCAAGACGAAATCAGGAGATGCCGTGCGGTTGTTGGTCGACCAGGACCGGCATGGGATTTACCAGATCTATGCCTGCTTCACGGCTGTGGGCGGGAACGATGAGCAGCGGTGCTTGTGCGACGGGTGGGGAATGAGGAAAACCCAGGAGGGTGTGGTTCAAGGCATCCTGGCGGCAAAGAGGATGATCGAGGTTCCCAGGGAGGCCTGGAAAGAGATCGCAGCCATTCGAGAGGACCTGAGGAACCGCGCCAACCTTGAGGATATCCATCTTGTAAAAGTGTATTTTCATGGTGACCGCCTGACCGTGGATGCCTATACCCTCAGTGCCGGCATTGATCGGGAGAGTTGGAAGAAGATCGAGTCCTGCATGGTTTTCGTTGACAGTGCCACGAATGATAGCCTGTATGCGGGAGATCGTTTCGTCGGCTGGGTGATTGAGGAAGGCAAGGAAGCAGAAGTTGAAAGACTCCTGAACGTCAAGCCGGAGCGGCTAATCCGAAAAGCAAGTGGTCAGTGAGCAGAGGAAAGCAGGTCAAGGAGCTCATTGTCCCGGTCGCGACGAAGCGCAAGAGGAAGGATGGGTGACGCGGGTAATTGTTCCGCCCATCAAGAGCCAAGGAATCAAGACGAAGCTGGTCCCCTGGATTCATGCCTTAGTGCCCGAGGTGCGCGGGCGCTGGATTGAGCCATTCCTTGGAACCGGCGTTGTCGCGTTCAACTCGGGCTTCAAGAGAGCGTTGCTTGCCGATGCCAACCGGCATGTCATCAGGTTCTATCAGCAGGTCAAAGAGGGTATCATACGGCCTTCAAGAGTCCGCGTATACCTCGAGGAAGAGGGCGAGTTGCTGCGGCAAGCCGGACGCAATGGATACGACCATTTCAACAAGGTCAAGGACCGGTTCAACCAAGAGCACGATCCTCTCGACTTCCTGTTCCTGTCTCGCGCCGGCTTCAACGGCATGATGCGATTCAACAAGAAGGGAGAATGGAACATTCCTTTCTGCCAGAAGCCTGAGCGTTTCAGCCCCTCCTACGTGACAAAGATCGTCAATCAGGTCCACGATGTTGCGTGCCTGATACAGCCGGAATGGGTGTTCCGAACGGCACCCTTTGAGGAGATCATCCCTCTGGCCGAGAAGGATGACATCATTTACTGCGATCCACCGTACGCGGGTAGATACGTCGACTACTATAACGGGTGGACAGCCGAGGACGAAGAGCGTCTCTTTCGCCTCCTGTCAGCGACGCGGGCTCGGTTCATACTGTCAACCTGGCATCACAATGACTACCGAGAAAACAAAATGGTGGAGCGCTACTGGGACCGATTTAATGTTGTGACCAGAGACCATTTCTACCATTCTGGAGCCAAAATAGACAATAGACGTTCAATTGTTGAGGCCCTGGTATTTAATTTCCAGGCAAACATTGAACCTCACAACCACGGGGTACAGCCGAAACCAGAGCAACTCATGCTCTTCGAAGAAAGAGCTGAATATATCACCCGACAATTGAGTCGTGCGGACGTTTGATGCGCTTTGTTCTGGTGGATCCATGGAAGATCGAGCGCATCCCGTCGGCCACGGCTTCCTTGAATCTTTGCGGAACCTTCGCCAGCCCATTACGGGCTGCGTGGACGTGGCACCGCTGCACCTTCGCCTTGGGAAACTTTTCTTTGAAGACCTTTTCAGGCCGGGCAGCCCATCCATGCCTTTTAGGGTTCGGGTGAATGGGGCAAAAAGAAGCACTTTGAGTCAGTATGCAACACCCCAACCGCTTCCGGGAGGTTGCTTCTCTGGGGGGTGTAGGGGGGGAAGAAGGCATGCTCTGTAAAGTGGCAGGCCAGGAGGGATTCGAACCCCCAGCCCCCGGATTTGGAGTCCGGTGCTCTAACCGTTAGAGCTACTGGCCTGCAACCGAAGCTCTTATAGCCGCTTGCCGTGTCGATGTAAAGAGAAATATCCCCCCGGTCGGGGCCGCGGGCGGCGAAGCGAATCAGTGAATCCTGGAGCTGAAATAAAGGATTGACAATTCCATCCGATTTTCGGTAACATGGAGACACTGGTTGGTTGTGTGGATGGCGCAGTGGTTTTGTGATTTTTTTATCGATTTAACCGCTCCTACTGTTGCTCTCTCGGACTTTCTCTCCCTCTATTTGCTCTGGCAATTCCTGGAAGTGTGAACACCAGCCCGTTCGCTTTAGCTGCAAAGAGCTGGTGTGGAGTCGAGGAACACTTTTTGCAGGAACAAGTACCGAAACACTATTTCCCAGAATGGAGGGTGAAATGAAGATCAAGTATTGCAGAAGGTACAGCAAATATGTGAGCCAGCAGCACTGCGAATTTTTCAATGAAGGTCGTGGTTGCGACTACTACAGCCCGGCTCAGTGGAGCAGCATCAAAGATCTGGTGCAGGATGAGAATCGGCCGCAGTGGGAAGTGAACGCCGTAATCAAGCCTTTCAAATGCAACCTCATGGACCGGCAGTATCTGAATGCCCTAAGAAACAAGCAACGGTTTGGGGGACGAGTGGCGGGGGTGCGCATCTAGAGGTTGGACGCAGCTCATTGCGGGCGCGCTGGACTGGTTCGAGACGGCTGCTGACTACCAGGGAGTGCCGTCGGTCCAGGGCGTCCTGCGTTGCGGTCGAGTTCCAGGAGGCCCGCGACCTCGGAGTGGGGACGCTCTCCTGGGTGGCAGTGCCTGGTGTCTCTCCCTGGTGTTTCCTCGAAAGACCATCTCCTCCGTTGATCTTTGTTTGCCTCATGTGCTAAGAAATCAACCACACGCCGACAGAAAAACGGTCTCCCGCCCGGGAACAGGGGGCGGAAAACTCCCTCCAAAAGCGAGCATAAGGTATGTTTAAAAAGCTGCTAGTTGCCAATCGAGGAGAAATTGCCATCCGCATCATGCGTTCGGCTCAGGAGTTGGGGGTCCGCACGGTGGCGATCTATGAGGAAACCGACAAAGCTGCTCTGCATATCAGGAAAGCCGATGAAGCCATCTGCATCGGCTCCGGCCCGCGCAAGGACTACCTGAGCATCGAGCGGATCATCCATGCGGCCATGGCCACCGGGGCCGACGCCATTCATCCCGGTTATGGCTTCCTTGCCGAGAACCCCCTTTTTTCCAAGCAATGCACGGATGCCGGGCTGGCCTTTGTCGGTCCGCCGCCGGATGTGATTCGGGACATGGGGAGCAAGGTCATTGCCCGGCAGATCATGATCGCGGCGGGGATTCCGGTGATCCCCGGCACCGAAGTACTGGCGTCCGGTGCCGAAGGGGAAGAGGAAGCCGTGCGGTTTGCAGAGGAGTACGGCTTTCCCATCATGATCAAAGCGGTGGCCGGGGGGGGAGGGCGTGGTATTCGTGCGGCACAGGATCTGGCCGAGCTGATGAGAGGCTTGAAAATGGCCCGTTCCGAAGCGCAGATGGCCTTCGGCAGTGATGAGATCTATCTCGAAAAGGCTTTGGTCAACCCGCGCCATCTCGAAGTGCAGATCCTTGCCGACGGCCATGGCAATATCGTTCACCTTGGCAGCCGCAATTGTTCCATTCAAAGACGCCATCAAAAGCTCATCGAGATTGCTCCGGCCACCCTTCCTCAGCAGCTCATGGACCGCATCTGTGACACCGCCGTGAAGGCGACCAGGGCCTGTCACTACATCAATGCCGGCACTGTGGAGTTTCTGCTGAATGAAGAGGACCGGCATTATTTCCTCGAGGTCAACACCCGCATTCAGGTGGAGCATACGGTCACCGAAGTGATCACCGGGATTGATCTGGTTCGGGAGCAGATTCGCATCGCGGCCGGAGGACCCATCTCATTTGCGCAAAGTGACGTCCATTTTCGTGGGTATGCCATCGAATTGCGGATCAACGCCGAAGACCCCAAGAACAACTTCATGGCCAATCCCGGCCTGATCCAGATATATCAGTCCCCCGGCGGGCACGGTACGCGGGTGGATGGCGCGATCTATCAGGGCTACGAGGTCCCCCGGTACTACGACTCCATGCTCATCAAGCTCACGGTTTACGGCTTCACCTGGCGCGAGGCCGTGGATCGGATGCGGCGCACGCTCAACAGTCTGATCATTGCCGGGGTCCAGACCACCATCCCCTATTACCGACAGATTGTGAATGATCCCGATTTCATCGAACAGCGCTTTGATACTTCCTACATTGAAACTCATCAGCACCTGCTGGACTATCAGGATGAGGTGCCCGAGCTGGAGAAGCTGGCCAGATTTGTCGCCGAGATCAATGCGCATGGATACAATCGCCATGCTGATTTTTGAGAACCGATACGATTTTGTCGCATCCTTCGGCTGCGGCACAATTGTGTTTCCCGAGGCCCGCGCGGTCGGGTCTTGATGCGGAACTTCTCATCAAAGAAGGAAACCTCAGGGCTTATAGAGCCGGAGAGGAGCTGATTGTTTATGTCAGTGCGCGCGCGGGTTACCCCGCAAATGACCAGTCAGGAGATCCTCGACCACCTGCGCCGGGCGCAGGGGTACTTTGTGACCAACAATGAACGGGACGTCTCCCAGTCTGATTTCAAATGCCGCATCATGCCCCATACCACGCTCAAGGTAGCGCCCTATCGGGACGAGGTCGGGTTTTTTGCCATCGAAATTACCGGGGGGGCCACCGTTCACGTTGATCTCATGCGCAAGCAGATCAATCCTTTCGAAAAGCTGCGGCTGGTGCGCAAAGCGATGCCCCGTACCCTGCTGCAGGCCGGGTGCCGCGGCCGGAGCCTGTTCGGATACCGGCCCTATCCGGACAACGTCCTCCGCTTCACGGTGCGGTTGTTTGCCCAGTACATCGATGTCTGGCGGGTCTACGACTTTATGAATCATGTTCCGAACATGCGAGTGGTCGCCGAAGAAGTGAAGAAGGCCGGCAAGCTCCTGATGCCCTGTATTTGTTTCACCACCGGGGTCGACCACACCGATGACTTCTATGTGGCCAAGGTGGAGGAGATCCTCACCGCCATGGGCGAGGAGATCGTCCTCTGCATCAAGAACCATTCCGCCGTGGGTTCCG
>CAZDKX010000315.1:0-5574 GCA_964505935.1 uncultured Syntrophobacteraceae bacterium
TCGGTTGCGCGTTCTTGTATGCAACCCGGAGAACGAGCTCCGCCTGGGCATGCCGGCCGATGTCCTGATCCCGCAGCAGCAACTTCAGACGCCCCACGCCCGGAACGGAGCTGCCGATCCCTGCCGGGAGCCTTGACGTGGATTTCAGTGATGCAATGAATCGCTGATGGTTCTGAAGGCGGCCCTTCGTCTCCCCAGCGACTGTCCGAAATCAATGATGTGGTCTTGCAGGGTGGGCTGAGCCCACTGATGAGGCAGCATGTGGGCCACGGCCCACCCTGCGTTCCTGTCAACCGTGACGTTGATTTTTATACGGTTCCTAACCGGACCTCGTGGGTTTTCCGTCGAGAATACTCCTGACTGTTGCGGCGAGGTCCCACATGGTGGTGGGCTTCATGACCATGCCTTTGATGCCCAAAGCTTCAATCCTCTCCTCGGGAATCCGCTCGCTGAAACCGGTGCAAATGAGAATCTTCGCGTCTTTTCTGACCTCTTGGAGTCTTCTGGCCAGCTCGGGCCCGGCAACCTTCGGCATGGTGACGTCGGAGATGATGAGTTCGAAAGCGAACGGGTGTTGTTCGAAGTGGGCCAGGGCTTCCAGACTATCCGTGAAGGCCGTAACCCTATAGCCCAGATGCTCCAGCATTTCCTGCATCATGTTCACAATCTCCGGTTCGTCATCCACCAGCAGGATCCGTTCTTCACCCCGGGCAGGGGGTGTCAGGGCGTGGTTACTGTCCGGTAGCGGGCTTGCCTTGATCATGGGCAGGAAGACGCTGAACTCCGTCCTTTTCCCCATTTCGCTGGAGACTTTGATGTATCCGCCATAGCTTGTCACAATCCCATGCACCACCGACAAGCCCAGACCCGTGCCGTCCCCCTTTTCCTTGGTCGTAAAATAGGGTTCGAAGATCCGTTCCATGACTGCTTCGCTCATCCCGGCACCCGTGTCGCGAACACCCAGGCGTAAATAGTGACCGGGCTTGATGCCGGGAAACTGGGCAAGATCCAGCGGGGACAAAACGACCGGCTTGAGTGAGAGTTCGAGGACTCCCCCTTGCTCGCGCATGGCGTGATAGGCATTGGTGCAAAGGTTCATGAGGACTTGCTGCATCTGGGTCGAATCCGCCATTATGGCGCTGCACTGCTCGTCAACCTGTTGGCGGATCTCGATGGTCGAAGGCAATGAGGAGCGCAGGAACTTGATGGTTTCCTTAATCAGGGGCTGGAGCAGCAAGGGCTTCAACTCCAGTTCGCTTTTCCGGCTAAAGGTTAGAATCTGTTGGACCAGGTCTTTGGCGCGCTGAGCAGCGTTGAGCACAGCGTTAAGGTTTTCATGACTTTTCGACGTCTGGTCAAGTCTCATCATCACCATTTCCGTATAGCCGAAAATGGGCGCGAGAATGTTGTTGAAATCGTGGGCGATTCCTCCGGCGAGGGTGCCGATAGCCTCCATCTTTCGAAGCTGGCGCAGCTGTGCTTCCAGTCCTTTTTCTTTCTGCCGCAGGTTCACCTTTTCCGTGATATCTTCGGATACGCCCAGCAAGTAGCGAGGGTGTCCCGTGTCATCGAAGATGGGGATTTTCTTGGTTGCCAGAATTCGTTGCCCTTTGTGCCAAGTCTTGATGGTTTCCTCAGGAATCTCTACTCCATGGCAGCTGCTGAGGGCCTCCCTGTCTTTCATGGTATAGCCTTCTGCTTCCTCCTGGGGAAAAAGGTCGTAATCGCTCTTGCCGAGTAATTCCTGGCGTGAATAGCCTAGCAGTTCTTCCCCTGCTCTGTTGAATTGCACATAACGCAAGTTGTCAGCGTCTTTAACAAAAATCATGTCAGGGATGTTTTCGATGATGGCATGCAAAAAATCCTGGCTCTGCCTGAGTTCTTCGAGAAGCTGCTCATTTCTGGTTTTCAGGTAGACGTTTTCCAGACCTTTTTCAATGCGGTCTTTGATTTCGCCGGGATTGAGGGGCTTGGAGAAATAACCCTGGATTCTCCCGTGGTTGATGGCATCCACAAGGGGATCGTAGTCACTGAAGCCGGTGAGCATGAACCTCAGGACGTCCGGGAATTCCTGCGCCACCCGTTCGAGCAGTTCGACCCCGGTCATTCCCGGCATGCGTTGATCGCTCACCAGCACATCGATGGTTTCGCAACGCAAAATCTGCAGTGCCTCCTGCGCGGAGTCGGCCAGATGGATGGCAAAGTCTTTTCGAAAAAGCGCGCGAAAGCTTTGCAGGTTATCCTTTTCGTCATCCACATAGAGAATGCGAGGTTTGGGCGTGGGTGGGAGAGCGGCCATCAACAATCCTCCTGGCATGCGGGTAGAAAAATCGAAAACGTGGCACCGTGTCCCAGCTGACTTGATACTTCAACATGGCCCTTATGCTCTTGCACGATGTTGCTGGTAATGTAAAGACCCAAGCCCACCCCTTTCCCAACTTCTTTGGTGGTAAAAAACGGATCGAAGACCTTGTGGATGAGCGCTTCCGGTATCCCCGTACCGGTATCGGTAATGTGGACCCCAGCACAGAGCCGATGGTCGCGTTCCAGGACCTCGGTCTTGATGGTGATCCGGTGCTGCTCGGAGCCTTCCTTCTTCTCAATGGCATCGATGGCATTGACCAGAATGTTGATCAGCACTTGGCTCATTTTGCCTACATAACAGGGGATCGGCGGCAGCTTCCCATAATCTTTCAGAACCTCGGTAATCCCTTTATAACGGTTCCGCAACATGATCAGGGCCGAGTCGATGACTTCATGAAGGTCCACCGCTTTGCTCATCACCTCGTCCTGCCGCGCGAAGGTGCGCAGACTCCTGACAATTTCCTCCGTCCGCCGGATGCCTTCGAGGATGCTTCGAAAAAGATCCGGGATTTCCATAAGGATCGTTTCGTACTCGAGCTCTTCCTCCAGGCGCAGGATTTCCTGGCATTCGGCCTGGGAAGGGCCGTGGCAGAAGGACAATCCCCGATCCGCCACTGTCAACAGGTCATCCACATCCCGCTGCAAGCTGAGCGTGCTGGTCTTGATGAAATTCACCGGATTGTTGATCTCATGCGCGACCCCGGCGGAGAGGACTCCCAGGGCGGCCATCTTTTCTGATTGAATCAGCCGGATCTGGGCCTGCTTGAGTTCATTGATGGTGCTTTTGAGGCGTTTGTTCTTGCGCTTCAGTTCACGCCGGGTGCGTCTCAGCTCCAAATGGGTCTTGACCCGAGCCAGCACCTCCTCAACCTGAAAAGGTTTGGTGATGTAGTCGACCCCTCCCGCGTCGAAAGCCTGGATCTTGTCCCTGGTATCCGTCAAGGCGCTGATGAAGAGCACCGGGATCTCCTTGAGCTCTTCCTCGGCTTTCAAGCGCCGGCAGACCTCGAAGCCGTCCATCTCCGGCATGTGGATGTCAAGCAGGATCAGATCGGGGGGAGCGTGCCGCGCCGCCTCGAGGGCAAGAGTACCGCTGGGCGCGGGGCGAACCTTGTAGCCGTGCTGTTTCAAGATACCGGTCAGGAGGTTGAGGTTTGCGGATACGTCATCCACAATCAGAATTGAAGCCCGCTTTTCACCGTCCATTCATATCACCCCCCGGGAAGCCCATTCACACCTGCGGCGCCGCCTCAACCTTGACCCCCTTCAAAAGATCCTGCAAGTTCTTGAAATCATAACGTTCAATCAATACCCGCAATCGTTCGGCGCTCCCCGGATGGTGCTGCGCCACCTGGGGAAGCAGCTCGTAAAGCCGGTCGACATCCAGGCTAATCGAAGCTTCCTGCAGCCCGGAAATCAGACTGACGGGAAGGTCGTCAGGCAAAAAGAGCGGTCCTTCAGTCCTTGAATAGGGCGGTGGCTGTTCATCTTCATATATATATTCGACGTCTAGCAGCGTTTCGATAAGGCCGAAAACTTCCTCCCCGGTAAACGGCTTTCTCAGGAAGGCGTTCGCGCCACTTGCCAGCACTCTTTCTCGATCTTCAGAGAGGACACTGGCACTTACCGCAATCACCGGGACCCTCCCGCCCCGGGCCGAAGTCCGAAGCTGCGTGATCGCCTCGAAGCCGTCCATTACCGGCATGACCAGATCCATGAGAATCAGGTCGGGCTGCCACGATTCAAACAGCGCACACGCCTCGCGCCCGTCTACCGCCTCGCGTACGAGGAACCCGACTGATCCCAGGAGTCTTACCAGAATCTCCCGATTGGCCTCATTGTCGTCTGCCACGAGCAGGCGAGGCAGGCGTTCGCCGGTCTTGAGGCCGATGACCTGGCGGTGGGTCGATGCGGCCGGCGAGGATTGCTCGGAGACTTCCCTCGCCGCAATATCAAAATGAAAAACACTCCCCAGGCCGACCTCCCCGGACACGCTGATCGTACCCCCCATCAATTCCACGTAGGCCTTGCTGATCGCGAGTCCCAGGCCGCTCCCGCCTTTCATTCGGCTGCCAATCGTCAACTGCTCGAAATGGGAAAAAATCCTCTCCCGATCGACTTCCGGGACCCCATGACCGGTATCTTCGACTTCAAAACCCAGGCGAAGCGGGCTGTCGTTGGGTAAATCCTTCTCGTGGCAGGGTTCCTCAAGGGGGGTCATTCTCACCCGGAGGATGATGCCTCCGTGATCGGTGAACTTCACCGCATTGCCGAGCAAATTGTTGAGAATCTGCCTCAGCTTTTGTTCATCGGTCCATATCCATTGCGGCAAGCTTTCCCTCCCGGCGATTCCCAGATAAAGCCCCTTATCCCTGGTAAGCACCCGGAACATCCCTTCCAAATCCCCCAAAAGGGCATGTAAATCAGTCACTCCTTCATTCAAAGTCGCCCGCCCCGCCTCGATTTTGGACATTTCCAGGACATCGTTCAGCAGCTTCAGCAGATACTCGCCGCTCCGCTTCACGGTTTCGAGCGAGGCGCGATGCGCCGGCTGCATCTCGGAGTCGCGCAGCAACAGCTGAGTGAAACCGAGAATAGCGTTGAGAGGCGTACGGATTTCATGAGACATGTTTGCCAGGAATTGGCTTTTGGCCAGGTTGGCGGCTTCCGCGGATTCCTTGGCCTGCTTGAGCACCTCTTGCGCCTGTTTGCGCTCGCGAATGTCCTGGTAAATCACGAAAACCCCGGCGCTGTTGCCGTCAATATGGATCGGCGCCCCGGATACCGCCACATCAATCAACGTACCGTCCTTCCGTTTCCGAACCGTCTCCTGAAACAGCTTCTCTCCTGCCATCAGGTGAGCCTTCAGAGACTTGAATTCTTCCAGTGCCTGTTCAGGGACGATGATCTCCTCCAACGATCGGCCCAGGACTTCGCGTTCTTCATATTCGAAAAGGTTCAAGAATTCCTGGTTGACCCGGACGACGCGGTCCTGTTCATCAACCTGGGTGATGGCCTCGGGTGCCGTGGCAAAGAGCTGGTCCAGGTAGCTCCTCTGGATTTCGCTTTCCCTTTGAGCAAGGATGCGGGCAGTGATGTCGGTCAGGAAACACAAAACCGCTGGTTGGCCTTCCCATTGGATTTTGACGACTCTGAGCTCAGTCCATCTCGTGTTGCCCTTGCGGTCAAGAATACGAAAGATGTAATCGT
>CAZDKX010000316.1:0-5571 GCA_964505935.1 uncultured Syntrophobacteraceae bacterium
GTTGCGGGTTGCGGGTTGCGGGTTGCGGGTTGCGGGTTGCGGGTTGCGAGTTGCGAGTTGCGGGTTGCGAGTTGCCTGTCAACCAAGAAAACGGGCACCATAAATTCCCCCTTTGAAGGGGGATCAAGGGGGACGTTTGCGGGTGATCACCCCCACCCTGCCTCCCCCTTCAAGGAGTAGGAGCTTATTTCAACAGCATTCTGAGAGGAGAAGATGATCACGGTACCCGGCAGTGAGATTGCCAAGCGCCTGGTGGCCTTGCAGGGCCTGCTGCAGAAGCACGAAATCGATGTCGCCATTATCCGCCAGAATGCGGACCTGTTCTATTTTGCCGGCAGCGTTCAGGATGGGTACCTGGTGGTGCCGGGCCAGGGGGTGCCCGTGTTCCTGGTCCGACGGGATGCTCAACGGGCTGCTGAACAATCGCCTGTCCGTCCCATCATGCCGCTGGCCAGTGTCAAGGACCTGCCGCCTGCAGTGTGGGATGCCTGCGGCAGCCGAACCATCAAACGCGTGGGTCTGGAACTCGATGTGCTGCCGGCCAATACCTTCTTCTTCTTTGACGAGAAGCTCTTTCCCAAACAGCAGCTGATTGATGTCAGCGGCGCCGTCCGCCGGGTGCGGATGGTGAAATCGTCCTGGGAAATCGGGATGATGCGAAAAGCTGGCGAGATCTCACGACGGGTCGCCGAGGCCGTGCCGGAGGTCCTGCGGGAAGGGATGACGGAGCTGGAGCTCAGCATTGCCCTCGAAATGGTGGCCAGAAGGGCGGGACATCTAGGGCTGATCCGGTTGCGTGGTTTCAACATGGACATGTATTTTGGGCATGTGCTCTCAGGACCGGAGGCGGCGATCCCCGCCTATGCCGATACGGCCACAGGCGGCCGGGGCGTGAGTCCCGCCTTCGGGCAGGGGGCGAGTGAGCGGCGCATTGGGGTGGGTGAGGTCGTCAGTGTTGACACGATGCTGAATTATCAGGGCTATCTGAGCGACCAGACGCGTAACTTTTGCCTTGGCCCTCCTCCTCTCCGGCTGGCGGAAACCTACCGGTTTGCGCAGGAAATCCACCGTCGCATCCGGGATGCGGCGAGACCGGGAGCCATCACGGGTGAGCTGTACGAGCGCGTCTGGGAGTGGGTTGAAGGGGCCGGATTGAGCGAATGGTTCATGGGCCATGGGGCAGGGCGGATCACCTTCATCGGCCACGGTCTGGGGATCGAGGTGGATGAGTTCCCCTTCCTTGCCCAAGGGCAGAAACTGGCCCTTGAAGAGGACATGACCTTTGCCTTCGAGCCAAAATTCATCATTCCCGGCCTGGGTATCACCGGCCTGGAAAACACCTATCTGGTTACCCGCGGAGGTCTTGAAACGCTGACCAACGCCTCGGAGGAGCTTCTCATCATCTGAGAATGAGCGGTCGGCATAGCTCTCCGGGCTGCAACTCAGGTCGTCCTCAGAGGACACATACTGACTCTTCCCCGTGGTAGCTGGCGACGATCTCCCTGAGCTTGTACCGCAGTTGCCTGGCGTCGTGCTGCTCGGCGATGGCGTAGAGCTCCTGGAGTTGGGCCTTCAGCCAGCGGGTAAAGTCCTCCTGGTTGCCGTGACCGCACCAGTTGCCGTTCGGCTGCAGTACCAGGATCTTCTCGTGGGGTGTGTTGGCCACGCCTTCCTGAGAGGAGACGAGTTCCTCGAAAAGCTTTTCGCCAGGGCGCATCCCCACATAGGAAATTTGAATATCGTGATCGGGCTCCTTACCGGAGAGCCGAATCAAGTCTCGCGCCATGTCGGCGATCAGTACCGGCGTTCCCATCTCCAGGATGAAGATTTCGCCTCCCTTGCCCAGTGATGCCGCCTGGAGGATAAGCTGTGAGGCTTCAGGGATTAACATGAAATAGCGTTTGACGTCGGGGTGGGTCACGGTAACGGGGCCCCCCCGTTCAATCTGCCTCTGAAAGAGCGGTACCACCGATCCTGAAGATCCCACGACGTTGCCGAACCGTACCGCCATAAACTTGGTGCCGTTGCCTTGCAGGGACTGGAGGAACAGTTCCGCAATCCGCTTGCTTGTGCCCATGACGTTCGCTGGGCGTACCGCCTTGTCCGTCGATACCAGCACAAAGCGTTCGATCCCATACCGGAGTGACGTTTCCATGATCACCTGGCTGCCGAGGATATTGTTGAAGACGGCTTCCCACGGGATCTTCTCCAACATGGGGACATGCTTGAAGGCCGCCGCGTGGAACACGACGTGGGGACGATATTTCGCGAAGACCTTTTCCATGATCCGGTGATCCTGGACCTTGCTCAGAATGCCGCAGCAGCGGTCGAAATTCAGGTCATGCTGAAGCTCCGTTTCAATATTGTAAAGATTCTCTTCGCTGGCATCGACCAGGATGAGCGCTTCGGGGTCAAACCGCATGACCTGACGGCAGAGCTCCGAGCCGATGGAGCCGCCACAGCCGGTGACGAGCACCCTGCGGCCGGCCAGATAGTCGTGGATCCCTGCCATATCCAATTGGATGGGGGCACGCCTTAACAGGTCCTCGTAGTTGACCTCCCGCAGGGCAATGGTCAGGTTGCCGTTGATGATCTCGCCGATGGCCGGCAGCGTCTTGTAAGGGACCCCGGAGCGCTTGCAGATTTCGACGAGGCGCCGCATCTGGGGGCCCGATGCCGACGGGACGGAAATGAGGGCGCGTTCGACCTTGAGGTCCTCGACAACCTTCGGCAGTTCCTCAGCACCTCCCAGGACGGGGATGCCATGAATCGATCGTCCCTGTTTACTGATATCGTCATCCAGGAACCCGACGACGCAATAATGGAGATGGGGATTGTCAAAGATTTCCCGCAGCATCTTCTCGCCGGCCCCTCCCGCGCCGATGATCAGCACGCGTTTGTCCTTCTTCCCTTGTTGGCCCAGTTGCGGAAGACTGAAGGCCCCGGTCCCTTTGGAGGTGTTTCTCGCCGTGTAGTATGAGCGGATGCCGAGGCGCAGGATGCCGCAAAGCAGGAAGGTTAACACCCCGTCCATGACAAAAACCGAGCGGGGGAAACCGGTGAACCCATGGACGTAGACGATGAACGTGACGGTCAGGAGCGTGGCAATGAGCGAAGCATAGGCCAGGCGCCACGTGTCCTCGACACTGAAATAGCGCCATATTCCCCGGTAAAGGCGCATAAAATAGAAGACCGTCAGTTTCAAGGGGATGAGAAAGGGAAGCAGCAGAAGGATCTGTTTCACATTAATGCGAGGCAGCGGAAAGTCGAAGCGAAGGAGGTAGGCCGCGACCAGGGCAATGACGAAAACAGCCGCATCATAGAGCATCATCGAATAATGGTGAAGGTCCTTCAATTGCCGTAGCATTGTTTGTGAATCTGTTGTCAAGTGTCAGTCTGTCATGGCGGCGTCCGCTTTCCAGGGACCTGCCGCACCCATACCATGAGCCTGCTACATATGCGCTTCACAGCTCGCTTGAAGGGGAAAACCGTTGCGCCGGCAGATGTGTTCGCGGATGGCGTCGTGGAGGTCGCGTGTCACCATCTCCTCGATCAGTTCGCCCAGGGAGGCCCCAGGCGACCAGCCAAGCTTCTCCCGGGCCTTGCTCGAGTCGCCCAGGAGGGTGTCGACTTCCGTTGGTCGAAAGTAAGTCGGATCGACGGAAACGATCACTTCACCGGGTTGAGGCGGTCGCCCCGTCGGGTGCTGCGCACAGCTTTCCAACAGGGACGAGGGCTGCAGTGAGGCCACCACTCCCTGTTCGGAAAGACCCTGGCCTTGCCATTCGAGGGAAATACCGAGCTGCTCGAAGGCTTTCTGGCAGAACACCCTCACCGAGTGCTGTATACCGGTGGCAATGACAAAATCTTCCGGGACTTCCTGCTGGAGAATCAGCCACTGGGCCGCAACGAAGTCACGGGCATGCCCCCAGTCCCGCAAAGCATTCAGGTTCCCCAGGTAAAGCCTCTCCTGAAGTCCCAGGGCGATCCTGGCGGCAGCACGGGTGATCTTTCGGGTGACAAAAGTCTCTCCCCGAATCGGTGATTCATGATTGAAAAGAATTCCATTACAGGCAAACAGCCCATAAGCTTCGCGGTAATTCACGGTGATCCAATAACCGTAGAGTTTCGCCACTGCATAGGGCGAGCGCGGACAGAAAGGCGTGCGCTCCGTTTGCGGGACCTCCTGGACGCGGCCGTAGAGCTCGGATGTGGAGGCCTGATAAAACCGGGTCTTCTCCCGGAGATTAAGGATCCTGATCGCCTCGAGCAGCCGCAGGGTCCCCAGAGCATCAGCATTGGCCGTGTATTCCGGGGATTCAAAGGACACCTTAACATGGCTCTGTGCCGCAAGATTATAGACCTCGTCCGGTTGCACCTCCTGCATGATGCGGATCAGATTGGTGGCGTCGGTGAGGTCACCGTAATGCAGAATCAGCTGGCGATTATCCTGGTGAGGGTCTTGATAGAGATGATCGATACGCTGGGTGTTGAAGAGCGACGCCCGGCGTTTGACACCGTGCACCGTATAGCCTTTCCTGATGAGGAAGTCGGCGAGGTAAGCACCATCCTGGCCGGTAATGCCGGTGATGAGCGCGACTCTGGCGAGGGTCATGATCTTCCCTTGTTCAAGTAATCTTGATAGGCCAGGCGGATGCCTTCCTCGAGCGTCGTGGTAGGTCTCCAGCCAAGGTTCGTGATGCGGGTTACGTCAAGTAACTTCTGCGGAGTGCCATCCGGTTTGCTGATATCCCACTCAACGGGGCCGCGGAAACCGACAATCTGGGCCACTTGCGAGGCAAGATCACTGATGGAAACATCCTCGCCACAGCCGATGTTGATGAGATGGCGGGCTGCCAGCGAGCAATGGTCGGGAAACGCGGCCAGGCGACGGCCCACCTCTGACTCGGGTAGCGGTGACGGCACCTTTCGCGGAGCGGGAGAGCGGTGAAGACTCTCGGGTGGCAGGTCATCCGTCGCAAACAGTTGCTCCAGCCGATTCATCAGGAAGATGCAGGCATCGGCAAGGTCTTCGGAAAAAAGGAACTCGCGCCGCGGCATGCCCGTGCCCCACAGTCGCACTACCGGCCCGTTCACCAGGCTCGAACCGGCCGTTGAGGCGACCGCCGAAGGAGAATCCCCGAGCTCATGGCTTGCGCCCAGTCCTGCTCGAAAGTCAGCTGGAATGGGGCCGTGAAGCCCCTCATCCGCTGCCACTCCCTTCCAGTCCCCGGCTGCCGCCAGGCTGGCCAGATGGAACTTGCGGATAAGGGCCGGAAGCACGTGCGAGGTCTCGAGATCATAGTTGTCCTTCAGCCCATAAAGATTCGTGGGCATGACGCTCAAGAAACGTGTTCCGTACTGGCGGTTGTAAGCTTCGCAGAGCTCCAGGCCCGCAATCTTGGCGATGGCATAGGGTTCGTTGGTGGCCTCGAGTAGTCCCGCCAGGACGTATTCCTCCTTGAGCGGTTGCGGCGCCAACTTCGGATAGATGCATGAACTGCCGAGAAAAAGCAGACCCTCCACCTCATGACGCCAGGAGGCTTCGATGACATTGGTCGCGATTCTGAC
>CAZDKX010000317.1:0-5569 GCA_964505935.1 uncultured Syntrophobacteraceae bacterium
TGGGTTGGATGCTCTCCAATTCTCTTGAGCAGGGACGCAATTGTTTCAGGGTCGGCATATAGCCCCACGGACAACAGGCGTTCGAGGGCGAGTCTGGCGCTGGGAATGAGATTTTCTCGTTTGGCTTTCAGAATGAGGCCCAGGGTGCCAATCAAAGGCACCTCCAAAACCTTGGCGCACTTACGGGCCTGGGAATCATCCAATACCGCACCCGTTTCTGCTCGGCTCAACGCGAGCGTGATGACCTCACTTTCTCCTCGCCCCAAATCCCAGGCAGCCACGAAGGGATCGATTTGGGCAATGCTGACTTCCAGTATTTGGGAAGAAATCGACAAATCGCGAAGCAAGGGTTCGACGGGGCCCTTAACCGCTATCTCCTCGAGGACGGCTGAGGGCACAAGCCACGTAGTGGCAAGAGGTGCCAGGGCTTTGAGCAAGTCGGCTTTTCCCAGCAGGATTAAAGGAGAAGCGTTGAGCACCCAGTCACGAATCATAACCGGCCTCCGCCAGGATCTCCTGGTGGGAATACTGGAAAGGGGACACTCCGAATCTTGACAAAGCCAAGAGAAAATCTTCCCTGCACAGACCGGCGGCTTGGGCAGCCTTTTCCTGGGACAGCAATCCCATTTCGTACCATTTTGCCGCAGCAGCCAGCCTGACCTCGCCTGAAAACTCCTCCGGGGTCTTTCTTAACGCCGACAGGACACCCAAAGGCAAATCCAGAACAATTCTCCTTGATTCCATCGACTGGCCCTCCAGTTCACTCCTTTGATTTGTCCAGGCTTCCTCCGAAATGCCCCGGGCTCCGGCGCGGCTTGAACAACGACGAAAGCCGCCTTCCGACCTTGCAATTTATTCAAACCAAATAGTTGCGGTCGTGCCACGCCTCCACTGCACAGGCGGCAATACGAGAAGCCTCATTGTTTTCAAACATAGCAGAATCAAACTCATTCAACAACTTGCAAGCCATGCGTTAAAAAGGACCCAAAACCACTCGCTGCAGGGTAGCAAGAGGGGACGCCCTTTACATTTTATATTTTTGGGCAGTTGCTACAGTTCAGCTCGCTTTATGGGGAATGAGAAATTCAAACCTGTCGGTGAACGGCAGCCGGTTTCAGCGGAGTTTGAGGGTGGCCAGGGAGATGAGGGCGAGGATGCCGGCGACAATCCAGAGGCGAATGACCACTTTGGTTTCGGCAATACCCTTATGCTGGAGGTTGTGATGCAGCGGGGCCCGGTAAAAGATCCGCCGCCCCAACCATTTTACGCCGATCTTGTCTTGAATCTGGCTGGTAAGGGCTTCAGCGAGGAAGAGTCCGCCCAGGAGGGGGAAGAGCATTTCCTGCTTGAGCAATACCGACATGACCGCCATGGTGCCGCCGATCGCCAGGGAGCCGGTATCCCCCATGAAGATCTGGGCCGGGTAGGCATTGTACCAGAGGAACCCCAAACCCGCTCCCACAAAGGCCGCACCAAAAATGGTCAATTCTCCCGCCCCACGAAGGTAGGGGTAGAAGAGATAGCCGGAATAGATGCGGTTGCCCTCGACATAGGCAAAGATCCCGAGCACCGCCACCACAAAAAGCGACGGTGTGATAGCCAGGCCATCGAGGCCGTCGGTGATGTTGACGGCATTGGATACAAACACGACGAACAGGAGGATGAAGGCACCGTAGAGAACCGGTCCCAGATCCACGAGGGCGAGCTTGTAGAACGGTACATAGAGCTTGGTGGCCATGGCGGCTTCCAGGGGGGCATAGGGACCGACGCAGAACCACGCAAACCCGACCGCGAACAGGCACTGGGCGATGAGTTTGTTCCGTTCGGAAAGGCCCAGATCGCCGCTGCGCCGCCGGACCTTGGAATAGTCATCGCAAAAACCGAGGAGACCAAACCAGAGCATTCCCGCCAGGGAGCAGAGGAGAAAGGGGTTTTGCCAGTTACCCCAGAGGATCATGGAACTGAGCACCGCCCCGATGATCAGGACTCCCCCCATGGTGGGCGTCCCGCTTTTATCCAAAGCCGAATGCACCCCCGTCTCCCGGACCTGGTCCAGGATGCACCGTCGGTGCATGAAGAGAATGAAGCGGCGGCTGAAAAGGAAGATGAAGATCACCGCCGTCAAGGCCGCCAGAATTGCCCGGAAGGTGATGTAGTTCACCAGGCGGAAAAAGGAGAACACCTCCGAGAATTGCATCAGGGCATTGCCGATTTCGTAA
This sequence comes from uncultured Syntrophobacteraceae bacterium, assembly GCA_964505935.1. Taxonomy (GTDB): domain Bacteria; phylum Desulfobacterota; class Syntrophobacteria; order Syntrophobacterales; family Syntrophobacteraceae; genus JADGQM01. The sequence continues at coordinate 2,220 of CAZDKX010000317.1, forward strand.
ACCATGGCTAAGCCATCCTCTCGTGCTGATCGGAGTCGGAGGGACCGGTATGCTGTTCCCTGGCTTCCCCGGATAAGCTATCTCGACAGCGTTTCTGCACACTCTGATAGGTCTGTTTGATGGAAAAATGCGGCCGGAAGTCGGTGGCCGTGAGGATGAAGCTCGACACGTCCGCCAGCATTGCCTCCGAAGGCTTGACCACGGCGCGTTCCACCAGTCGCCTGATGCCAATCAAAGCGGCATTGCGGACCTGCCAGTAGTGTGATTCCCTCAGTTGCAGCAACACCTGAAGCACGCTCTGATCACTGCCGACCTCCCCCAGCGCCCGCGCGGCCTGCACTGCCACTTCAAAAGACGGGTCCCGCAGCGCTTTCACCATGGCCTCGACCCAGACTATTTTCCCTGTCAGCACCGGCGCAAAGTGGGCGACCGCCGTGCAGACGTGAGACCGCACTTCAAAATAGGGATCTTCGAGGGCCATCAGGAGATGTTTTTCAACGTTTTCGTCACAGTAATCGAGCACCTGCAGAGCCTGTACGATATTGCGCCGAATGAAGGCCACCTGTTCAAAATCCCCCCCGAACCAGCGCCGAATAGGATTAGCCGGGGTGCGATCAGCGAGCATGTAGAGCAGCGTGGGGACCTTTTCGCGATAATGGGTGAGGCCGATCAGTTTGACGCCCACGTTGCGGTCCTGCCAGCCTTTGCTGGTGAGCAGCGTGGCCGCACGATGCCGATAGCAGACCAGATCGTCTTCATCCTCCACGACCTCGAGGGGGTTGAAGTTGCGGGGAGCTTTGCTGTAGGCGGTATTGAGCACCTGCAGGAGTCGCATTTTGCTGAGCAGCGGTTTCGAAGGGAAGGCGGTGTAATCGTGCCCGTTATCGTAACTGTGGTCCTGATAGATCTCGCTCAGGATGCGCTCCACCGCATGGTGCCGAAAGAATTCCCGGCTCATGGCTCCCAGCTTCGTCAGCTGATCGAGATCTTCGACCAGGCTCAGGATGCGCTCCGCCAGCAACCGCCCTTCGAGTTTTTCCAGGACCTGACCATCCTCGACAACGGTATCTTCGAAAAGAATCTCCACCGCCCCGCTGTGCTTCATGGCCCGCGCGTTCATCACCTGATGATCGCCGGGCAGGTTCGCCTTGGGGATGAGGATAGCCGGTTTGCCCATCCGGGAAATCTCATTCAGACTGCCGGCGCCGCTGCGACACACAATCAGATCACTGACGGCATAGACGTCGGCAATGTTATGAAAGTAGTCCTGCCGGTAATAGAAATCGTCGAGAAGCGCCCGCTGCTCATCGGAGAGCACTCTGGCGAGGCCTTTTTCCGTATCGGCGGCAGCATCATACTCGCTGGATTTGCCGAGACCCGTGCCGTGGATGATAAACAGACGATCCCGATGCGCAAGGAGGCAGGGCAGAGCATCGACTAAAGAACGATTGATGGTGCGGGCCCCCTGAGACCCACCAAATAAGAACACGACGCGACGACCCGGCGGCACCTTGAACGGCAACTGCGCCAAGGCCTCTTCCCTGGGTTTTACGGCAATGGCTTGCCGAATGGGATAGCCCACCAGCACGCCGTTTTTGGGAAAAAAAGAGAGCGTTTGGGGAAAGGTCAGGAAGACGCGATCCACCCATCGTCCCAGGAGCGCGATGAGTTGTCCGGGAATGCTGTTCTGTTCATGAAGAAAGACCCTGGCCGGCGACAGACCGACCATCCGCAGCAGCAGAGCCGCCAGAATGATGGGGGCGCTGACGTAACCCCCGGTGGCGATCACCCAGCGGGGGGCAAATTGCAGCAGGATGATGGCCGACTGCATGACACCAACGGTCAGCAAGAAGAGAAAACGCACCAGCCGAAAGGACGGTTTCAGCCCGGGAAACCCTGCCGAGGCAACAAAGCGGAGCTCATAGCCCGCCCGCTTGACAATGACACTCTCGGCCTTGCCGCGCACCCCCACATAGAGAAAGCAGACAGCCGGCTCGCGCTGTTTGATGCCTTCGGCGATGGCAAGCGCGGGATTCACATGGCCGCCCGTACCGCCACCGGTGAGGACAACACGCGGCTCACGGGAGGCTACCCGACGCCACCGCAAAGCCATAAGGCCGGCGAAGCCCAGCATCAGGACGCCAATGCTCACGATATACCAACTGATGTTCACAAGCTCTTGCTCTTCTTTATCTCAAGGGGCCATCCCAACCAACCGGCCCCCATTTGGACCCGATTTCATCCACAAAGCCGCACGAAGGACAGCTAAGTCATATGAAAAAACCCTCCCGCACCTCTTCACCCACCACCCACCACTCAGCACTCAGCACCCACCACTCAGCACTTCCTCCACCCTCTCCCAGGCAATGCAGCCCGGGCGCACCAAGCGGGGAACGGCGGTGCTGAGATCGATGATGGTCGAGGGCAGGTCAATGGTACCCTCACCAAGCGTGCCGGCCTCGAGAAGGCCGTCCACCTGAACCAGCAGCTCCTCCGGCATCTCGGACACGGTCCGGCAGGCCCGTTGGCCGCTCTGATTGGCACTCGTAGCCGTCAGCAGCCCGCCGATGGCTCGAGCCAGGGCCTGCGCCACCGGATGAGAAGAGATGCGCACCGCCACCTTGCCGGTGTGGGCATGCAGCAGCGGGACCAGGGATGGAGCCGCGTTCAGGATGAGGGTGAGCGGCCCCGGCCAAAAGACCTCCGCCAGTTTTTTCGCCACAGGCCGCCAGTCCGCCACGGCCCGATACACTGCCTCAAGATCGGCGGCAATCAACGGCAGGGGCTTAACGGCGGCTCTGCCTTTGATCGTATAGATGCGTTCAATCGCCGACAACAGCTCCGGATGTCCCCCCAGACCATAATAGGTTTCCGTGGGATAGACAACCACTCCCCCCTGGGAAAGCAATTCCCCCGCAGCGTCGATGACATGCTGATCCGGACGCTGGGGGTCAATCTGCCAGGTCTTGGCAGGTCTCCTGCCGGCACGGCAGGATTGCGCGGCAACACGCAGCTCCGCTCCACCCGCACCCGATAAACGAGGAGGGCTTGATGAGTCCGAAATGCAGGAGCAAGGTAAGGAGTTCACCGCCATTCAGAGTCCTTCGGCGCCGATCAGGTCATTCGGCCTCATTCCGGATTTCTCGAGGGGCGACTCATCAGGTATTCTTCGAGCCTTTTGCTCTTCCTGCTCACGATATCCTGTGCCATGTCTCGCTTGAAGCGCCGCAGTTTTTCGCTCAGCGAGGGCTCCTGGAGAGCCAGAACCTGGATGGCAAAGAGTGCCGCGTTGTGGGCTCCACCCTTGCCTATGGCCATGGTTGCCACCGGAATTCCCGGAGGCATCTGGA
>CAZDKX010000318.1:0-5568 GCA_964505935.1 uncultured Syntrophobacteraceae bacterium
AGGTGAGAAACGGCAGGAGCTGTTCGCTCAACGAAAAGTGGGCGGCAAGGTGAGGGACGGTATAGCGAACCGGCACCAACCCGTACTTGACCAGAAACCTTGGGAGACCGGCCCCCAGCAGGATCTCGTAGAGAAACATCAGGGTACAGGCGGCAATGATCCCGTAGCAGACCACCGGCGTTCCACGTGATGGGTTGATATCCCGGATCGGAATCACAGGCCCTCCTTAGGAGCCGTCCAACAATAATTGTCACGGTTGACAGGAGCGTAGGGTGGGCTGTGCCCACATGCTGTCCCATCGGTGGGCACAGCCCACCCTACAAAGCCGCACGGTTCTCTCCGGACAAACGCTTAGCAGCCCGTATCGGTCACCCCGGCTTCGGCGAAGGTTTTGATGTCCATGAGCACCTTGGCGGCGGCTTCGACGATGGTCATCGCCAGCACCGAGCCCGTCCCTTCCCCGAGGCGCATCTGCAGATCGAGAATGGGGTCGAGGCCGAGCAGTTCGACCATGGTGTGGTGGCCGGGCTCCTGGCTGCGGTGCGAAACGAACAGGTAGTCCTTGGCTGCCGGCACCAGGCGGCAGGCCAGCAGGGCCCCGGCGGTGGCGATGAAGCCGTCGCAGATGAGGGGGGCTTTGGCCGCTGCAGCCCCGAGGAGCGCCCCGGCGAGGGCGGCAATCTCAAAGCCGCCGACTTTGCTCAGGATATCAAGGGGATCGTTGGGATTGGGTCGGTTGACCGCCAGGCCTTGTTCGATGACGGCAATCTTGCGGTCGAGGGTGGCATCGTTGATGCCGGTGCCGCGCCCGGTCAGCTCCGCCACCGGCTTCCCGCTCAGCACCGCAACAATGGCCGTCGAGGGCGTCGTGTTGGCAATGCCCATATCGCCGGTACCCACCAGGTGATATCCCTCGACGGTGTAGGCCTGTTCGACCAGTTCCGCGCCGAGGAGGAGACCGGCGATCGCTTCCTCACGGCTCATCGCCGGCCCTCCGACAAAGGAGGCGGTCCCTTTAGCGATCTTGCGGTGAAGGATGGGCCAGTCCGCGGGCAGATCGGCCGCCACGCCGCAATCGACCACCCGCACGTCGGCCCCGACGTGACGGGCCAGGACGTTGATGGAAGCCCACCCCTGCACGAAGCTGAACACCATCTGCGGGGTGACCTCCTGGGGATAGGCGCTTACCCCTTCGGCCGCCACGCCATGGTCACCGGCCATGGTGAAGACGAGTTTTCGTGAAAGATCAAAGGCCAGGCTCCGGCGCATCCCCGCCAGCCGGGCCGCGTTATGTTCCAGCAGTCCGAGCGAACCGCGCGGACGGACCTGGGCGTGCAAGCGCTCCCACGCCCGCTCCTCCCAGGTCCGGTCAGCCGGCTCAATCCGCGCCAGCAGTTGGAAAAAACGGTCCACGTTGCCCTCCTTTCAAAACACAAAATCCCTCAAACCTCTCCCCGAGGTCTGAAGGATTGCTTAATGGTTTCGGCAATCAGACAGCCTTGTCCCGGCCCAGGCCGGACTTCCTTTTCACGGCAGGTCTTCTGACTTGCGGTTCTGCTTACTCTCCGAGCCTTCCCATCCCCCGGAACGCCACAACCGGCCGGGAAGCAGTGGCCAATCCCCGGATTTCATTCCCGCTCACAGCGCTGACCAAACGTGACGGCGTTTCACCGTCTTCCCTTTTGAGCCGTACCCTGGCACCGCGAAAAGGCAAACGAACCGCGATCCACGCCGCGATCAACCCGCTTTCTTGGTCTTCTTCAAGAACTTCAAGGCCTTTTCGGTTTCCATAACCGGAATGACTTCCGCGATGCCGAGGTCGCTCCAGTTATAGACCGAGGAGGCCAGGTGGACATCATCGTCAGTCTCGAAGAGGCGAAAGATGCGGTGGCCGGAAAGGTCGAGCCACTCACCCTTGATGGTCACTCCCACATCTTTGTCCATGCCCTTTACCCGCCGTTCGATGACGATGTTGCGATCTGCCGGGTCATAGTTGAATATTCCCAGGAACAACATGATTGATCTCCTTTCCAGCGGTCATTGCGCTGTCTTGAGTGAGTTCCGATCAAAGCAATCAATGGCTGCCAAACAGTTCGCAGCAATTGATGAGTATTATAGATGAATCTCCGACCCCAATGCAAGGTTTCGCATGCGCCCGCCGGCAAGAGGCTCAATAGTAAATGGTCCGGCAGCGATGGTAGGGTCTTTTTCTGAAAGGCCCCAGCTGCCCGAGCTGCCACAGCCACTGGTCCACCGCAGCGCTCGTCACCGTTTTTCCCCGGTTCCCCAGAGCTCCCTTCAGCGCTTCCACGGCCCAGACGGTCATCGCCCGGATTTCAACCTCTTCCTCGCTGCCGGCTGTCAGGTTCTCTCTCAGGTCAATTCGGTTTGCCAGGTCCGGATGATAGGAAAGAAGGCCCAGCTCGCGCAACACCTGCGGCAGTTTATAGTCGGCAAAAGCCGTCAGCCCGGCAAAATCGCCGAATGCTCCCCACCCCTCCCCGGCGAAGGCGGCATGCACGTCGGCCACAAAGAGTTGCGCCCGCTTCCAGAAATAGACCGTATGCCCCCGGTAGTCGGCCTGGTCCTGGAAGCTGCCAAAGGAAGCAACCACCTGCTGCACCGTTTGGACAGCACGGCCGCGAGTTTCCTCCATGAGATGAACGAGGTCTCCCCGCCAGCGGGAAAGGATAACCCGCCCGGCCTCCCTCAGGCTGGCAAGGCGAGCTTCCAGCAGGGGAATTTCCGCTTCATTGGATCCCGAGAAGATTTCGCGCAAATCTCCTTCGGAAAGTTCGGCCAAATACCGCGGATCGGTAATGGCAAAGCCCCTTTCCAGGGCCCGCTTGAGACTCGCCGCCAAGCCCCAGTAGCCGGAATAATCGCGCCCCTGGTACGACACCGTCCAGACGGGTTCACCCTTATTGGGCCAGAAGCAGTGATTGAGCACATCGAGGACGAAAATCCAGCGCAGCGTCTCTTCTGTGCCGTCGAAGAAGTGGCAGGGATGATGCCAGATGTTCCGCCCGGGGAGGGCATCCTCCCAGAGCTCAACTGCGGCCTCGAGTCGCTCCGGATGAAAGGCAACCCAGCGGCACCGGCTGATCAGAGGCCTCAGGGAGGACAAGACGGGAAGTCCTTCAGAAACCACGCACACCACCTTTCACGGACTCACAACGCTGAAGGGGGCCCTCTGGTATTGCCGGCCTCCAACCTTGGAAGTTCTGGATAATATTGCCTGTCCATTGACCTGACAACAAGGAAAGATCATCTGCAGCTTGACTTCCCGATCACTTTCATAGTAGGAGAGATATTGTAACACCGGAAATTCCAAGTCCTGATTATCCCATCATTTGCTTTGTTCCACCAGTATTGAATGAAATGGCAGCCTTCGTTTTGTGGCGCAACCGCGCGCCATGGCGCGAAACTGGGAAGAAATCTTTCAATGGAGGATTGGTGATGAAGAAGTTTTCGATGATGGCGATTGCGGTATTGATGGTGTTAACCCTGGCAGCACCGCCTCTGCAGGCGCAGGACAGCATCAAGGTGGGGATTATCCTGCCGGTGACGGGAGACAAGGCCAAGTTCGGCGAAATCGAGAAGAAGTCTTTTGAACTGGCTTTGGAGGAGCTCAACGCCGCCGGCGGCGTCAACGGCAAGAAGCTGGACTTCATCTTCGAAGACGACACCGGACGCCCTGATGTGGCTCGTTCCGCAGCCGAAAAGCTTATCACCAAGGACAAAGTCGTGATGCTGGGAGGCGGCTACGGCAGTTCGGAAACCTTTGCCATTGCCGGCGTGGCTCAGCAGAACCAAATGCCGTTCCTGGTCAATACCGGCTCGGACGACAAGATCACCACCCAGGGCTGGAATTACATCTTTCGGTTGAACCCTCCGGTCAGTGAATACCCTAAGGCCCTGGAATCCTTTCTGACGGAGGTGGTCAAGCCCAAGACCGCCGCCATTTTATACGAAAATACCAACTTCGGCTCGGCCGGGTCGAAAGAGTTTGAGAAGACCTGTGAACGACTCGGCATCAAGGTGGTGGTGTCGGAAGGTTATGAACACGGCGGCGTGGACTTCAAACCGCTCCTCATCAAGGTCAAGCAGTTCAAGCCGGACCTGGTCTATATGATCAGCTATATCATGGATGCCTCGCTTCTCATGCGGCAAAGCATGGAACTGCGGCTCAATCCCAAGGTTTTCGTCGGTGGCGCCGCCGGGTTCACCCTGCCGGAATTCCCCAAGAACGCCGGCAAAGCCTCCGATCTCGTTTTCTCGGCCACCCTCTGGTACCAGACCCTACCCTTTCCCGGGGCCAAGGATTATTATGATAAGTTTGTGAAAAGGTTCGGCATGGACACGGAGTATCATGGCGCTGAAGCCTATGCTGCGGCCTATGTGATCGCCGATGCTTTGAAGCGTACCAAATCGCTCCAGGCCGATGACGTGCGCCAGGCCCTGGCGGCCACGGACATGATGACCGTGTTTGGGCCGGTAAAATTCATTGCCTACGATAAGATGACCAATCAGAACAAACTCCCCACCTACCTGGTCCAGTGGATCGACGGCAAGCTCGAACTGGTCTGGCCCGAGAACACTGCCACCAAATCGTACACATATCCTATTGAATGGGCCAAGGTCTGGAAGTAACGGCAGGAACTCTCGGCGCGAGCAGTCGCTAGCAGGGTGAAGCAATCCCCAAAATGGCAAATCGCGGTTCATAACGATGAACGATTGAGGGCAGGCACACCATGGAAGTTTTTGTCCAGACATTAGTGTCGGGGATGCTCATCGGCGGCATTTATGCGCTCGTTGGCCTCGGGATGACTCTGATCATGGGGGTCATGAAAATCGTCAATCTGGCTCACGGCCAGCTCATGATGATCGCCATGTACATCACCTATGTGCTCTTCGAGCAGCTTCACCTGGACCCCTACTTCTCGCTCCTGGTGGCTATGCCCGCTCTCTTCGTGGTCGGGGCCGTCATTCAGAAATACTTCCTGAACCCGCTGCTGAAGGTAGATTCCATCCTGCCGGAAAACCAGGTGCTGATGACCGTAGGAGTGGGCATGGTGCTGACGGAAATCATCCGCTTCATCTTCCATTCCGACTATAAGTCCGTTACGACTTCATACAGCTCTGAGTTCATCTATTTCGGAGACATCTCCTTCAATCAGGCCATGGTGGTGGCCTTCTTCATCGCCGTCCTGCTCACGGTGCTCCTGTTCTTTTTCCTGCTGAAGACCGATATCGGTAGATCGGTACGGGCAACGGCGCAGAACAAGGAAGCCGCCCTGCTGATGGGGATCAACGCCGAGTGGATCACCATTTTCACCTACGGCCTCGGGGCGGCGCTGGCCGCCGCCGCCGGCTCCCTGCTGCTGCCCATTTACTATCTCTTTCCCGACGTCGGCGGCCCGTTCACCCTGAAAGCCTTTGTCATCACCATTCTGGGCGGGATGGGCAGTACGGTGGGAGCCATTGTGGGCGGCGTCGTGCTGGGCATCGCGGAGTCCATGGGCGCCACCTATATTTCCATGGCCCTGAAGGACGCCGTCGGCATGG
>CAZDKX010000319.1:0-5558 GCA_964505935.1 uncultured Syntrophobacteraceae bacterium
CAACCGCAACCGTCAGCACGGAATCGTCCGTGAACCGGCACCCCGGCTGAAACAATGGGAAATCGACCGTTTTAATGGGGTGATGCTCATACACCGACCCGATAATATCACCCGCAATGGCACCGATCATGGCAGGGCAACCTCCTGATCATTTTTCCTTTCGGGTGACCACGGATGATCTCCATCTGGGTTCCCGCCATCAAACGATCAAGCTTGATGGTCGGAAACCATAATCGAATCCTCACAAACGCTCAAGACCATTTCCTGGCAGCTGTTCATCTTCCAGAGGGCAACCCGGAAACCCATGAAAAAGACCGCGGCTGACTCGCAACCCCGCAACGCGCAACTTTTCGAACCAGGCTGCAGCTGAAAGTCACAGGCCGTCATCGCAGCTCCTCGATGATAGCGCGAATCGCTGGTTCCTGGGCTTCGATGCTCTCGGTCAGCTTGAACTGGACGAGGGCTCGGGCCAGATTGTGTTCGGTATGCCTGGCCCTGAAATAGACGTTGCCTTCGAGATAATCCGTGAAGAAGCGCAGACCGAGCTCGAAGGCAATCACGCGGATGGCCTCGAAAAGGTATTCATAATCGTTTCCAGTAAGAAAAGTCCGCGCCCGCTCCAGGTAACCCTGCAGGATGGTCCGGCAGAGCTCGGGTTCAAAGCGAACCGTTTCCCACTGCTCCGTTTCTTCGCCGAGGGGATTGCCGCACGAGCGCAGGCAGTCGCCGATGTCGTAGTGAACCAGCCCCGGTTTCACCGTATCCAGGTCGATCATGCTCACGGCCCGATGGGTGGCGAGGTCGATCATGATATTGTTGACCTTCGGGTCGCCGTGAATGGGGCGCGGCACGAGCTTCTGTTTGACCCGCGCCTCTTCGAGAATGCCGGCGATACGTCTGCGGGCCTCCACGAACGCCAGGGCGTAAGCCATTTCCGGCGACCGGCGGGGGCTCCGCCCGGCCGGCACTTCATCGTAGTGCGCCAGGTAGCGCGGCGTCACGTGAAACCCCTCCAGGGTGTCGGCGAGGCACGCCACGGGCAGGTCGCTGATCAGGCTGTGAAAGAGGCCGAGGGCGAACCCCACCTCGCCGGCGTGGTGCATATTCTGGATGGTGTCGAACGGCTCGGCCCCCGGGATGAAACTGAGCGCCCTCCAGCACGAGCCTTCCGCATCGCGCCAGAGGTCATGATCCGCCCCCGTCAGGAGCACGCGGGGGACTTCCCAGCGGCGCGAAGCCTCGAGGGGGGTGTCCGCCAAGCGCCTGCCGATATGCGCCGTCACGATGCGCATGTTCTTCAGGACGAGTTCGGGCCGAGGAAAGACATGCGTGTTCAACCGCTGGAGGATGAAGCACGGCTCGTCCGCCCCTTCGCAAATCACTAGAAAGGTATCGTGGACATTGCCGCTGCCATGAGCCCGGATCTCTTCCACGCGGCCCTGCAGGGTAAAGCGTTCGGCGGCGGCCAAGAGATGGTCAGGGTCTTGTCCGTCTGCGCCCGACACTGTTTTCATGAGCTTCGGCATGGCCGTTAAGCCTCCAATGCGGCTGATATCCCTCGAGGCGGAACCGCCGGGCGTCCTGCAGACCCGTGTTCTTCCTGAGGTGCCTTGAGGGAATAGCTCTCCAACCGCGACGGCAGCGTTACTCGCGGCTGGAAAGCCGCTCCCACCAGACAGTACATGTCTATCCGAAAGAACTTCCACCCGTCCGTGAAGGCCAATGCGCCGCAGCAGAAAGGAAGCCGAGGACTTTTATACACAAAGATCGTCATGAATTCACCTGCTGCGTCCGCTTGCCCGCAAGGAAGGCGACACCCCCCCCATCTGCATCTTCTTCGGCGTCTGCCGACCCAACTTTTCATTGTTCTCGAATCCAGAATTGGATAAAGTCTTTTCAAGTGGACGAATGGCTTTATGTGAGTTGACAGGACCCTGTTCCCCATTTCGAACTCAGGCTGCCCCATTCCCACCGCCACCTCCTTTGCTCGTGAATCAATGGCTCGTCATCAAGCGAGTCAGGGGCAGCCCAAGGTTCTTCAAGCAGGCGGCGAACCCCCTGCCGGCCTGTTGCCAAGGAGGTTTTATGCAAGCCTTTAGAGCAAGCATCTCCTGTCTGTTACTGGCGTTCCTGGCACTCCTCTGCCTTCCCTGGTCATCGGCTATGGCCGACTGTCCGGGCAATCTCGCCGACCGGGCCGATGTGGCCGTAAACCCCGCCGGCGCGGACTACGACGTCTACTTTACCGACGACAACCTTGCCTCGGTGGACTACTTTCCCCGCACCGCCGCCGAGTGGGTCCGCGATGCTCTGCTCAGCTCACATAACATCTATATCGACGGCCTCCACAACTTCAGGCCTCCGCACTTTAACGACTCCCCCAACGACACCTGCATCTTCGATTCCGCCAACACCGCTTCCGCCCCCCACGGTAGAATCACCGTCGATTCCCCGCACCTGCGCGCCTCCTCCGAACCTTTCATTCGCTCGGCGGTGGCTCATGAGCTCTTCCATCACGTTCAGTACAGCTACATCAACTACAACGACTGGCCGTCCTGGGGCGGATGGACGGTCGAAGGCACCGCCCGCCTCATGGAAGACAAGATCACCGCCGACAATGACAACACCCCTGCCAATACCTGGTATGTGGGGGAAGTCAACGGCTATCTGGCAAATCCCAACCGCACCCTGATGGAGCTCTCCTACCCGACGGCGCTCTTCTGGAATTACCTCACCGAACAACTGGGAACCACGGTAGCGGAACCGGGCCGGGGGGTGGACGTGATCGAGAGCTTCTGGCGGCACACCGACGGGCACGATCCGGACAGCATCAAGTACCTGCGGGAGACGATCCATGCCTATGACGCCGGCCTCTCCCTGGAAGACGTTTTCCGGGACTTCGCCGTCGCCAACTACACGCACAATCTCGATGTAAGCAGTCTCGCCACCCCTGACCGCTACCGCTACTTCGATGAGACGCTGGCCGGCGGCAACACCCCTTATGATGCCGTGGCCCGGCAGACCATTCCCGCCGCCAGTTTCAACACCGTCCTTGCCGGTGATGTGGTGCGCTGGGGCGCACGCTACTATGAAGTGAACGTCCCGGCCGAAAAGCAGTGCGAAGCCGTCGGCGTCTGGGGCAAGGCCAAGAGCGATAAGACCCTCTCCTGGGCCTTGATCGGCGTCAAGGCCGGCAACAAAGTCACCGACATCTACCAGGGCTCGGGGAATTCCTTCTATCGGGCGCTCATCAATGCCGCTACGGACCCTTACGAGAAACTGGCCCTGGTGGTGGTCGGCCGCCATGACAGCGCCGACTTCGACTTCGCTTTCGGGTCGGGGGACATGACCGGTCAGATTCGCCTCCCCACCATCGACAACCAGGCCTACGTGGGTGCTGCCGACAACCCGGAACGTTTTCTGGTGCGGCTGCTGCTCCAGGGTCCGGCGGTCCTCACCCCGAGCGGCACCGGTACCGTCTCCATGAAAGGCATCGATGCCTCGCTCCTGAAGGTGACCCTGAGGAGTGCGGACACGGACAACACCTATTCGGCCGAGATCATCAACGCCAGTTACGTGAGCGGCGAATACTGGCTGGTGGTGCAGGCCCCGGAGATCACCAGTGCGGCCGACGGCGACCTCTTCGACCTCGAGATCTGCATCTGCGAACTGGGAGGGAACTGTGCCGAGCTGCTGGTGAGAGAGAAAGCCGTCTACTACGGCGAGCTCACGCGGAATCAGATGCTGGTCGTGGACCGTTCCTACAGCATGCACTACCCCACAGCCGATCCCAAGATTGCCGCCGCCAAAAACGCTGCCCGGCTCTATGTCAACGCCGCAGCCGGAGATGATCGGCTGGGTCTGGTCACCTTCAACGGCAACGATGATGAATGCAACGATGACGCCCAGCTCAAGTTCTCCCTGAAGACCGTTGCCGGCAATCGTGACGACCTGATCGAGGAAATCGACAAGATCGAGGAGGACGGCTGGACCTCCATTGGGGACGGCCTCAAGAAAGGCCGTGACGAACTGCTGGGTGAGACCAGTCCGGCCGACCGCCACGCCCTGGTGCTCCTCAGCGACGGTCTCGAAAACGAAGGCGACTACTGGGCTAAGACCAACGCCGCCTGCGGTACGCCCGCAGTCAAGGACTCCTTCGACCCCATCACCGGGATCGCCGCCGATGTGAGAATCGATACGGTGGCGTTCGGGGCTGATGCCGATCAGGACCTGCTGCAAACCATCGCCGCGTTTACCGGCGGGGACTACTACTACGTCAGCACGGATTCGGCAGCCGCCGGTGCCGCCCCCAGCCTGAGCGCCGGCAGCCGGCCCCAGCCACCCCTCGCGGCTTCGCCCCCGCCCGCTTCCAGCCTGCACGTGCCCAACCGGCTCGCCCAGGTCTATCGGACCATCGAAGAGGAAACCCACGGTCAGGATCGCCTTTTCTATGAGGCCCACAGCGTCGCCGCCGGCGTCGACCTCATCTTTACCATCCCTGTCACCGAGAAAGATGGCGGGGGCGTGACGGATGCCCTTTTTGCCTTCAACTGGAACATCGATACCGCCTCGCTGAAAGTCGAACTGCGCGATCCCTACGACAATCTCATCAAGAGCACGACCACCGGTTGGACCCTGCTGCGCAACGCCACCAACGCCACCTTCCATTACGACGGCACGCTTGAACCCGGCGACTGGGAGGTCACCATCCAGAGCGACCAGGACCTGCAGCTGATCGCCATGCTTTCCGGGCGGATTCTGCACGGGGTGGACGTCGATCTGCGCTTTTCCCAGGTGAGGGCGGCGAAACCCTCCGACAAGTGTGAGAAGGCGGTCAACTATAACTATCTCCGCGGCCTGCCCGTCGCCATTCTGGTCAACGTCAACGACGGGAAGGGCGGCGTCGAGGGCCTCGAGGTGGTTGCCGCCATTGAAAATCCCGACGGCTCGACCAACCGTCTCAGCCTCTACGATGACGGCGGCCACGAGGACGGCCTGGCGGGCGACGGGATTTACGGGAATCTCTATACGCGGACTTACTGGTCCAGCAACGGCGGGGTGCCTGATTTCCCCGAAGGACCGCCCAGCGGCGAGAACGGCAGCTACAACGTGACCGTGGCGGTGAGCGGGGAATCCAACTACGGCGAGAAATTTCAACGCTACGCCGGCCGCAGCTTCCAGGTGTTCGAATTCGACACCAAAACGGATGGCGCCGGCTGCAATCCCGACCAGGATGGGGACGGCCTGCCCGACCGTTGGGAAGACCTCTACGGCCTTAACAAGACCAGCGCGGCCGATGCCAACACTGATCCGGACGGCGATGGCCTGAAAAACAAGGATGAATTCTACCACGGCACTCTGCCGCGGGCGGCCGACACCGACCTCGGCGGCGAGGCCGACGGCACCGAGGTCAAGAACGGACGCGACCCGCTCTTCGACCAGGACGACCTGCTGCCGCCGATCGTCGATTACGGGATCGTTGCCGAGCGGACCTGCATTCCCTTGCACGAACCGCGACCCAACACCAACATTCTCCATTTCCCCGTGAATCCGAGCTA
>CAZDKX010000320.1:0-5532 GCA_964505935.1 uncultured Syntrophobacteraceae bacterium
GAACCGCCGACTTCTACCGCGTCAAGGTAGCGCTCTCCCCCTGAGCTACGTGCCTACAAGGCTGAAAACTCTATAACGATCTCACCAAACCATGTCAAGCGAAATGCAGGGCACTCTTCGTTTTCAATTCCCGGCGGCTTGGCGACGTGGCGGCAATTGCCTCATGGCAAGCCCCTTGTTCACATACTGGGCGCCGCTGGCAAGGCAGCACATGGCGGTGATTCCAGCCAGCACCCGATCCCACGGCGTGATGCTGATGAGCGAGGACCCCAGGGCACAGAGCACGGTAAGCAGTTGGGTGAGGGTCGTGAACTTTCCCAGAACCGTAGGTTGGATTTCCACCTGCCGGCGAAGCAGCAGGAGCGCGCTGGTCCCGGTGACGATCACGACATCCCGCAGCACCACCATCACCACCAGCCAGAGAGGGAGCAAACCGAGCCAACCCAGAAGCAAAAAGGAGCTGACCAGCAGGAACTTGTCCGCCAGGGGGTCCAAAATCGCGCCAATGCGCGACTTCTGATGGAACCGGCGCGCGATCAGGCCGTCGAGCACATCCGTCAGGCCGGCAATAAAGAAAACCACCAAGGCCGGCGTCAGTCGGTGATTGAGCAGAAACCACATCAGCAGTGGCGTCAAAAGAATACGCGTGAACGTGAGCAGGTTGGGAACGGTCATGGTTTGGGCTCAGCCGGGTTCGTTGCGGGTTTCGTCAAGGTAACACGAAAGGCATGGCCTTCCGCACCAAGGCTCTCAACCTGGGCCTGGGCGCCGTTGGAGAGACGAGCTCCGTGAAGGCTTTTGAGGTTGCCACCGTCCACTCCCAGAAGCCTCACCCGGCTCCCATCAGGTCCAATCTCAAGACCCTTGACCTGCAGCTTCGGAGCCTGTTCCCGCAGTTTTGTTTCCACGGCAAGCCAGTCAGAATATGCGCTCAGAGATTGGATTTGTACCACCAGCTCACCCGCTTCTTCGGGCTGAGCAACCTTTTCGCTGGTGGCTACAGGCTCGGTAGCTGCAGCGGGCTCGACAGTGGCTGCCGATTCGGCCTGGGGGCGGAGCTGGCGATCAAGCTGGGGAGCGAGAACAGACGCGAGCTCGATGGCGGCCTCGTGGCTCGTCTCCTCTCCCATGGTCAGTTCTCGGTGAATCTCCCCCCGGCCCTGACCGGAATCGGCATCGACAAGACGCAACGCCGCGACGACGCGGGTCTCCTCTTCCGCACTCTCAAAGGATTGAACGCTGCCGATCACGGCATGACGCAGGTCGAGCGCCGAGGCCTGAGCGATGGCCTCGCCGGCGGCGACTTCCCCATCTGCATCGGGGGTAAGCGTTCCCGCCTCAGGGAAGCGCAGCGTCCAACCGTAGTCCTCAAGCTCCTGAGCAACACTCGCCGCAAAAGGTCCATCGGGGTCGCGCCGGCCAGCAGGAAGGTGCCAACTCTCCTCCCATTGTTCACCGACAGCCCAGAAGATTTCACGTCTGGAGACCGATGTCTTACCAGCTGTTTCAAACGCCGGCCCCACCCGGCCATCTGCTCCCTCCACAACTGGTTCAGCGCTTTGGGCAGCCGGTTTCAAAGACGGCGACGCCCTCCCTTCCGGCGATGTCGGAGGCAAGGCAAGGAGATCCTTTCTCAGCAGATCCATGGATATGGTGACCTGTCCCGTAACCCGGTAGAGCCCACTCGCGTCAGGGGCCTCTGAGAAAATCTGATAGGTTTGGACATAGCGCTGGGGCTGCTTGAGGATTTTATCCTGGACGAGTGGATACTGTCTCCCCAGTTGGGCGGGCGACAGGATGGCGGCGGCGGCCTGAGCGATAGCCTGCAGCTGAAAATTCCGCAGGGCTTCACGCTGGCTCTTCGTGGCATCCTGCGGATCGTAAACGGCCTGGCCCTGGCTGAAGAAAACGTTCGAGGGGGTTTGCGACTGGGCACCGACGAAGCCGGCCAAAAGCCCCTGGATCAAGCAACATAGCATACCGGTGCCCATCCTGGAATGTCTCCCCCCATGCATTCGCATCACCCTCTCAACTCCGAGAAACCTTTTTCAGACTCCCCCTCTTCCCCTCATGCCAGCTCCTCTGGTACCATAGACTCTGATGAAACAAAAGGGGAAATCCTTGCAGCGGCAACCAAGAGCTTGTTCGAAAAGGCACTTCATCATCGCTCCCCCCAACATCCACCTGCTTCGCTTCATCCTTGAAGCCTATGAAGGGATTGGCCTGGTAACCACCCTTGACGCCAGCCTGGCCCTGGTTGAGCTGAGCATTGCCCCGGGGTGTGAGCCGGAGGTTGCGCAAATAATGGAAGAGGAAGCTGAAAGCCTCCAGCTGCGCCCGGTGAACCTCGAACAGGGGGAACCCCCTGACCCTTTGGGCGGTAACTGACTTCCGGCAGGGCACCATGCCGCTCCGGCCGGTCCAAGCTGGAGATCACTTTACATGTGGGAACAACTGGATTAGAATGAGCTCCAAATTGGGCGAATATTCCATCATGGTTCATGGAATTGTTCGGTCGTTTTTCTGACAGGTGCCGGACAGGTTGTTTTTCAGGATAGTCCCTAATGGGAGAGACCTTTCATCAAAAGGATGACAAGCACCATTCCCGCTTGGCCCAGGCTCGGGAGCTGTACACCTGCCAATGTGGGGATGAGCTTGTCCGGGAAGGCGAAGAATCTCCCTGCTTTTTCGTTGTATTGAGCGGTCAGGTAAGGATCACCAAGCGGGGCAAACCTATCAGAGTGTTGGAGGACCAGGATGTTTTCGGGCTCGAGAGCATCCTGTTCAAACGCACCATTCCCTATACCGCGAAGGTTATGGTTTCCTCTCGAATTGCTGCCTACGGTCCTGAAGCGCTGGATCACTTCTTTCGCGAGAACCCCAGAATGACCCAGAGTATTCTGAGTTCTTCCCTGCAGCAACTGGTCCAGACTACTGACAGCGTGCTGCAGGAGGGGGGGGCCTTCCGTCTCGAAGAGGTTCACGTCGATTTTTATGCGGATGGTGAAATAGTGGTCGAAGAAGGGACCCCGGGAACGGATTTCTTTCGACTGGTCTCCAGTCAGGGTGGTTTACAGGTCACCAAGGCGGGCAAGGAAGTGTCCCGCATCGAGGCCCCCGGGGAATTCTTTGGCGAGATGGCCGGCCTCCTGAATCTTCCCCGTCAAGCCACCATCACCAGCATCGGAGAGAGCGTGGTGGAGCGATATGACTCGGATGATCTGGAAGTGATCATCCGGGATTACCCTGATGTTGCCCTCCAGATTATGAAGACTCTGGTCCTCCGGCTGGCGGAACTCTCCAGGAAATACGCCGAGGTCCCATGACAATGACAACGCTACAGGCCCCTCTCGTTGATCCCACCTCCGCGCCGCGTGCTGTTTACATCAAGACCTTTGGCTGCCAGATGAACGAGTACGACTCCCTGCGGGTTCAGCGCATCCTGGAGGCCCAGGGATATACCCCGACTTCCGAAATGAGCGCCGCGCAGATCGTCTTTCTCAATACCTGTTCGGTTCGTGAAAAGGCGGAACAGAAGGTGTACTCTTTTTTAGGGCGATTGCGTCGTCTGAAAACCTGCCGCCCGGAGCTGATCATCATTGTCGCGGGATGCGTGGCCCAGCAGCTGGGCAGACAGCTCCTGGAACGGTTCGATCATGTCGACCTCGTGGTGGGAACCCGCGGGATTCCAGCAATGGCTGAACTTTTGGAAGAAGTGCGGGGAACAAGGAAGCGCGTGGCCCATGTACCCGATGAGGAAGCCCCTCGCCCCTTTGCTGAACCTCTGCATGCACCGGCAGCCGGCACAGCTCCAGTGGTTGCCCCGGTTACCATCATGCAGGGCTGCAACAATTATTGCTCCTATTGCATTGTGCCGTACGTTCGGGGCCCTGAACGCAGTCGCCCGCCGCAGCATATTCTTCGAGAAATCCACGGCCTCACCGCCCAGGGAGTGCGGGAAATCCTGCTCTTGGGTCAGAATGTAAATTCTTACGGACGCGGTTTGGATGAGCCCACCAGTCTAGTCGATCTGCTGCACCACCTGCAGCAGGAAACCGACGTGCACCGCCTCCGCTTCACGACTTCTCACCCCAAAGACCTGACCGAAGCCCTGATGCAGAGCTTCGCCGCTCTCCCCATCCTTTGCAGGCATCTTCATCTGCCGCTGCAGGCAGGATCTGATGCCGTTCTCAGCCGCATGAACCGGGGCTACACCGCCTCCCAGTATCTGGAAAAGATCCTTCGCCTGCGCCGGCTCTGCCCGGACATCGGTCTCTCCTCGGATGTCATGGTCGGCTTTCCCGGCGAAACGGAGGAGGACTTCCAGCAGACGCTCCAGCTTCTAAAAGCGGTGCAATTCGACAATCTCTTCTCCTTCCGCTATTCCGACCGCCCCCATGCCCGGTCCACGGCCTTTCCCGATAAGGTCGACCCCCGGACCAAAGCCCGCCGCCTGCTCGAATTACAGAGTCTGCAGGCCGAAATCACGCTACACAAGAACCAACTGGAGGTCGGCAAGGTCCGAGAGGTCCTGGTGGAAGGACCGAGTCGCAGCGGTAACGGTCAATCCACAGGCCGGACCCAGCAGAATCGGACGGTGAATTTTCAGGGGCCAAAGGAGTTGATCGGCGAGACCATATATGTGAAGATTACTTCGGCCTTTTCCCATTCACTCAAGGGGGACCTTTGGCGACAGCAGGGAGCTCCCTGAACGATTCAGCAGATCTCAGGCCCATTCCCGAACGCGCCTGCTTGCCCGCTTTCCGTGGATAGGCAACCGAAATTGATGAAATGGAGGCACCATGTACAGACAGATGAAAGTCGCGGCGTTGGTCATGGACCCCCAGAGCAACACGCCCATCGTGATTTTGAAGGACCTCCGGACCGAAACCTCGCTTCCCATCTGGATCGGTCTTCTTGAGGCGACTGCGATCGCGACCGAGCTTGAAAACATTCAATTCCCCAGGCCCATGACTCATGATCTGATTAAGAACTGCTTCGATTATCTGGCCGTCAGAGTCGAGCGGATTGAGGTCTGCGACCTGCGGAACAACACCTATTATGCCCTGATCTATCTTCGCAACGGCGAGCAGGTAAGTCCCATCGACGCCCGCCCCAGCGATGCCATTGCCATCGCCCTGCGCGCCAAGGCCCCCATCTTCGTCAGTGAGGAAGTCATTTCCAAGTCGCAGAAAGCGGAGGACTCACCTCGTCCCTTGTTTGACGAAGACAACAAAGAGAAGTGGTCCGAGATTCTCGAGGGCCTTGATCCAAAAGAATTCAGCAAATACAAGATGTGATGACGCTTGGCTCATAGCTCTTGGCTCATGGCTGATGGCGGTCGGTTGGTGATCAGATGGCTTGTTATCAGGTATACTCCTTCGGGCTGGAATCTTTCATTTTTAACAAAGGGAAAAGAATCGTTGGGTTGAGTGGTAACGAAACCCAACAAACAGAGCACGCGCAAAACGAAGATTCTGCCCTGAAAAGTTCCGAGTAATGAGTCCCGAGTGCCCAGTGTAACTCGAGCCT
>CAZDKX010000321.1:0-5253 GCA_964505935.1 uncultured Syntrophobacteraceae bacterium
ACCGGTGAACCTCTTCCTTACCAAGGAAGTGCTCTACCTACTGAGCTACGTGGGCTGGCGAGAGAGCAGTCAGTATTTCCAGGAAAGGTCCATTGTATGATGTAGGAACTCTGTTTTGGAGGTTGAAAAGCAAATGCTCCGGGTTGTGCTCACTCTCAGAACCTGCAATACGACCTGTTTGTAGTCCCAACGACAATGACCTCTTGTGCTTGATGCCACCATCTCCTACATAAATCCGACCGGATGGTGGAGAGGGGAGGATTCGAACCTCCGAAGGCTTCGCCGGCAGATTTACAGTCTGCTCCCTTTGGCCACTCGGGTACCTCTCCACAATTCCTGGCCTCAGCCAGGGCCGTTCCCCGCTTCTCAGCGCGAACAAGCTCACCTAGATAGCACACGGTGAAACAAATGGCAACAGGATAGTCGAAAAATTTTTGGGGATAACTTCTCCGCGGTTTGAGCGCTGGCGAGAATCATCGGTCCTTCCGCGAAAACGAAAGTGCATAAGCGCTCTTATTCTGCTAGATTCCTTATTGCAGGGAGGGACGCCATGAAACGCCATGGATTCATCGCCAACCGGGAAGATAGTGTGCTGCTGATTGTCGACATCCAGCAGGCGATGCTCAAGGTAATAGACTCGTGGCATCAGACAGTCCTGCGAGTGAATCAGCTCACTCGGGCAGCTGAAGCTTTGGACATCCCCATTCTCCTGACGGAGCAGTACCGCAAGGGTCTTGGCCCAACGATTCCTGAAGTCCTGGCTCTGGTCAAGTCCCCCAGGATTTTCCACAAAGAGCATTTCAGTGCGTGTCTTGAGGCCGACTTTCTCCCGCTGGTCCGTTCATTCCATCGAACAAAAATCGTCATCACCGGCATGGAGACCCATGTCTGTGTTTTGCAGACAGGTCTTGATTTGATAGAGGAGGGGTATCAGGTTCAGCTTGTGGCTGATGGTGTCGCTTCACGGGCCCCTCAGAACCGTGATCTTGCCATGGAACTTTTCAGGGAGGCTGGTGCGGTCATCACCTCGGCGGAGATCGTCATCTTCCAGTGGGCCAAGCGTGCGAATACCAGCGATTTCCGCAGGATCCTGCCGATCGTGAAATGACTGAAGGACGGGACAAGTTCGCCAGTATCGGTTTAGGCAAATGCTGGCAGCCAGGCAGCAGAGCCGAAGAGGAATAATGCCATGCCATACGTGAACATCAAGATTACCAAAGAGGGTGCCACCCCCGCTCAAAAAGCTCAGCTGATCAGCGGGGTTACCCAGCTTTTGGTCGAGGTCCTCGGAAAAAACCCCCAGACCACGGTTGTCGTGATCGATGAAGTTGAAAACGACAACTGGGGAATCGGCGGAGAGACGGTTACGACTCTCAGGTCGAAGCCCACGCCCAGGAAAGCCCCGAAGGAACATGGTCGGAAGGAACGATGACGGGCTGAAGCCTTGCTTTTGATCAATGGCTTCTAAGCGCCTTCTATCATGCTCACTTTAAGCGAGTTCGAACCTTACAGTCTTCGGATCGCTGCCCAAAAGCCCTGACTTCATCGCACTCAAGAAACAGCCTACGGGAGATCTCGAGAGAGGCAGCCCTAAGAGATGCCGGCCTGCTTGCGGCGTTTGGTGAGCTCCCGGTCGAGGGTGTTCGAAAACCGCTGCTTTTCCCTGGGACCGAACTCTTTGGGCCCGGAAGTGGTGGTCCCGGCTTCGCGCAGATCCTGCATGAAATTACGGATGGAGAGTCGTTCCCGGACATTTTCATTAGTGTAGAGCTCACCCCTCGGGTTGATGACGGTGATGCCCCTGGGAACGAGAAGCGACGCCAGGGGAATGTCTTGAGTGATGACGAAGTCGCCGCTCTCGGCAGCGTGGGCGATGGCGTCGTCGACCACTTCCGGGCCCATGGCCGTGCGGACGGTGGAAAGATAGACCGATTCGGGCAGGCTGATGAATTTGTTGGCGACAAAAACCGTCGGAATCTTGAGTCGTCTCGCTACCCGGATGATCAACTCCTTGATTGCGCCCGGACAGGCATCGGCATCCACCCATATCTTCATCTTCTACGCCTGAAGGGTGAGTCTTTCGATAATCCAGCGGTGTTCCGGATAGCTGGCGAGCAGGCTCTCGCGTTCGCCCAGCTCAAAATCCTCGTATTCGAAGCCGGGCGACACGGTGCAACCCACCAGGGAGTATGAAGCCGGGTCATCGACGATTGCCCCGAACCAGCAGCCGCCAGGAACGGTTGCCTGGAAGGTTTCGCCCCGTTCATGGTCGGCTCCCAGTCTCGTCTGCGAAAGCGCCCCGGAAGGATCGAGGACATAAAGGGTCAAGGCGCTGCCGGTGTAGAAATGCCAGAGCTCATCAGCCTGCAGGCGATGGAAGCAGGAGACGTCATGACCGGGAAGGAGATAGATGATCGCCGTTGAAAACCTCCGGGGACCTCGAAATCGTTCCGGTAGGTGTTCTTTTGCGATCTCTTCGCGGGCCTCATAGGTCCTCCTGAAATAGCCGCCCTCAGGATGCCTCGAGAGCTGCAAGGATACAATCCAGTACGCGGCATCTCTGCTCACAACGCCTGCTTCTCCCTCAGGGCCCGGAGACTTCTAGCCGTTTCCTGCCCCTCGTCCTCAATCCCGCGACTGACCTTCCGCAGCGCCGTCTCGCTGCCTGTGCCCGCCGCCCCGAGAGCCGGGTTCAACCTGGGGTGCCTGGAGTGCCGGCGGGCTGTTGACAGCCGGCTGCTCCGCAGGTTGGACGGCGGGTCCCTGCCGACGGTGGACCCGCTGCTGCTGCACTGGTTGCCGCTGTTCCATCTGCTGTTGCTGTTGCTGCCGTTGCTGCCGCTGTTGTAACTGCTGCTGTTGCCGCTGCTGCATTTGCAGTTGCTGCTGTTGCTGTGACGGCACCGCCGAGCGCTGTGGTTGGGATGGTGCCTGGGGTGCGACGGTCGTCCGGTTCCCTTCTGCCGGCGGGGTTACCGTCCGTGCTGGTTGGCGAATTTTGCCGTCCCCTCCCGATGGGGCCGTCCGCTGGCTTCTGCTGTTCGGAGTTTGGATGACTCCGCCTTCCTGCGGTGAGCTCTGCGAATCCCTTCCTCCCTTGAACGATCTCAATTGCTGACGGCTGTCAGGAGCGGTCCCAGTGGTCCGCTCGCCCTGGTCCTGAGAAGGGGTACGCTCAGGTTGCGAAGGTCGGAGGCGTCGACCCTGGCCGGTTGTCTGGCCTGTTCCTCCAGCCTGACCACCTTCCGGCGACGACAGGTCCTGCTGAGGCTTTGGCTGGCGAACCCTGCGGCTACTGTCAAGGGGTGACGGCACCCCACCCTCATCGGCCGGTTGCCGTTCTTCTCCAGACCTGGAAGGCCTGGTGATGGTGCCCTCCTCCCCACGCGGACTCCGCTGTCCAGGTTCGGTTGCCTTCTGGTCCTGTCCCGGTCGGGGCGGTCTGAAACGCTGGTTTTCACGCGGCGCGGTGACAGCCGGCCCCTGTTCCACCGTCCGCTGTTCGCTCCCGGACCTTGCCGGTCCCACCCGTTGACTCTCCTCGCCTGTCGCTTTGGGCCCTCCCCGACCGGCCGTCGTCGCGTCCTCTCCCGAGGTTGGTGGCCTCACACGCGGCCTTCCATCCAGCGACGGCTTCCCATGATCACCTTCAATGGGTTGCCGTCCGGCACCCGTCCGATCGCTCCGGACTTCGCTCTCACGGCCGGGTCCGGCCGCAATGGGAGAGGGGGGCCGGGATTTCTCCCGAACCTCTCTCTGGGGCAGCTGCAGATCGCTCGCGGGGCGGCCGGCATCTTGGGGACGAACCAGTCTATCGGTTACCCGTGGCGGTTCCACCTTGCCGTCAGGGACGGGTTTGCCGGGCCGGAAACCGGCCGTATCCCGCTCAATGGTACGCGCGTTGATGCCCCTCCCTCCGCGTGCCAGTTGCTCGTTATGAGAGATCCGGTTCAGCACCGTATCATGCGGCCGGTGTTCCACTCGGGTGTTGGTGAAGCGGTACTTGTCACGCATCGTGTTGTAATTATTGATAACCGTATTGTTGATCACCGGAGCGGCCCGATAATGGTTGATGATCGTATTTCTGTTAACATTGGTAATTCTGACGTTTTGGTAGTTGTCAACGCCGTATAAATGGTTTTGGTTAACGATAACCGCCCGGTTGGCATACTGGTAACGGTTGATATTGACGTTGGTGATGTTCACGTTGGTGACCACCAGGTTTCTGGGTCCCCAACGGCGATGGCAGTAGTAGGGTTCGAAGGGGGCCAGAGGAACCCAGCCGACATGCACTCCCGAATGAATCCACCCCACTCTTCCCGGATACCAGCCAAACCCGATGCCCAGCAGGGGGCCCAGACTTACCTGCACTCCCACCACGGGTGGCGCCCAGTACCAGAAGTTGCCGCTATAGATCCAATTACCATAATGGTGAGTGACATACCCGAAGGGTTCGTGGGGAATCCAGCAGTTGTCTCCATAATAGACCGACCATCGGCCGGCGGTAAATGGAGCCCATCCGGCCGATACCGTGGGACGCCAGAAGCGGCGGTACTGCCCCTCATAGTAGACCTGTTCCCATCGCCCGTTCTCATCAAGGGCATACGCGTCATCATGCAGGGCGGGCGGGAGGTAGCGGACCGATTCGCCACGCACTTCGGTTCGTTTGGACCAGAGTTGGTCGCGCTGACCGTTCCAGTCATCCCAATCGGCGTCAACACTCCCTTGACCGGAAGTGACCTGCTGGCCGTCGGAAACCATCGATGGCCCCCCGGCCGTGACCTCGTACCTCGACTGATCCCGGTCCAGGACAAAATCGACCATGCCTTTCAGAGCAATCACTTCCAATGAACGGTCGCCGACGTAAAAATCAAAAACGCTGCCGGCGGGCGCCACCACATAACCGAAAGGCGAGGTCGCGCGGATAACGCCCTGAGGGTCCCGGTTGTAAAGCCTGCCCATTCCCGAGGCGATGTCGACTTCGGTCACATCGGTGCGCAGGGAGATGAGCTGGATCTGGGTGCTGCCACCGATCCTGATCCAGGTGTTGTTGGGCATGATGAATTCCGCCCTGGCTGCAGCTTCGGAGTAGAGGGAATCCTCGAGGCCAAAGGGGGCATCCCTGACGGTTGCCACCCAGTCCTTCTCCTCAGGTACGTACCGGAGCAACTGGCCTTCCACATGGGCAATGCGCCCCACCAACACTCCATCCCCGGCATCCTGAGCTGCTGCTGGAAGGTGAATCACACCTCC
>CAZDKX010000321.1:5263-5532 GCA_964505935.1 uncultured Syntrophobacteraceae bacterium
CAATGCGGCCCACCAGGGTTCCTTCTCCGGCTTCCCCGGTGGCGGCGGGAGCCCGGGTCGCCCCGGCTGCCGCAAGAATCAGCACGAATATAACAAGGAAGCATTTCCTCAACGCTTTCATCAGAGTTCTCCTTCCCCCGAAAAGTGGTTCCGCTTGTGCCGCCGCACGCGCCGCCAAACAGCTTTCAAGGTCATGCTGCAAAGGCTGAGCGATTGCACGCCACATTGGTTATTATGGCTCCGCTCCTGAGCCAAAGCAACAACCGTTC
>CAZDKX010000322.1:0-5496 GCA_964505935.1 uncultured Syntrophobacteraceae bacterium
ACTGGGTCTTCATCTGGGGCATTCTGGCCGTTTGCTTCGTCCTGGGCTGGCCGCTGGAATGGATCCCCATCGTGGTCATCATCATTCCGATCTTCATGCCGGTGCTCCAGGGCCTGCACGTCGATCTGATCTGGTTTGCCATCCTGGTGGCGGTTATGCTGCAGAGCTGCTGGCTTTCCCCGCCGGTGGCGTTGTCGGCGTATTACCTGAAGGGGGTGGTGCCGGAGTGGAACCTGACCGAGATTTATGCCGGGATGCTCCCCTTCATGGTCCTGCAAATCATTGCCCTATTCATCCTGTACTTTTTCCCGGAAATTACACTGTGGCTGCCCCGCATCCTGTTTTGACGTGGTGAGTGTTTCGGGGGTGGCGGTAATGCCCCCATTGGCGAGCGGCGGGCTTGAACAGGGCTAAAGGGACTATCGTTAAAACTCCCCTACCTTCATGGGAGGGGTTGGGGGAGGGTGATGAAAGGCGATGAACCGCACCCTCAACCCAGCATCCCCGTCGAGAAGGAGGAGTGAAAACGAATCCTGAAATACTTTCCAAGACTTTTTCAGTCGTATCCACGTACCGAGGAGGAACACTTGACTGGTAAGGCCAGGGCCGCTGTCATGACGGCTCCCAACGAGGATTTGAGAATCATCGAGTATCCTCTGCCACACGTGGCGAGGGGCTGTCTTCTGGTGCAAATCACCTGCTGTACCATTTGCGGCTCGGATCTTCATACCTGGCTGGGTCGCAGAACCTCGCCCCTGCCCATCATCCTGGGCCACGAAATTGTGGGAAGAATCGTTGAGTTGGGAGAGGGGGTCGAGCGCGACTCCGGAGACCGGCCGCTGAAGGTGGGCGACCGGATCACCTGGACGATCATGGACAATTGCGGCAAGTGTTATCTATGCCGCGAAAAAGGCTTGATGATGAAGTGCCGGCACCTCCGCAAATACGGCCACGACAGTTGTGCGGAACCGCCCCACTTCATGGGGGGCTTTGCCGAATACTGCTACATCACGCCGGGAACCTGCGTCATCAAAGTGCCGGACAATCTCACCGACGAAGAAGCCGCCCCCGCCAACTGCGCACTCTCCACGGTGGTGGCGGGATGGGAGGCGATCCGGCTTCAGCCCTTCGAGAACGTCCTGATTCAGGGAGCGGGGGCCCTGGGATTCTATGCCGCGGCCCTGGCAAAGCATTGCGGCTGCAACCGGATCATCGTCACCGATATTCTGGACCACCGCCTTGAATGCATCAAAGCCTTCGGCGCAACGACCACGATCAACACCAAAGGCATGCCGGAGCAGGACATTGTCGTTGCCATCCGCGAGCTGACGGAGGGCTTTGGGGTGGACGCCGCGATGGAAGTCGCCGGCATCCCGGCCCTCATCCCCCTGGGCCTGAAGTGCCTGAGAACTGGAGGGCGTTATGTTGAGGTGGGCAGCGCCTTTGCAGGGGCGAATTTTACCTGTGATGCCTCCGAGCTCATTTTCAGGAGGCTCACCATCAAAGGCATTCACAACTATGACACCCGGCACCTGCAAATGGGGGTTGACCTGCTCTCCATGACCAAGGAGATTTTCCCGTTCAAGAGTATTGTTTCCCACCGGGTCAGCCTGGAAGAGATCAATGAAGGAATGCGCTTTGCCGAGTCGGGCAAGGCGATCAGGGTTGCGCTCCTGCCTCAAGGTTACTGAGTTGCTGGCAGTTGACAACCGCTGAGCCCAAGAAGTTTCTTAACAAGTATGACCCTTCCAGATCCCACCCACCACTTACATCGGCATTGACTTACGGCCCGATTTGTGTGTTTAGTCTCTCCACTTTCCTAAACTGCGGTTCACTGTATGGGCAGCTTCGGAAATCCACTCCCCGGCGCGCCGAGATCACAGCGGAACCCATCGGTTTTTGAAGGCATTCAACACCCTGCGTCTTTCGCGACAACAGAGGAAGTATTCCAGCTAGAACAGGCAGATGAGCCACCTGGTCTGTCGACATAGAGGGCCAGGAATTCGGGCCGAGCCCGGAGTATGGTTGGAGGGGTTCTGGGAGAAAGCTCCAGGAATAGCCCTTTCCCAGAGTGCAAACCGCAAGAGGAGGGAGAATCCATGACGACTGCGCTACAGACACTTCGCGAAATGCGCGAGCAGGCCATGCAGGGCGGCGGCAGCGAGCGCATCGCCCAGCAGCATGCCCGCGGCAAGATGACCGCCCGAGAACGTTTGGCCCTGCTGCTTGACGAAGGCACTTTTCAGGAGCTTGGTGCCCTGGCAACGCACAATATCACTGACTTTGGCATGGAGGGACAGCACTTTCCCGGCGATGGCGTCGTCACCGGCTTCGGCAAGATTAGCGGGCGACGGGTCGCCGTCTTCGCCCAGGATTTCACCGTGTTTGGCGGCTCATTTTCGGAAGTGCAGTCGCACAAAATTTGCCGCCTCCAGGATGTGGCCATGGACAGCGGCATTCCCATCATCGGTTTGAATGATTCGGGTGGAGCGCGCATTCAGGAAGGGATTCGGAGTCTTGCTGCCTATGGCGAGATGTTCGTGCGCAATGTCCTCTCCTCGGGCGTCGTTCCTCAGATCTCGGTCATGCTCGGTCCCTGCGCCGGCGGCTCCGTGTATTCACCGGCGCTGACCGACTTCGTCATCATGGCGCGGAGCATCAGCTACATGTTCATCACCGGCCCGGACGTCATCAAAGCCGTAACCGGCGAGGAGGTAACCTTCAGCGATCTGGGGGGCACCCTGGTACACAACAGCAAGAGCGGCGTGGCTCAGTTGCTGGCGGAAACCGACCAGCAGGCCATCGAGCTGGTCAAGCTGCTCCTGAGCTATCTGCCTCAAAACAATGCCGAGGACCCACCCCAGGTCGCCCGCTATGATTCGCCGGATCGCATGGAGGAGGCCCTGAACAGCATGGTGCCGGAGGATGAAAACGAACCCTACAATATGCATGAGGTGATCGAGGCCATCGTCGATCAGGGCAGTTTTCTCGAAATCCATCCCTACTATGCCCGGAGCGCGGTAGTAGGCTTCGCCCGCCTCGACGGTTATGCGGTGGGCATCGTCGCCAATCAGCCGGCTCACCTGGCGGGGGTGCTCGATATCGACTCGAGCGATAAAATCGCCCGCTTTGTCCGCATTTGCGACGCCTTCAACATTCCCCTCGTCACCTTTGTGGACACCCCCGGCTACCTCCCCGGGGTTGATCAGGAGCACTACGGCATCATCCGCCATGGCGCCAAGGTGATCTATGCCTACTGCGAAGCGACGGTACCCAAAATCTCCATCGTTACCAGAAAGGCGATTGGCGGTGCCTACGTTGCCATGAGCTCCCGTCAGATGCGCTGCGACCTGGCCTTTGCGTGGCCGGCGGCGCAGATTGCGGTCATGGGAGCGGAAGGCGCCATCCGCATCCTGCGCAAACGCGAATTGGCGGCGTCTACGGACCCGGTCGCGCTCCAGCGCGAGTTTGTCGCCGAATATCGCAGCAAGTTCTTCAACCCCTATGTCGCTGCCAACGTCGCTCAGATCGACGAGGTGATTGAACCGAGAGAGACGCGGCCCCGCTTGATACGCGCCCTCGAGGTGCTGCGCACCAAGGTCAAACAGAACCCCCCGAAGAAGCACGGTCTGATGCCCATGTAGGGGCCACGCCGGGGGAAGCACCCGCGAACGCCGCTGATGATCCGGGCGTGCAGGCCGCTTTATTCAGCACTCGGCACCCAGGACTCAGCACGGTTTTCCAGGTGAGCGAGGGAGGACATTTATGGGATCACTGAACATTGGACTGCAACTGACGGTTTTCGGGATGGGCCTGGTTTTTCTGCTGCTGGCCGTGATGGCGCTGCTGATCATGCTGTTGCTGCGTCTGGACCGGACCGTTACGGTTGTTCCCGAACCGTCGGCCCCGGAACAAACCGGCGGCTTCGAGCCGGAAGCGCTGGCCGCCATCAGCATTGCGGTGACGATGCATCAGGCGCTGCGCCGCAAGGAAGCCGTTCCGGTGATGCGTGAGTATCAACCGGGAACGCTTCCCAGCCGTTGGCTCGACATTGGACGAACCCTGCAGAATTCCAGATGGCAGCCCGACCGGAGGACCAAATGAGACGCTACAAACTGGAAATTAAAGGCAAGGAATACGTGGTTCACGTACAGGAACTGGCGGCCGATCGTTTTCGGGTCGCCCTTGGCGATCAGGCCCTGGAGGTGCGGGTTTCCTCTGAGGAAGACCTGGCGGCAGCCGTGATCAGCCCCGCCATCATGCCGCTGCGCGAGGGTGATGAGGCGGTCGTCCCCAGGCCGGATGCTTCTTATCGCCCCCCCGACCCCGCCACGCTTGGCCCGGGGCGCCTGGTGCCGTCACCGGCCCAGCCGCCTCGCCCGGATTTGCCCGGCAACGGCGTTCTCGCGGAGGCCACGGCGCCCATGCCGGGGGTCATTCAGGCCGTGGAGGTCAAGGTCGGCGATGCCGTCAAGCGCGGACAAACGGTGGTGATTCTGGAAGCCATGAAGATGAAGAACGCCATTCGCTCGCCGCGAGATGGAGTGATTTCCGACATCCTGGTGCAGGTTGGGCAAACGGTTGGCTACGGCGCCGTGCTGGTCAAGTTTGAGGAGGACAAACCGTGACGGTCTCTTTTGCTGCCTTGTTGCAGGGAATCCTGAATACCTCGCCCGGCTCGCTCCTGATGATTGCCGTCGGCTGTGTCCTGATCTATCTGGCGGTCGTCAAGGAGTATGAACCAATGCTGCTCATTCCCATCGGCGCCGGGGCCATTCTCGCCAATCTGCCGTTGTCGCCGATGATCGCCGACGACGGCATGCTCGAGGTGCTGAAGCAAGCCGGGGTGGATAACGAACTCTTTCCGCTGCTGATCTTCATTGGCATCGGGGCCATGACCGATTTCGGCCCCCTGCTCGAAAACCCCCGCATGATGCTGCTGGGCGCGGCGGGGCAATTCGGGATCTTCGGCACCCTGATCCTCGCCCTCCTGCTCGGCTTCGACCTCAATGAAGCTGCCTCCATCGGCATTATCGGCGCCATCGACGGCCCCACGTCCATCTACGTGAGCAACCTGCTGGCACCACATATGCTGGGGCCCATCGCGGTCACCGCCTACAGCTACATGTCCCTGGTGCCGATCATCCAGCCACCCATCATGCGGGCGCTGACTTCGCGCAAGGAACGCATGATCCGCATGCCCTATACCTCCCGCACCATCAGCCGCCGCACCCGCGTTATCTTTCCCCTGGCCGTCGTCCTGGTGGTCGGGACCCTGGTCCCCATGGCCATCCCCCTCATCGGGACGCTCATGCTCGGCAACCTGCTCAAGGAATCGGGCGTGGTGGAACGGCTGACCGGCGCCTCATCCAATGAAATCGCCAACATCGTAACCCTCTTCCTGGGGCTGGCGGTGGGCTCCACCATGCGCGCCGATACCTTTCTCCAGCTCCAGACCCTCGCCATCCTGGCCCTCGGCATCATGGCTTTCGGCCT
>CAZDKX010000323.1:0-5490 GCA_964505935.1 uncultured Syntrophobacteraceae bacterium
ACTCCTCATGCCGCCCTGACGACGCCTGAATGCCTCATCCCAAGGTAGAATATTCCCGTTGTCGCCAAATTCGTCAGCGCTGCGATGAAAAAGCAATTCCGGTAGCCGAGAGCCCCCACGAGAGCTCCCATCCCCAGGGAGCTCAGCATCATGCCGAGGTAAATGCAGCTATTGTAGCCCCCCATGGCCAAGCCTCGGGAGTCGGCGCTGACCACTTCGGGGATGAGCGCTCCAATTGCCGTATAAGCAATCCCAATACTGATCCCCAGCCCGGCGGCACACAGCATGAACGC
Source organism: uncultured Syntrophobacteraceae bacterium (assembly GCA_964505935.1). GTDB lineage: Bacteria > Desulfobacterota > Syntrophobacteria > Syntrophobacterales > Syntrophobacteraceae > JADGQM01. Next base: position 294 of record CAZDKX010000323.1, read on the forward strand.
GATCATGCTCGAAGCGATGCCGAAGCTCGCAACCGTGCAGGTAACGCCGAGCAGCCCCACGATGACCAAATCGCTGCGCCTGGCAACGCTATCAGTGAGCCGACCGCAGGGGACCCTCGACAGGGCGTTGAAAAGTGCTTGAGCGGCGAAGATGAGACCGATCTCCCCGGGATTCATGCCTTGTTCGACCGCAAACAAAGGGACAAAGGTCGTGTACATTCCCATCGCGAAACAGCTTCCCAGCGTCACCAACCAGCATGAGAGCAGCGGGATATTTTTCGACAGGTCTTTTATCAATACCCTGGTGTTTCCGCTTGCCTGGCGATGGAGGAGGACGTGGCGCGCGCGCGGGAGAAGGAAGAGGGTCATCCAGAAGACCAGCAGGATTACGGCTCCCGACAGGACGAAAACCGACCTGAATCCCAGCCACTCCGCCACCAGTCCTCCCATTGCCGGACCTACACTCATACCGCTGTTCAGCGCCAGCGCATACCACCCGTAGGCTCGGCCAAGGTGAGTTGCGGGAGTGATATCGGCAACATAGGACATCATGGTGGGGCCAAACATCCCCAGACTGACGCCAAGCAACAGGTGAATCGCCACCAGTTGAACGGTAGAAGTGCTGAAAGAGAGCAGGAAAGAGGAACCGGCGGCAAGCGCCAGGCCGGTGACGATCAGCAGCTTGCGTCCCAGCCGGTCTGAGAGGACCCCGAGCGGCAGGGAAACGATCCCCGCCATGAGGAGAAAGGCGGCATTGATTTCGCCCACTTCAAAGGCGTCGGCGCCAAATGAACTGGCGTAAAGCGGGATCACCGGTACCCGCATGAAAGAGCCAAAATAGCATGCTCCGGCAACGGCGCAACAGGTGAAGAGCAGCACCGGGTAAGAGGGAACTTCCGTTATTTTTGCCTCGCCTTCGATAGATTCGTTCATGGCGCCATCTTGATTTGTTGCCGTCGAGGGCCGTTACCTCCCTCGGCGTCCCCGCACGTGAATCCTGAAAACAATGAGCCGTCAGGAGTTCCGTGGCGTCATGCCGACGGACCCGAGGACTCAGTGCCGTCAGCATACCGCGAAGCCAGGAGCTCACCGAAATGACGGCCCTCCGCAGTTTTGTATGAAGCCTGAATGTACACTGAAAGATGGCTCATTGGGATGATTGATATACTCGTCCAGGATGAAATCGTCCGTTTTGTATTGATCCTTTGCCGAGCTACCTTCACCTCAAACAGTTGCTCATGTCCCCTGAGGACACCCGAAGACCCATGAAAAGGCTTGCGTCCCACTCGGCACTCGGGACTCATTACTCGGAACTTTTCAGGGCATCGAACCCAAAGGGAGCCACACAGCGGTTTCCCAATCCGGTGTCCCGATTTGGTCGATTCAGGCGGCCGTTCTTCGCATGAGGGGTTGGCCCCTTGAGGGTCGAAACCTTAGAGCTTGAAGGTCCAAGAGACGACGAGGTCCTGGTGCGCGCATGCGAATTGCCTTGACAGGGCCCATCTCTTCAGCTAGTGCTGCAAGGGTATTCCGGGTTGCTGTCAGGGCAGCAATGATCGCCACGGCGATGATTCGCTTCAGTAGACGTCTCATGGTGGCCGTGATTGCATGATAGAATGGTGGCAAATGGCAGGTGAGGGTGGCTTGGGGCGTTTCCCCGGCGGCCGACGCGAGGGTGGTCGCAGGGGGTTGCTCTGCCTGGTCGGCAGCTTCTTCCTGGCCGCCTTGCTTTTTTTCCTCACTGCCTGTGTCGAACTTTTCCATACCTGCACCCCGCCTTGGCTCTTTGTTCTGGATCCACTCAGCCCATGTGTCAACAGCAATAATTGTGTGGTTGATTTCAGCCAGGCACCGGCCGTTTCGCCGTGCCTTGCCTGCCTGCTCTTGCATGCCCTCAGCGCCACGAAGATAGCCATTCTCTGTTTTGCTCTGTCGTGGCTGATCTTTCTTCAGAAGACCTTTCCCCATTGGCATCCGTCATCTTTCATGAATGCGGCAGGTCCATGCCTCATCCGCGCTCCTCCCGGCAGCCTCCTTGAGAGATAACCTGCACCGCTTGAGCCCCGGTTCCCATGAGCAGGAGGCACTGCGGCACCTGCAGGCAAAGGCGACCGGACCCGGGAGGCAGGCGGGTGTTTCCCTCCCGGAGCCAAGGACCGTTTCATAGCTGGAGATTAACGCTCTTGCCCACTTCTTGAGGGATAAGGCCTCAGCGTCGTATTTTGATGGGTGGGAAAGGAGAATAATAAGATGCGATTGAAAAGCCCCCGCCCCCCTCTTTGCGGTGCTCTAACCCTCGCTGCCCTTGCCTTGCTGGCCGGTTGCAGCACTGTTCCCACACAGACCGCACCTCCTGCAGCCTATCCTCCTCCCCAGCAGGTTGACGTTTCTCCACCGCCAACCGAAGCCTCCAAGGCGGAACTGGTGGTTCCCGACGAACCCGCCGTCGATACCTGGACCAGGAGATTCAGTGGGGAAAAGCACAGGAGCTTCCAGGTGCAACTCGACCGGGCCAGGGATTACGTCGTCCCCTGTCAGGAAATTTTCCGACAGAAGGGCTTGCCGGAAGATCTCGTTTATGTCGCTTTGGTCGAAAGCGGCTTTACGCCCACCGCCCGTTCGCGGGCCAATGCGGTCGGGATGTTTCAGTTTATCGAAGCGACCGGCAGGCGCTATCGCCTGGAACAGAACCACTGGGTCGATGAACGGCGCCATCCCTTCAAGGCAGCTCGAGCTGCTGCCGACTATCTCTCGTTCCTTTACGATTCGTTCGGTTCTTGGCCGCTCGCCCTCGCGGGGTACAATTGTGGAGAAAAGGCCGTCCAGACCGCCCTTGATCAAAGCAGCCTCAAGACCTTCTGGGAGCTGGCTCAAAGCGGCTATCTACCATCCGAGACGCGCGCTTACGTACCCAGGTTCTATGCAACAGTGAGGATTGTGAGGGACGTTAACCGCTATGGATTCCACTTCGAGCCGCAGCACTACATGCCAAAACACGAGACCGTATCCGTTCCGGGCGGCGTGAAGCTGGCCTGGTTCGAGAAACGGGCCGGGGTTTCGGAATCATCCCTGCGCACCTGCAATCCGGAACTGTGTCAAGCCACCACCCCGCCGGGAAACACCACCTACAATCTGTGTGTTCCCATTGGATGCGGCGAAACGATCCAGACAGCGCTCGCTACCTGTCCGCTGCCGGCCCCCCAGGAGGCAGGGCCCGCCTCCAAACCCCTTGCCTTCAAGAGCACGGCCGAAGTCAGGAGCGTCGCGGCCCCCGCGGCAGCGACCGGCAGCTACACCGTCAAGCCCGGGGACACCTGGTTCAGTCTGGCTCGGAAATATCAGTGTTCGGTCGCCGCCCTGGCCTCCAATAATGGTGTGAAGCCAACAGCTCAAGCCCTCAAGACGGGGCAGACCCTGAGAGTGCCCGTAAAAGCTCAAACCACGAAGACTTCCGAGGGGACCCAGCTTTCATCAAGAAGCCCTGCGAAGGAGCAGACCATCGCTCTGGCAGTGAATAAAGTCGCCAAGGAAAAGCAGCCGTCCAAACCGCTTGCCATACCCGCAAAAGCCTCGCGCCCGGCCCAAAAGGCCTGTGTCTCATACCCGGTGCGGCCCGGCGATACCCTGTGGTCCATCGCGAGCAAGTTTCACATTTCGGTTGCAGAGCTCTGCGCCAATAATAAGCTGCGTCAGGACCAGAAGCTGGTTGCTGGAAATACCCTCAGCATCTGCTCCGATGGGGGCCAACCGGCAGCAAGCGTGGTACGGCCGAAGAATTAGGGCACCGGGAGTCTTGTTGGAATCGTCAGGGGGCCTGAGCGCAGGTCCCTAAAACGCGTGGCTGCTTTCTAGCCTCCGTAAGCTGATTGCTGATGGGTTTCCATTTCCCCGTTGCTCAGGATATCGTTCTCCAAACCTTGCTTGGCAGGGAATCCTCCTTCTTTCTGAAAAACGAAGGTTCTCTCATCGTCCTCAGTCGGTCATAATTGGGTCATGATCAGTGAGTAATAGGCTCCATCCTCCTTCCGGAACCGGTTGCTCAGGATTCCTGGAAGGAAAGGCCCTTTCATCCCCTGCCAGGGAAAAGGAGGCAGGTCAAGAGATGTCCAGGAGGAGGGTATCATGAAGTTATCGAAATGCTTGATGGTGGGAGTCATTGGTCTGCTGGTCGGCTTTGCGGTCAACACGGGGCAGGCCCGGCAAGCGTTGGGCGCGACCGCTCTCGAGGCTATCGGGGGCAGTGCCGATCTCGTCATCCAGTCGGTTTCGAGTCCAGCCAGGACCTGGCTGGGAGCATCCATCGCGGTGACCTGCTTGATTGAAAACCAGGGTGATGGCAATGCGAGCAGTTTCAAGGTGGCACTCTATCTCTCTCAGGATGCCAGGATCAGACCTTCTTTGGACCGTTTGCTCAAAAAGGTCACGCTGCCAGGGCTCGCCGCCGGTTCTACCGCCAAGCGCACCGTCAAAGTGATCATTCCACCCGAGGTTGCCCCGGGCACCTATTATCTGGGCGCCAGAGCAGATTCACAGAATGCCGTGGTGGAGGGTTCCGAAGTCAACAACGTCAAAGCCGCGCTGAAGGTCATTCCGATCTATGCCACCAAACCGGCTGCCATCATTGTTGATCATACCAGCACGGACCTCTCGCAAATTCCCGACTACTGGCTGGCACAGGCCAGGAAACTGACCTTCCATTTCGCCCACACCTCTCATGGGTCACAGCTCCTCACAGGGCTCGCGTACTGGAAGTCCAGGAACTCGAAATACAACTATGCCGTCAGCTACGGGCCGCCCCAACCGCCCACCGGCAGCACTCGCGTGCGCATCTACGACGGCAACGATTATGGAGGCGACGACTACATTTTGCCGGAGATGTACTGGGCGTCAACCGACGGCCTGAAACACACCCGCAATGTTGCCAGGACCGGCCTGTTCAACTATTCCGGCTGGTCCTGGTGCGGCCAGCAGTCCGACAACTCGGTCGAGACGGTCAACCAGTATCTCACCGCCTTGAACACTCTCGAGAGTCAGTATCCGGGCATGCGGTTCGTTTACCTCACCGGGCATACCGACGGCTCCGACTCCGATCTCATGCGCAATAACGACATCGTGCGTGACTATGCCGTAGCCAACGACAAAATCCTGTTTGATTTCGCTCAAATCGAGAGCTACGACCCTGCCGGAACCTACTATG
>CAZDKX010000324.1:0-5463 GCA_964505935.1 uncultured Syntrophobacteraceae bacterium
GGGTTGCGGGTTGCGGGTTGCGGGTTGCGAGTTGCGGGTTGCGGGTTGCGGGTTGTCTGTTAGGCTCCGTCTTTATCATGGTTTCAGGGTGTCCCGAAGAGGCATGAATTACTGCTGCAAAAGTCCCTCAGGGCGTCATTCCGGCAGGGTTTTTGGGCCGGAACCCAGGCTTAAAGGTGCCTGGACCCCGGCTGGAAGCATGCCGGGGAGACGGAATTCGAGACATTTGCAGGAGGCCAATCCGAGAAGAGTTTCCGGCTTGCTTGTTACCCCTGTGAGTGCCGGGAGGGCGATCACCCAAAAAGCCAAAAAGGCATTCTCGCGCATCCACTCCTGGCTGCTACTGCTGCTTTGGCTGGGTCCCTTGCTTTACCTGGCTTGTCTGCTTTGACGTCGTCGCTTGCGTCCCTTGCTTCGCTTGAGTTGTCTGCTTCGACGTTGTTGTCGTCCCCTTCTTTGCTTCCGTTGCCTGCTTCGACGTCGTTGTCTGCGTCCCCTGCTTGACCTGAGTTGCCTGTTTTGACGTCGTTGCCGTCCCTTTCTTTGCTTCAGTGGTCTGCGTCGACGTCGTCGCTTGCGTCCCTTGCTTCGCTTGAGTTGTCTGCTTCGACGTTGTTGTCGTCCCCTTCTTTGCTTCCGTTGCCTGCTTCGACGTCGTTGTCTGCGTCCCCTGCTTGACCTGAGTTGCCTGCTCAGCTTGGGTCTCTTTCTTCGGCTGGGTGGACTGGCTTGCCTGGTTGCGATAATTTGCCTGAGTAGGAATGCGAAACATGAATTTGGTTCGCGCAAGATCTTCCCGGTCAAGCTGGTAGGGCTCCTTTATGGAGACTCTCGCGCCAGGAGCCAGGTCGCCCAGATTCATGGTCTTCCGCCAATAGATGCGGGTCTCCATGGTATTGGTTGTCCACACATCGAGCTTGACTGCCGGCCGGGCACGTTTGCCGGTATTGACAATGGAGCCCGTCAAATACCCGTCACTGATCATGAAGTCCTCAAAGCTCAGGTCGTCGTCGATCTCTCCGCTGCTGTAGACCGAATCAGCAAAGCTCACCGCCGCAAACAGCAGCATCCCCCCCAACAGAAACACCAAGATGGCTTTCAAAGCAATTCTCCTTCGTTTTGACGATTGTCCTCAAACCCTCAAGACCCGGCATAAGAAAACACAAAATGATGCGACCCGGCAATAGCGATTCACAGCGTCCCTCCCGTCCTGTTAGAATAGTATTTGATAAGGGGTTGGCGCAAGCACCACGGCACTTTTGGCTTACGCGCCACGCGTTGCGGTTTCCGCGTTTCGAGTACCCAGTTGCAAGAGGAAGGAAGAAAGGGATGAGAATAGAAGTCGAGCTCTGCCCCGGTTATTGGATTGAAATAGACCCGCGGGATCTCTATGATGATCAGCAGGTAACGCTTGCCGACCGCCTGGCAGCCGGTACGATCGATGCGGCCAACCTGGACGGGACTTACTGGTGGACGTTTGATCTCACGCAACCGGCGAAAGAGATCGCCGTCATCCGGGAACCGGCACAAGACCAGTAAAGGCACAAAGTCCCTTTGCTGCAACTTGGCGATCTGCTAACATACAGCCAGTGAAGGATTTCAAACGCCACGGGTAAGGACCACGAGGTTCTTACCCGGAAATCACTTTCCCAATGAAAGGGGTCGAAAGGATTTGCCAATGACCGAAAAGCATGCAGTCGTCCAACCCATTGTTTTGCATGATTCCAATTTTGACCACGTCCTTGCAGAAGCTGAGCTGCCGGTGGTTTTTGAGTTCTGGGCGGCGTGGTGCCATCATTGCTCCGCCTTGGCCCCGGTCATCGACGAGGTGGCCGCCGAGATGGCGGGAGAGGTCATTGTAGGCCAGATCAATTGCGACATGAACCGGGATTTGTGCAAGCGGTTTGACGTAAAAGGCGTCCCGACCCTGTTCCTGGCAAAGGAGGGGAAGGTTGTCGGCACCATTGTCAATCCCGGCACCAAGGAAGCCCTGGTTTCCTGGGTGAAGGGTCTCCTCGCCTGAGGACACCGGGAAATACCCGATCGGAGTTACCCCATACTGAAGCCTTCCCCAGCATGAGAACCCGCCTGCCAAAGCGCATTCCTGATCTCACTCGCGCTGGTATTCTGCTGCTTTTCCTCATGGTCTTGCTCGCACCTCAGGGCACCTTCGCCTTCGAGGATGAAAGCTGGAAGAACGCTCTGCAGCAGTTGCAGGAGAGCTTCCAGACGATGAGGGGGGAACTCCGGGACTATGCCGCGAGTCTCAGCCGAGAGGCCAAGGGCTTACGGAAGGGGCTTGCCCGGCTTGAAAAGCAGAAAGGTCAGATCAGCCTCTGGTTTGCGGGCAGCTATGATCCCGAAGACCTATACTATCTCCTCAAGGGCATTGGGCGGCTGCGGCAGGACGGCGCGGACCTGCTTGAACCTTTTGTCAAGATGGAGGGGAGGCTGGAGGTTTTCGAGCCCAAGCTGGATGAAATCGAGGCCGAAATCAGGAGGCAGCTGACCGAGACGGCTGCGCAGAATTATACCGACTCGCTCAAGTCAAGTCTGGATGAAATCACCGTCTTGAGAGTCGAGTTGGACAAAGTGAAGACCCACCTCGGCAACGTCCGCAAGCTCTATGCGGACTTCTCGGCGCGCCTGGAGGAAGCGGAACGGTCAGCCGACAGCAAGCTCTCAAGCTATCGGAGTATCTACTACCTGCGTCCCATGCCCGGCATCCTCTCTCCCGACACCTGGAGCTCGCTCAGGAAGGACTTGGAGCAATGGGTGCTGGACATCGGGATCGTCAAGGAATCGCTTGGCGGGAAAAGGGAATGGGAGAAGGCCCGTTACGCCTTGTTTCAGGGAATGGCCCTGGCCGCCATCCTCATTCTCCTCGGCTGGGCCCTGGCCAGGAGAGCCGCCGTCCCGCATGGGACCACCGACCTTGTCTCGCGGCTGCTCCCCGCCTGGGTCCTTTTATCCCTCAGTGTCGCCGTGCTGTGGGTCGATCGCAGCCTTCCCTTCACTCTCTACTCCCTGTCTTCCGCTCTGACCGAACTCTTCCTCTCATCAGGGCTTGTCGCGCTGGGCAGGGCGTTGAGCGCCTATGCCCGAGACCAGCAGGGAAAAGCGCCCGGTCACCCCTTCCTCTGGTACCTGTGGACCGCTCTCGCCTGCGGGTTGTTGCTGGAGGCCCTGGGGATGCCTTATGCCATCTCCATGGTGCTCTGGCCGCTGGCGCTCGTCGTCACGGCCTGGCGGCTCTATCGCCCGGCTCTCAGCGCGGAAGGCTGGCTGGAACGTATCGGGGCGGGGTGGAGTCCTTTGGTGCTTTGCGGGCTGGGACTGCTGTCCTTGGTCGGGTTCCCCGCGCTCTCGGGGATTATCGCTTCTGCCCTGTTCTACTTCCTGCTCTTTCTCAGCATCAGTGTGGCCTGCTGGCGTCTGCTCCAAATCTGGGAAACACACGCCAAAGACCACAAGGAACCGCTCTACGTGATCGGCTGCCTCTCCGGAATCGGCTTTCCGTGCATGATCCTTGGTCTGCTCTTACTGGGTCTGTGGCTCCTGGCGCTGCGCCTTGGCGGGAAGCATGTCTTTCTCGATATCCTGGCGTTTCGGGTGGACTGGCGAGACTTCAGTCTGACCATCGAAGGCTTGACTCTCATGGTCGTGGGCTTTTATCTCACCAAGACCGCCATTTTTCTTTGCGAGACGTTTCTCAGCGAATTGCCCAACCGTCGGCCCGATCTCGACAAAGTGGTGATCGATTCCCTGCTGACCCTGATCCGCTATAGTTGCTGGGCGTTTTTTGGACTCACAATGCTGTTTCTCCTGGGCATCGATCTCACCAACCTGGCCGTCATTGCCGGCGGTTTGAGCGTCGGCATCGGCTTCGGCCTGCAGCAGATCGTCAACAATTTCTTCAGCGGTTTGATCTTGTTGATCGGGCGCTCCATTCAGGCAGGGGATACGATTCAAATTGGAAGCACCCTGGCCGACGTGAGGAAGGTGACCATCCGGAATACCGTTGTTCAAACCCGTGACAATGCGACGCTTTTCATTCCCAACTCGGATCTCATCACCCATCAGCTGACCAACTGGAGCCACCGGGACCGGCGGGTCGTGCGCGAGGTGCTGGTAGGGGTTGCCTACGGAACCAATACGGAGAAAGTGAGGGAGTTGTTGCTCGAGGCCGCCCGGAGTCATCCCCAGGTGCTGTCCCATCCTTCGCCGCTGGTCTTTTTCTGGGATTTTGGCGTGAGCACGCTCGATTTCAAGATCAGGTTCTGGATCAAGAACGTCGACCACGACTCCCGGGTGCTCTCCGACATGCGCTTCCAGATCGAGCGCCTGTTCCGGGAAGGCGGGATCGAAATCGCCTATCCGCAGCAGGACCTCCACCTGCGGACGGCCCCGGCTCTGGAGAAACTGTGGAAGCCCGTCAAGTGAACACCGGCAGCGGCCTCGTCATGCCTGCCCCCGGCCCTCCACCAAGCGGTAGAAAGCCTCCCCCTCCATCACTTCACTTTTCAGCAATTCGCCGGCAATGGCCTCGAGCAGCGGCCGCTTGGCCGAGAGGAGTTCCTTGACCGCCCCGGCCCTCTCGCTGATGAGCTCCTTCACCTCCTCGTCGAGCCTTGCCGCGGTAGCCTCACTGTATTCTTTGCCGGCTACCGGCATCTGTGCCGGGCCCAGGAACAGCGGCCGAGCCTGTCGCGGATAGGTGGATAGCCCGAGCGTCTTCCCCATCCCGTACTCGGAAACCATCGCCCGTGCTATGTCGGTGGCCCGCTGGAGATCATTGTGCGCCCCGGTCGAAACGTCGCTGAAGGCCAGCTCCTCGGCCATCCGCCCTCCAAGGAGGACATCGATCTTGCCGAGCAGCTCCTGACGGGTCATGAGGTAGCGGTCCTCGGTCGGCAGTTGCTGGGTGTAGCCCAGCGCCGCAATGCCGCGGGGGATGATCGAAATTTTGTGAACCTTGTCGGCCCCCGGCGTAAAGGCGGCGATCAACGCGTGCCCCGTCTCGTGATAGGCGACAATCTCCTTTTCCTTCGGGTTGATCACCCGATTCTTTTTCTCGAGACCGGCGATGATGCGATCCACCGCTTCATCCAGGTCCTCCATTTCGATGGCCTCTTTGTTCTTTCTGGCCGCCAGCAGGGCCGCTTCGTTGACAATGTTGGCCAGATCGGCACCTGAAAAGCCCGGGGTTTTCTGGGCAATGACCTTGAGGTCAACGCTGTCTGCCAGTTTTACTTTCTTGACATGAATCTTGAGGATGGCTTCGCGGCCGTTCACGTCGGGCCGGTCCACCAGGACCTGGCGGTCGAAGCGCCCGGCCCTGAGCAAGGCGGGATCGAGCGTCTCTGGCCGGTTGGTCGCCGCCAGAATGACGACGCCTACCCGCGGATCAAAGCCGTCCATTTCCACCAGCAGCTGATTGAGCGTCTGCTCACGCTCATCGTG
>CAZDKX010000325.1:0-5398 GCA_964505935.1 uncultured Syntrophobacteraceae bacterium
CCCATGTCGGCATACAACGCTTCACAGCCCGTGATGCAGAGCACCACGGAACCGAGCACCACGACCCCGTGCAGGTGATGGACGGCAAAGAAATTTACCGCATGGCGCGGATCCACGGCCGCCAATATCCCCGGCACCCGCATCACTTCCATGAGGCCCAGTAAGGCCAGAGCGATGAACCAAAAGATCATGATGGGGCCAAAAATCTTGCCGATGCGCTCCGTTCCCTGGCTCTGAACAAGAAAAAGACCGAGCAGCACACCGCAAGAAATGGGCAAGACAAAAGGCTGGGCTGTCGTGGTGGCCACATTCAGCCCCTCCATCGCCGAGAGTACCGAAATGACCGGGGTGATGAGCCCTTCGCCGCACAGGAGGGCCGCACCAAAGATGGCCAGGAGTCCCAGCTGGTTCACCCGGCGGGGGGAGACGCTCTCTCTCCCCTTGCTCAAAAACAACGCGGCCAGCGCGTAAATCCCGCCCTCCCCATGGTTGTCGGCCCTCAGGATGAACATGACATATTTCACGCTCACCACCATCGTCAGTGACCAGAAAATCAGGGACATGACACCGACGATGTTGTCCGGGGTGATGGTCATGGCGTGCGGACCGTGAAAGCATTCCTTGACGGTGTAGAGAGGGCTGGTGCCGATATCGCCGTACACCACTCCCAGGGCCCCCAGCGCCAGGAGCAGTCTTCTCTTAAGGTCCTGGCGCTCGTTCCGATGACCGTGAGCGGCAGAAAAGGCCGTTGGTGGCAACGCAGACGGGGGCGGCTGCTCCTCATCCGGGTTGGAAGCCACGTTCATGATCACCCTCCAAACCATTTCTCGAAAGATTACGCCTGCCGGCAATCCCACCGGAGACGCTCTTCCCATCGAAACCCGCGAGGCCGCCGTCAGGCTTCGACCGCCCCGACAATTCCTCCACCTGGTAACAATACCCCCAACTAGCGGTAAAATGTAAGAAAATTGCCTCCTGCGGCTCCTGGGTAACAGGTCCGTTGCGGATTGTCAAGCACTTCTCCAGGGCCTTGCCGCTTGGGTATTTCGCAAGCCGGTGTCTGAGTTGACAACTTCAGTACCGCGCTCTCCCGGCGGGAATCCAGAGTTCTGACCGTCTCCTGGCGAACGCGGGTTTTCATCCTTAATGAGTGTGTAGTCCGTCGTTGCTCATCTTGCTCGGTTTTGCTAGACTTTGGCCGTTTCGACCGCCCGTTCCTGCTCGATTGACACCGTACCATGGCCTCGGTCGACCCCCCGCGAGGGTGCCGGGCCGATACAGAGATCACCGGTCCTGGGACGAAGGTGACAGACCTTTTGGCGACGGCGTTTCGGCTGACTTCTCAACAGCCCCACCCTGATCCGGGGCATGGGAGTCCTCTCGCCGAGGAAAGTCTCAGACAACAGGAAGAGTTGCCGATCATGGGCGACAGCATCGTGAACGCCACAACCGACGAAAACCTCCTCCTGCTAAACTACTCCGCTCGTCTCCTGACCACGGTCACTTCCCGGGAAAACCTGCTGAACATCGCCGTGGAATGTTTTGCCGATTGTGCCGGCAGCGCATGGACAGGAATCATGACCTTGAGCCCTGACGGCGAAAGCTTGCGCTGCGAAAGCGTCTTTGCCAACAAGAAGACCATGGCCATGAAGGGTGAGATCGCGGTGGCGGGTTCTCCGCTCGCAGACGTCCTCATCAACAAAAGGGTAGGCGAGTACCCCCTGGCAGCCGGCACCCTTTTTCCGCTTCCCGCATTGGCCGCCGAGGAGCAGGCCGGCCGGTGCCTCTGCCTGCCCATGGTGTCAAGTGACCTCCGCGCGGTCGGGGCAGTCACCATCGCGGTTACCGAAAAGCAGCACCTCGATCTCGAGAACATTCTCCTCCTGCGGATGCTGACCACAGTGCTGACCATTTCGCTGGAGAACGCCGCTCTTTTTGCCCAGGTGCTGAAAGACTCCCTCACCGGTGTCTATGTGCGCAAGTACGGTGAAACGCGGTTGACCGAAGAACTGGCTAGAATCAGAAGATACCCCGGCTCGGTGGCGCTCGTCTTCTTGGATATCGATCACTTCAAGCAAATCAACGATACCCTGGGCCACCAGGCCGGCGATGTGGTTTTGCGGGAGTTCGCGCAATCAGCCCTGAGCTGCATCCGCAGAGATATTGATCTGGTGTGCCGCTACGGTGGTGACGAGTTCATCGTCATTCTGCTCAATGTCACGCTGGACGAGGCGCATGCCATCGCCGAGAGGATGCGGAGGGAATGCCATAAGCACTTCTCGCGCGAGCCTTTCACCGACGTAATGGTCACGGTGACCGGCGGCGTGGCGCTGGCCGACCATCGAAGACCGCTTTCCGTCGAGGAGCTCATCGAGCGGGCTGACTGCATGCTCTACCGGGCGAAACAGGCAGGCCGCAATCGCATCGAGGCCTGGACGGACGACTAAGCCGGTGATCTCCGGGGGTGACGCCAAGATCCAGCGCGCCCTCAAGCTGCTTTCAAGTTCTTGGCAATGGCCACGCAAAACCTTGTTCCCTTCGTGGGGGCCGGTTCAATCCAGACCTTCCCGCCATGCTGGGCAGCGATTTCTTTCACGATGGTCAGCCCAAGCCCGGCCCCTTCAACGCCCCGGGAGGTCTCGTGCCGCTGAAACAGACCGAAGAGCTTCTCCGCATCGGCTCCCTTTATCCCCTGACCGTTGTCCGCTACCGAGAAGATATGGAAGTCCGCTTCCTCCTCATGGTCGATCCGGATTTCACTGAGTTGTTCACCCCCGTATTTCAGGGCGTTGTCGACCAGATTGCGGAAGATCCTGAGCATGGAAAGCCTGTCAGCCATGATCTCCACGTCACGCTCGGGCTCATGCCAAGCGATCTGGCGAATACTCAACCGGGGAGAGGATTCATCCTTGAGTACCCGGAGGATTTCCTTGAGCCTTATTTCCTGAATAAGCGGCTGGACTTCCTTGGTGGCGATGTAGACGTTGACTTTCTCGATGAGGGCGGCAATATGCTCCGCCACTCTCAGGATCTGATCACAATACAACCCGCCTTTCTCGTCAAGCACCTCCAAGTATTCCTTATGGAGCCGATTGGCCAAACCGTAGATGCCGATGGCCGGGCTTTTGAGATCGTGGGCCATGGAGTAGGCGAAGAGCTTCAGGGCCTCTTCCGCCCGTCGGCGTTCTTCAACCTCGAGCCGGAGCCGTTCGTTGGTTTCGGCCAGTTCGTTGGTGCGATCGGTTACCAGCTCCTCGAGATGATCGCGATACCTGCGCAATTCCTCTTCCGCCTGCTTGCGTCCGGTGATATCGCGAATCGACTGGATGGCGCCAATGATGTGCCGGTTCTTGTCCCAGAGGGGAGAAGCCGTTCCCCACAGATAAGCTCCCTTGCCCTGGTAGGTCTTGGGGACAAAGACTTCGCCATAGACGCCGCCTTCCTTCCTGTCGACGAAATCATAGCGCTCTTCGATGCTCGCTTCACCGCTCATCACCAGATCGATCAGGATCGGTCTTCTTTCCCCATAAAACGGGATGGCATAAGCATAATTGCCTTCGCCGAGGATGTCCTGTTTCCTGACCCCCGTCATTTGTTCAATGGCGCGATTCCACGCGATGACTTCCTTTTTCTGATCGATCACAAAGGTCGCATCGGGCAGGAAGTCAACGATGTCCTCGAGTCTTTGATAGGCTTTCTGTAGCGCCTCGTTGGCGCTCTTCCGGGCGCTGGTTTCGAGTAACAGGAGCGCATTGGTCTTGGTCAATTCGGTCGTCCGCTCCGAAATCAGGATTTCCAACTGGGAACGATGCCTTGCCAGCTCTTCGTTGGCCCATGCCAGCTCTCTCGTCCGTTCCCGGACCATCTCATCCAGCTCGATCCATGACCGCTGCAGCGTCTCTTCAGCCTCCTTGCGAGCGGTGATATCGGTGATCACCACAAAGCTTCCCCGGTACCGGCCCTCCCCGTCAAAAAGCGGCTTGGGGGAAATGATCACGGCCATCTTCCGGCCATCTTGCCTCGTCCAGGCAATCTCGTAGGGATCGGCCCCCCCCAGGCGGCGTTTTGCGGATTCCGCTTCCAGCAACACCCGATTGTCTTCATCCAGAAAGCGGCTCAACGGGCATCCAATGATTGCTTCCCGGGGATACCCAGACATCTGGCAGAGCCTCTCATTGACGTAGACAATCACATCGTTTTCGTTCCGGACCAGCATGCCGTCGTTCATGGTTTCCACCAGGCAGCGGTACCGCTCTTCGCTCTCCTGCAGCGCCTCCTTCGCCTCCATGGCCAGCAGGGCTTCTTTCTCAAGCTCCTTCACGCGCGCTCTCAGTTCCTGGCAAGTCGGTTTCTGCCCCATTGACGGTCGCCTCTTCAGAGTGAATTCATATGCAATCGCTGCTTCCGGTTGATCGTGCACGTTCCCTTGGCAACAAGGCACGGCTTGGGATTGCGACACCAAAGTGGCTCATTCATATCAGATCGACCACAAGAATGAATGATGGAATCCTGGTGGTATTATGGTGAGATTATCTCACCGTTGTGATAGAGACTTTAAGTAAGATCTGAGGTTTATCTTCTTGTTTCTCAGCCCCAGCTTGGTGCGGATGTGGAAGCGGTGGGACGATACGGTATTTTCCGAAACGCAGAGCGTTTCCGCGATCTCCTTGGTGGTTTTGCCCTCCTTGATGAGATTGGCGGCCTGGATTTCCAGGGAAGTGAGGCCGAGGTATTTCTGCGAAAGTCTCTTGGTGAAGGGTGAAGTGAGCTCCTCGATATGGGATTCGAGAATGGTGAGATAGGTCATTTGATCCTCACTCAGCCTGCTCTTTCTGAGCTTTTCCAGATAAGGCGCGATGAGGCTCTTCACGTTGTGCAGAATGCTTTCCTCGAGTTCTCGGCGGTCTTCCTCCCTTTGCTTCAACAAGACTTTCAGGGCGGCATTGAATTCTTCCAGCCGGCGCGTTTTGGCTTTCAGCTCACCGGTGCGCTGATCGACCAGCCCTTCCAGTTCCTCGTTGACTTTCGTCAGAGCTGCCTCAAGCTGCTTGCGTTCGGTGATATCCACGTTGATCCCGAGGATCCCGCGGGTCGTCTGCTGGTCGCGAATGGGCGCAACCACATTGTAGTAGCACCTCGCCTCGCCACCGAACTGGTAATGCACCTCGCCTTCGATCAACTCTCCCGCAAAGGCCCGCCGGTTGTTTTCCTGCCAGACCGCCAGCATGCCCTCGCTGGGGCAGATCTCCTCCGGCCGCTTGCCCAAGATGTCTCCGTAGCGCTCACGGCAGGGGCGGTTCTGCATGGTGTAGCAGCCGCTCGGACCAAGCGCCCAGAACTCGAACGGAATGCTCTCAATGGTGGCCGAAAGGTGCGCTTTGCTCTCCCGCAGCGCCTC
>CAZDKX010000326.1:0-5354 GCA_964505935.1 uncultured Syntrophobacteraceae bacterium
GCAGCGGGTTTGGTGGTCCGGAACGCGAAGGCCGTGTCGCCATTGATGGTGCCTGCGTACACCTCGTCTCCGACCTCTTTGGGAACGGGCAGGGATTCGCCGGTGATGGGCGCCTGGTTGACCGTGGTGACGCCCTTCGTGACCACCCCGTCGAGGGGGACCTTTTCGCCGGGTCGAACCAGGACGGTGGCACCAACGGGCACTTGGGAGATGGGTTTTTCCTCGACTGCGCCGTCCGTGGGGCACAGGAAACGCGCCGTGGCGGGGGTGATATCCATCAGGGCCTTGATGGCCGACCGGGCGCGGCCGACGCTCCAGGCTTCGAGGAGCAGGGCGAGGGCGAAAAGAAAACTGACGGAGGCCGCCTCGAACCACTGCCCCAGCCCCATGGCGCCGAAGACCGCCACCACCATGAGGAGGTTCATATCGGGCCTGAGTTTCCTGAGGGCGAACCAGGCGCGGGAAAAGACAAACCACCCACCGGCCAGCACGGCGCCTGCATAGATCGCGATGACCGCGGGGGCGAAGCCGCCTCCGCTTTCGGGATCGGCCAGGAGCGCCGCCAGAAAGCTGCCGCGATGAGCCGCGTCCACCACGAAACCGGCCAGGATCAGCAGGGCACTTGCGGCGCAGGCCGCCGAGCGGCCATGACGCCGCCACCAGTCATGCTCCACCGAAGCGCCCGCCGCATCTCCCGCTTCCGTCCAGGGCAGTGCCGCCATGCCGGTCCTTGCCACCGCTGCTCGGATCGCTTCCTCCGTGACGGTCGCCGGATGAGCCAGCACGGTCATCCTGGCCGTCAGCAGGTCAAACGCCAGATTGGCATCGCCTCCGACGAGCGGTCCCACCGCCTGCCGCAGGGCTTTCATCTCTTCGCTGCAGCACATGCCGCGTATGCGAAACGTCATTCGGTCCATCGGCACGGGCCCTCCTGCCGGTCCCTTCAAGATAAGACCTCACACTCCGTAACACTATTGCCCTGGCTGTTGAAGGGTAAAGGGGAACTGCAGGACCTTTTTCATCGTGTTCAGCAATCCCGATCCGACTGCGGTGGGAGGAAGGGAGGTGACGCCCGGATCTCTGAGATCGCCGGCAACCCGAACCGGGATCGTGACCAGCGTTCCGCCCAGGATACTGCCGAGGAGTGGTACGCTGCGAATCAGTGCATCAACGGTCTTAAAGGGTGAGACCAGCACGGTGAAGTCCACTCTCTGACTTGCCAGGTCAACTTCTCCCGTCCAGACCATCTTGGCGCAATGGCCGTCAAAAACAGCATTTTCCACCAGGATTTTTCTATTCTTCAGCGTTGCCTGGGCTTTGATGGAATCGTAGGCACAACCTTCGTGCATCAGGTCGGGGACCTGTCCCCGGTAGATTTCCGTGACGTTTATCAAGGTGAAGATTTTCGACAAAACAGGTGAATGATAGACATGGCCGTCGCGGGCTTCGACGATGACATTGCCCCGAAAGGTTTGACTCATCTCTTCCGGCTGGGCCCTTGCGGTTATTTCCCCGTCGAGGTCGAAGGTGCCCGTGATGAACCCCTTTCGATCAAAGAGGCAGGCAAGGGCGGTGTCCAGGTCCAGGTTGCGGGCGGCCGGATGGATGATGAGGACGCTGCCCTGCGGATGCGGGATAAGTCTTCCCGGAGTCGGGATCGAACAGAGCCTGGCTTCCGTTACCTCGATATGGGGCCCGTCCGGAGCAAACGTGAGGTTGGCCCGGATGGGTTTCCAGGTAAAATCGGCATAGGTGAAGTGGTCGGCCAGGACTCTCAGAGCGCCCCGTACCGGTATGCCCCGGAAGGCCAGACCGTCGGCGGTTGTTCCCCCAGAGGCGGTGTCTCCCAGGTGCTTGAGGAGTTCGATGGTCTGCAGTCTGTCCCAGTCAAGGTCCTTGGCCGTGAGCTCCAGATCGAGCAAGAGGTGCTTGGGGCTTGTCCCGAGAGTGCCTTTCAGCTTCAAAGCTTCATCCTGCAACCGGATGGCGGCGCTCTTGAGCACCACGGCATGCTCACCTCCTTCGAGCAAGGCTTCGTCAACCATTAAGGTGTTCCTCGGGATAGCGACGTAAGAGAAATCTCGCAGGGCCAGCTGACCTTTGGCGGTTGAATCCGCCAGGCGGTCCTTGAAGAGCTGAGCGCTGAAGTCTCCCGTTATCGAGCCCTTGAAGAAGCTGTTCGCCGCCAGCATCCGGCCCAGGGTGCCCCCCGTCAGGTTGCCCTGGAACCCGAGGCCCACCTCGTCACGTTTCAGCTTCACGGTGATGTGCGCCTTGGATTCCTGATCGTCAATCTGGAGTCGTTTGATGAAAAGCTCATCGCCGCCGCCATCCAGTTCGAGCGAGAGTTCGGGGCCGTCCGCTGTTCGAAAGGTGCCGGCAAGGGTCATGCAGCCGGAGCGGTCGAGCGCGAACCGGCTCTGGATGAGCGAGAGCGGGGTGCGCACCCTGAGCTCAGGCGGGAGCTGGACCCTGTCCGCGAGCCACTCGGCCGCCTGGGGGCCGGAGGTCCCCTGGCCGCTGAATTCGGCGGACGGCTGGTCGGCGGCGGGGCTGGACAGTCTGCCGGAGACGGTCAGCGAGGAGTCGAGAAAAGCGAGCTCCCACTTGCCGACATCAAGGTTTTGAGGAGTCCAGAAAAGACTGCCGGAGTTGATCTTCAGGGGGTTGCCGAGGAGGCTGGAAACCGCGGTGGCGTTTTGGAGCAGGCCGGTGAGCGCAAACCGCCACTTGGCGGGTTTGGCCAGGGGTCCCCTGAATTTCAAGGACTCCATGCGCAGGCCCCCTTCGAGGCTCTGAATCTGCCAGCGGTTCTCGCGGATCGGGGAAAAGGTCAGCAGCCATGGGAAAAACTCATCCAGGAGGAACTCGCCTTTCGCGGGTGAGGTCAGTTCGAGTTCGAGTTCCTGGTCCCAGGTCAGCATTCCCGAAACATCCTGCACCGTCGATCTCCCGATCTGTCCCTGGAGACCCGCCACGGCAAGCTGCCTCTCTTCGTAAACGAGCGCTGAGGCTTCGAGCGCAAGGGGGAACGGCAGTCGCTCGTAAAAGGCTTTCAGCTTCCAGTCAGCAACCTCGACCCGCGTTACGATCCGGTTCAGCCGGTCTCCCAGCAGCAGCCTGCCATGCGCCGTTCCGGAGACGTCCCGCACCAGGGCGAGTTCTCTCAGGAAAGCCTGGTTGTCGACCACGCGGGCCAGGACGGACGGTAGTTGCGCCAAATACGCATCGATTTCGATATCCAGATGGAAAGGTCCGTCCTTTGGCGCCAGCGCTACCGTCAATGATCCCCGGCGCCCGATGGACTGTCCGGTGATTCCCTGAAGATCGGTCCCTTCGAGAATATCGTTGGCGATGAGGACATCCCCGTAAACCTCGCCAATGTCCAGACCGGGCTTGGGAACGAACACTTCACCCTTTTCAAGACGGCCCTTCACCACCAGGGTGCGCGAGTCCTTCAGTTCCGCCACGGAACGTCCCCGGGCCTCAAAGGTCACCTGGGGGACCAGTCCACCCCTGATAAAGGTGAAGATGTCCTTCACTACCTCGTTTTCCCCCATCAGCGCCAGCGCTGCTTCACGGATGGCCGCAGCATCGGCGTTGCGGCAGTCCACCTCATAGGCGAGCTCGGGGGTGTCAGGATGGGACTGGAACCGACCTGTGAGCTCGAGCTGCGGAACTGCAGCATGGAGTCTGGAGACCCGGAGCTCGAATTTCTCTCCCTCCTTTTGCAGCATGCCTTCAAGAGAGGCTTCCCGGATTAGCGTCTGATGGCTGCCTCGTTGGAGCGTGAGCGAGGGGCTCGAAGCCTGAAAAGCCGCCTCCCACAACCCTGCGCCCTGGCTCGAAAACGTGATGTCCAGGTCCACCGGTGAGTCGCCTGCGGGCCTGACGAGGCCGGCCGGAAAGCGTTCACCGGCCAGTTGGGATCGAACATGGTCCAGGCGCAGGTGGCCGCCGCTTTTGGCGTCGGCGGGGTCAAACCAGCCGTCAAAGGCCAGCCTGGACCAGAAGTCGGATTGGCACTCGAGCCTCAAGGTCAGAAGGTCCGGGGGAAGTGATGCCCACGCGGCAAGGTCATGGACCGACAGCACGGGCTGGGCTTCATGAACGATCGCCAAGCGGCCCCGTTCAACCCGGAGATGCAGACCCGGCGCCGTTTCCGACCAGGCCTTTAACAGGGAAAGGAGGCGCGCTTCGATATCCGGCCAGGAAAGCCCGGAGGATGGTGGGGGGGCCATGTGAGTGGTGTCCTGACGACCAGGACCCGAGGATTGCGCTTCGGATGCGGCTTCTCGAGCAGAGAGCGCCGGCCGTCGGGTGTCCGGCTCCCTTGGTGTGGGGCTGGTATCAGAAGCTGGTGGCGGAAGATCGCCAGGGGGCAAACTTGTGGAAAGGTCGGGAAGAGGCATCTTGATTCGGGGGGCGGCGACCAGAAGTTCCGCTGGCTCGAGGCGACCGGAAAGGAGGGGGAGGATTCGGGGGACCAGGGAAAGAGCCTCGATGGTCCCCGAAGGTCCGCCGGGAAGGTCGATGCGGACACCGGAGGCAGCGATATGAGGTTCAGGCAGGAGGGAGATCTCCAGTTTGTCAAAAGCAACGGGGCCTCCAACAGACATGCAGATCCGCTCGATGAGCCTTTCCTTGAATGTCTCGGAGGCGATGAGTCGGGTGAGAAGGAAAGACAGCGAGAAGGCGAGCATCAGAGCGACTAGCACAACTCCGGTGAGCCACAAAGCTATTCTGCGTGACCTCGTCATCACTCTTCGGCGCTACCTCCCGACAAGGCGGGCTTTTTCGATTCCCTGGCATGTCATTCGCGTTCTCCTGCGTCTTCCTCAGGTCCATGGTGTTGCATCAGTCAAGCGTAGTCTTGGGGACAGAGAGGCGCGGGGGATGGGTGCCCTGGAGAATTGGTCCTTCGAGCTCCTCCATCAGGATGGGCCCCTCTCATCCAGGAGTCACCGTGTCATCACATCACCGCGCCTCGCCCTATCCGAGTCCCACGCGCTATCCAACAAGGTTCCCCCTGGGGTGCGTGATCAACCCGCAGGCAAGCAGCATACCAGGACCCACAGGGAGGTGCAAGGCCACCCCGCCATCGTCTGATTACCTGTATCTCCTGCCTGATGGGGCAAACCGCTGTAAAATCGATCCATCGGCGTCGAAAGAGAATGCAGCAAACTGCTCTCAGCCGCTTGACTTTGCCTCACCACAGGCTAGAATAGAATCGTTCAATTCAACTTTTAACACATCACAAAGGGGGCGAAACGGGTTCGACGGGGGTAAAGAAGCTCAAGTTGCATGCCGAGGTCCTGACTGCTCGTTAAACGGCCAGGGTCTAAACACAAACG
>CAZDKX010000327.1:0-5326 GCA_964505935.1 uncultured Syntrophobacteraceae bacterium
GGAGACCGACTCGGTTTTGAAAACCGAGTCGGTCTGGATGTCACGGACAAATATTATTCGCCTGTGGCCTAAGTTCGCACCGCTTCTAACTCAGAGAAGTTGCCCCCTCCATGCTACCGAGGCCGCCTGGTGATGATTTCACCCTTGGCGTTGATGACTTTGATCGAAAACCCATTATTGCCGTCCAGGCAATGAGTGGCGCAGCTAATTCAAGGGTCGTAGGCGCGTATCGCCATCTCAATCATGTTGAGGATCGCCTCGTTCACCTCGCCGTTCTTGATCAGCATCTTCGAGGCCTGGTTGACGCTCATGTTGATGGGACCAAGATTGTGGGTCGTTCCCACGATGAGGTTGGCGTGCTTGATCAGACCATTGTCATCCGTGGTGTAATCGTGAATCAGGGTCCCGCGCGGGGCTTCCACGCAACCCACCCCTCTTCCCGCCTTGGGCTCCACCTTGGCGCGAATGTCCGTGTCACAGATCGCCGGATCTTCCAGCAGCTCGATGGCATGCTCGTAGGCATACACATCCTCGATCAACCGCGCCCAGTGATAGAGCAAAGTCAGCTGCGCGGGCCGTCCGAAAGCCTTGCGGAACTCTTCCAGCTCCGCCTGGGCCCGCGGCGTCGAGATCGCGTCACAAACATTGATCCGGGCGAGACAGTTGGCCCGGTAAATGCCCTTGGGCTTGTCGATATCCAGGGAGAAACCCTCATCCCAGCACCGGGCATACGGGAATTTGCCGTAGGAGTAGGGGACTACCGCTTCACCCAGATAGTCGATGTAATCCTGGGTACTGAAATCCACAAAGGAGCCATCGGGTTTCATCAAGCGCAACTTGCCGTCGTAGAGGGCCAGATTGCCCTGGTCGTCGACGGTGCCGAGGAACCCGGTGTTGATCACCCCGAGGGTCTTCACCACATCCAAATATTTGGGGAAGACGTTGGCCTTTGCGAATTTCAGGGTGTCGTGGGAAAATTCCAGGAGCACCTTGAGTTTTTCCAGGAAATCCAGGCGTTCCGAGTCGAGCAGCGGTCGACAGAAACCGCCCGCCACCCCGGCATGGGGATGAATGGCCTTGCCGCCCAGCTTTTCGAGGATCATTTTCGCCATATAACGCATCTGGACCGCTTTGGTGGCCAGCTCGGGATTGGCCTTGGCGACCCCGATGACGTTGCGCACCTCATAGGGGGCATCCGGTCCCATCACAAAGTCCGCTGCCGCGAGAAAATAGAAGTGCAGCAATTTGTCTTCGGCATGAGACATGGTCTGCGCGAATTCGCGCAGTTTCCATCCGGCGGGCGGCAGGGTTACGCCAAAACAACGGTCGACGGCTTTGTTCGAGGCCATGTGATGGTGCCACGGACAGATCCCGCAGATACGATTGACAATGCGGGGGACCTCCTCGGCAGGCTTGCCCTCAATGAACTTCTCAAAGCCCCGCAGGGACATGTAGTGTACTTTGGTGCTGCTAACACTCCCCCCATCATCAAGTTGGATCTCAACCGAGCCGTGCCCCTCGATGCGGGTTATGGGAGCAATGTTGATTACTCGCGCCATGTTTTCATCCTCCCTCTATTTCTTCCGCGGCGTCAGCAGATGGTGGGCCCCGGAAAAGCGCAACAGAGAAGCGTAGTCGGGCAGCGATTTGATGTCGATGCCATTGGACGCCAGCGCATTGAGCATGCCCAGGAGCTGGTTGCCGTCCTGCTCCACCGGCCCATAGCAGCCCCGACAAGGTACGCGGGCAACAATGCAGCGCGGAACAACCCCATCCCCGCCGCAGCCGGCTTTGGTCACCGGTCCCATGCACAGGAACCCTTGTTCCAGGAGACAGCGCATCTTGTCCAATGGTTCATCGGGGGCCCCATAGTGTGGGGCCTCAAGGAAACGCCGCAGTTGCTTGACCTGCCCTTTGCCTTCTCTAATAGTCGGGCAGGTATCGCAGACACTCTTATCGGGCAATGCCAGCGGCATGAGCCCAAGAAGCGCCGCCAAGCCGACAAAAACCTGGTCCGGGTGGGGAGCGCAACCAGGCAGATAGACATCCACCTTGATCTTCTCATCCAGCGCATAACAGGTGTCCAATAGCGGTGGCACCCCATCGGTCGGATAACTCTCCGGTTTGTCGGTGGTCTCGGTTGAATAGTACCGTTCCAGGATTTCCTGATTCTCGTAGGAATTGGCCAGTGCCGGGATGCCCCCGTGGGTCGCACAGGTGCCCAGGGCCACAATAATCTTACATTGCTTGCGCATCTCCTCGGCTACTTCCAGATGCTCCGCATTCCGAATACTGCCGCTGATGATGCCTACGTCCGCCTCGGGGATGTGAATGTGCTTCCCCTCCCCCAACTGTCCAAAGTACTTGTGATCCATCAGCACCGGGATGTGAACGAACTCGACGAGCTCCAGCACCTTCAGCAATCGCTCACCCAGATCAACCACCGAGATCTCACAACCCGAACAGGCGTTCAACCACTCTTCCGCTACCCTAGCTGCCATGTAACACCTCTATAAGCGGGCTCGCGCCCTGTTCGAAACTGGTCAGGCCGCTTTGGCTTTCATTTCCTTCAGCGGGTTGGGACCCAGGTCTTTGATATCTTGTATGAACTCGGTCACAACTTCGACAAACTTCGGTGCCTCTGCGGAAGAAACCCATTTGGCTCGGAACCGAGCCGGATCAATCCCACAACTTTCCAGTACGACGTTAATGACATCGCTGCGTACACTAGCCTTGTAATTGCCCTCCAGATAGTGACATTCCCCGAGGTGGCAGCCCAACACGATGACCCCATCCGCTCCCTTCGACAGCGCGCGCACCACCATATCGGGACCGACCATCCCCGAGCACATCACGCGAATGATGCGCAGATTGGACGGATACTGCATACGACTGACCCCAGCCAGGTCAGCAGCAGCATATGCTCACCACGTGCACAAGAACCCTAGGATGACCGGTTTGAAATCATCAGACATCGAGGGAAACTCCTTTCTCAAAAGATCAACGAACTTAGTAAACCGAGCAATTCGCCCACAACCCTAGACCACTTCGAGAGCAGCGTCCACCTGGGCCCTGATCTGCTCCCCGGTGAACCCGTGCACGATGATGCCTCCTTTGGGACAAGTGGCTGCGCATACTCCGCATCCCTTGCAGAGGATGTTGTCAGACTTCACGCGTTTGCGCTTTCGGCCGCTCTCATCATCGTATTCTTCAAGGGAAATCGCATAGTACGGACACAAATCGATACACAAGGCACAGCCGTCACACTTCTCGGTAACATAGGAGACGAGCGCGCTGAAGACCAGCTTGTCCTTCGAGAGCACCGTGCTGGCTCGGGAGGCCGCGCCCAGTCCCTGGGCCTGAGCTTCCCTGACCGTTGCCGGATAGCGGGCCGTGCCGCAGAGGAAAATGCCGTCGCTGGCAAAATCCAACGGACGGAGCTTCGCATGGGCTTCGAGGTAGAAACCGTTCTGATCGACGGGAATGCGCATCAGGTTGGCAACTGCCGGGGAATCCTGGGGAGCGACCAGCGGGGTGGAGAGCACCAGCAGATCGAAGGGAATCTCTTCCACCTCACCCAGCAGCGGTTGGTAAACCTCCACCACCCCATCCTTCACCGCGGGTGGCCGTTCCTCGGTGTAAATGTCGTAGCGAACGCCCTTGCCGCGCGAATCCCAGAGCATCCGTTCGTTTTCCGTCCCATACATCTGAATGTCCCGATAGAGGATATGAACATAGGCCTCGGGATTGAGCTCCTTGATGTACAGGGCATTCTTGATGGCGGTCTGGCAGCAGATCCTCGCACAGTAGGTGCGCTCGGGGGACCTGGCGCCCACGCACTGGATCATCACGATGCGCTTGGCATCGAGGGTCCCGTCCCGGAGCTTCTCTTCCAGTTCGATCTGGGTGATCACGTTCTTCCCGTTGTACCCATACATTCCTTCGGGAGTAAACGGCACCGCCCCGGTGGCCACCACGATGCAGCCGACGGTCTCCCTCCGTTCGGCACCATCTTTGTTGCGAAGCGTGACCTCGTAATTCCCGACCACCCCGCCGACCGCCGCCACCTCACTCTCCAAGAGCAATGTCACCTTCGGCTTTGCTTGAATCTGTGCCACCAACTTAGCGACCAGCTCGGAAGCCTTGTCGCCGCGCGGTCCAACCCGGTTGATCCGCCGCAACAACCCGCCGAGTTCGGGCGCCTTTTCCACGAGCACCACTTCCGTTCCGATGTTCGCCAGAGCGACGGTCGCCGACAGGCCGGCGATACCTCCGCCAATCACCACCGCTTTGCGCACCAGGGAGGCTTCAATGTCCTGCTGCGGCTGGAGGAATTCGGCTTTGGCCACCGCCATGCGGATCAGGTCGCGCGCCTTGAGGTTGGCATCGGCTTTCTCCTGCATGTGGACCCAGGAGCACTGATCACGAATGTTTGCCATTTCAAACAGGTAAGGGTTCAACCCCGCCTCGGCGCAGGCACTCTTGAAGAGCGGCATGTGGGTGCGGGGTGAGCAGGAGGCTACCACGACGCGCGTGAGGCCCTGTTCCTTGATGGCGTTCATGATCTCGCCAATCCCGGCTTCCGAGCAGGTGTAAAGATTGTTCTTGGCATAAACCACGTTGGGCAGCTTGGATGCATACTCGACCAGCGCTTCGCAATCCAGGAGACCGGCAATATTGGAACCACAGTGACAGACAAAAACGCCCGTCTTGACTTCCTTGGTGTTGAGCTCTTCTGACTTCCCAGTATCACCACTCATTGACTTGTTCTCCTTCAGGAGGCGAGACGTTCGGTCTCAGGACCTGACAGAACCTGGGCTGCCATGGCAGCGGCACTGCTGGCTTGAGCAACCGATTCAGGAATATCCATGGGACTTTGCGCACAACCGCAAACGAAGATGCCCGGGCGCGAGGTGTCGAGAGGCAGATAGGAGGCGGTATCAATAAACCCAAAGTCGTTGGTCTTTATGCCAAGAGTTTCGGCCAGCTTGACCACGCCCTCACTGGGCTGGCACGCGGTAGCCAGAATCACGAGGTCCACCGGCAGCTGCTTCACCTGGCGCTCTTTGGTGTCTTCATAAATGAGGATTGGGGTGTGATCCTTGTCCTCGATGATCTCGGCTACCCGGCTCCGAACGAACTTGATGCCGGCCTCGTTTGCCCCCCGGTTGCGATACTCCTCGAAATTCTTCCCGACCGCGCGGATATCCATCCCGAAAATGTAGACTTCCGCCTCTCGATCATGTTCCAGACCGATGATCGCCTCCTTGATGGCATGCATGCAGCAGAACCCGGAACAGTACTTGTTGAAGCGAATGTCGCGGGA
>CAZDKX010000328.1:0-2584 GCA_964505935.1 uncultured Syntrophobacteraceae bacterium
TGGAGAGCACAGCTCAGAATGAATGCGCATCATTTTCGGTCGGCCTGTCAGACTAAAGAGGCGAAGAAAGGAGCACGACCCTGGAGGTTTTCAATCCTTTGGAATTCCCCGGCTGGGACGAAATGCTCGCCCAATGCCCGGAAGCAACAGTTTTCCACTCCGCGGCATGGGCAAGAGTTTTGCGTGAATCATACGGCTATGCCCCCTGCTATCTGGGGTTGATTGAGAAGCAGGGTTTCGCCGTGCTGCTGGCATGCATGGAGATTCGCAGCATCCTGACCGGCAGGAGGGGCGTTTCCCTGCCGTTTACCGACTGTTGCGAGCCAATCTTGTCTACGGGGATGGGGTTTCACGAGCTGTTGAAGACGGCCCTCGCATTCGGTCGCAAAGCCGGATGGCAGTCCCTCGAACTGCGCGCCGGCAGCAGGCTCCCGACCGATATTCCCCCCTCGGTTCGGTATCACCACCACGTCCTTGACCTCGCCAGGGGCGAGTCCTCGCTGTTCCGAGGGCTGCGGCAAAGCACGAGAAGGAACATTCGAAATTCTCAAAAAAGCGGCGTCGAAGTCACGCTGGAAACCTCGGCAAAGGCCCTGCAGGAGTTCATTCAGCTCAATTACCTGACCAGAAAGATGCACGGTCTCCCGCCCCAGCCCAACCGCTTTTTCGAGAAGCTCCAGACCCATGTGCTCGCCACAGGCCACGGCATCGTGGCCCTCGCCTCCCATCGGGGCGAGGCCGTCGCCGGCGCCGTCTTCCTGCATTTCAGAGACAGGGCGGTCTATAAATACGGCGCGTCGGATAGACGGCACCAGCACCTGAGAGCGAACAACCTGGTCATGTGGGAAGCGATCCGATGGTATGTTGTGAATGGATTTCGCAGCCTCTCCTTTGGCAGGACCGAACCGGAAAACGACGGATTGCTCCAGTTCAAGCGAGGATGGGGCGCAACCGAAGAGCCCCTGTGCTACACCAAGTACGATCTCACCCGTTCTACCTACGTCAAAGAGTCCCCGAAAGTCACCGGGGCGCATAACAAGATTTTCGCCGCCATGCCCATGCCCCTTCTCCGTCTGGTGGGGAGCCTGCTTTATCGGCATGTGGGTTGAGGGGTTAGGGGTGAGGCGTGAGGGGTGAGGGGGAGGAAAAGTGGTTGCCGAGTCTTGGAAATTATTGAAAAATATACTATCCTTTGAAGCCACGAAAAGCATGAATCTTCAGAGGCTCCCAAAAGAGGCTTCCTTCGTGATCTTCGTGGCCTTTATGATAGTAGTTGGGTCCTTGGAGCCTCGTGCACAAGTCCCTCGGGGCGTCATTCCGGCAGGGTTTTTGGGCCGGAATCCAGGCTATTAGTTTCCTGGACCACGGCTGGAAGCACGCCGGGGCGACGCGATTCGAGACTTCTGCAAGAGTAATTCATGTCCCTTCGGGACACCCTGAAACCATGAAAAGGACGGAGCCTAACGGACAACTCGCAGCCCGCAACTCGCAACTTTTCGCGACGGGCCGCTTGGCTTTCGACAATGGGCTGGCAGCAACCCCGATCAACTGAAGCAATGGGAACTTAAGGATGGAAACCTATCTGGTTACCGGCGGGGCGGGTTTTATTGGCAGCAACTTCGTGTTGGCCCAGCGGCAGGGCGGGAATGCTCGAATCGCCAATCTTGATCTTCTGACCTATGCCGCCAATCCCGGCCACCTCAAAACCCTGGAAGACGACCCCGATTACCTCTTCATCCAGGGAGACATTGGCGACCGCGCGCTGGTCGCCCATATTCTGGAGAGCCAGCGCCCTCACGCCATCGTGAATTTCGCGGCGGAATCCCACGTTGATCGTTCCATCACCGGGCCGGCGGATTTCATTCAAACCAACGTAGTAGGCACCTTTCACCTGCTGGAGGAAGTCCACCACTACTGGCAGGGACTCCCGGCCGACAAGCAGGCAGCTTTTCGCTTTCTCCATGTTTCCACCGACGAAGTCTACGGCACGCTGGGCCCCGACGATCCTCCCTTTTCCGAAACCACGCCCTACGCTCCCAACAGCCCATATTCCGCTTCCAAAGCTGCCAGCGACCATCTGGTGAGGGCCTACCATCACACCTACGGGCTGCCCACACTGACCACCAACTGCTCCAACAACTACGGTCCGAGACAGTTTCCCGAAAAGCTCATTCCCCTCATGATCACAAATGCCGTCAACGGCAAGTCCTTGCCGGTCTATGGCGACGGCCTCAATGTTCGTGACTGGCTCTATGTAGGCGATCACTGTAAGGCCCTGGCGCTGGTGCTGGCTCGAGGGGTGCCGGGTGAGACCTACAACATCGGCGGCATGTGCGAAAAAGCCAACATCGACCTGGTCAAGACCATCTGCAGCATCTTGGACGAATTCTTTCCCCATTCTCCCCATGCGCCCCACGCCTCGCTGATCACCTTTGTGAAAGATCGCCCCGGCCATGACCGGCGCTACGCGGTCGATTGTTCAAAGATCAGGACCCAGTTGGGCTGGCAACCCAAAGAGGTCTTCGAATCAGGTTTGCGAAAAACGATCGCCTGGTATGTGGGTAATGGGTAATGGGTAATGGGT
>CAZDKX010000328.1:2684-5326 GCA_964505935.1 uncultured Syntrophobacteraceae bacterium
ATGGGTGATGGGTAATGGGTGAGGGGGTGATGGGGGATTTATTTAAAGTCGAGGGCAGTTTGTGCCGAGATGCAGGTTACAGCGCGCACTGTTTGGTGTCGGGTATGGTGGTTCCATTGATCTCACCTGTGGGGGCTCAACAGTGAATTCGGAAATCGAGGGCAAACGATGAAGGCGGTAACTCAGAGAAGCGCAAATCCTGCCTCGCCTGCTCCCTGGAAGGGCATCGTCCTGGCCGGTGGCGCCGGGACTCGGCTTTGGCCCATAACCCGGGTAGTGAGCAAACAGCTGCTGCCGGTCTACGACAAACCCATGATCTACTATCCCCTGTCGGTCCTCATGTTGGCGGGCATTCGCGATATCCTCATCATTTCCACCCCGGTGGATTTGCCGAAGTTTTGCGAGCTCCTCGGAGACGGCAGCCAATGGGGAGTGCAATTTTCCTTTGTGGAACAGCCTCGTCCCGAAGGACTGGCGCAGGCTTTTGTGCTGGGAAGAGACTTCATCGGCGGGGACCGGGTATGCCTGATTCTGGGCGACAACATCTTTTTCGGACACGGTTTTCAAAGGACGTTGCGCCGGGCCGCCCAGCTCGAACAAGGCGGTTTGATCTTTGGATACTGGGTGCGCGATCCTCAAAGGTATGGCGTAGTCGAGTTCAAGGACGACGGCAGGGTGCTCAGTATCGAAGAAAAGCCCGCGGCCCCCAAATCTTCGTTTGCAGTTGCCGGGCTTTATTTTTATGACAACCAGGTCGTTGAAATTGCCTCCACTTTGAAACCTTCAGCCCGCGGAGAGCTCGAAATTACCGATGTGAACAATGTCTACCTTCAGCGGGAGGAACTGCGTCTGGAATTGCTTGGCCGGGGTTTCGCATGGCTCGATACGGGAACGCCGGAATCCCTGCTCGAGGCCTGCACCTTCATCGAGACCATCGAAAGGCGCCAGGGCCTGAAAGTCGGTTGCGTGGAAGAAGTCGCCTATCGCATGGGCTTCATCAGTGCCGACGGCCTGCGAACCCTTGCCGAACCGCTGGCAAAGAACCAGTATGGACAATACCTGCTGCAACTACTGGATGAGCCGAAATGGTAGCATCAAACCCTTCGCGCCCTGTTCCCGGTTCCAGTTTTCAAGCGTCCACGCTCCGGCTGCCGGGCGTTCTGCTTCTCGAACCCCGCATCTTCAATGACCATCGGGGGCATTTTTTCGAATCGTATCACCAGGAGCGCTATCACGCCCATGGCGTCCCCGAAAGCTTTGTCCAGGACAATATTTCCCACTCCAAACACGGGGTCCTGCGAGGACTGCATTATCAACTGGGAAGTCCCCAGGGCAAACTGGTCATGGCCGTCGAAGGCGAAGTCTTCGATGTGGCGGTTGATATCAGAAAGGGTTCGCCAACCTTTGGTCAATGGGCAGGCACGGTGCTCTCTTCCGATAACTGTCGGCAGATCTTCATTCCGGAGGGCTTTGCTCACGGCTTCTGCGTCCTGAGCGAGACGGCCACGGTTTTCTACAAGTGCACGACCTATTACGCTCCAGCAGAAGAACGCACCATCCGCTGGGATGACCCCGCTCTGGGCATCACCTGGCCGCTCACCAATCCCATTCTCTCGGGCAAAGACCGTGACGCGCCAACGCTTTCCACCATGCCCGAGAAGGAGCTTCCTCTGTTCCAGGAGTAAGCCATGATACGTCCGGATCAACAACCCATTCTCGTGATCGGCCATCGCGGCATGCTCGGGCGCGATCTTCTGGTGCGCCTGCAGGCAAGCGGTTTCGCGCCCGTTGGGCTCGATTTGGGGGAAATCGATATCACCCGCGCACCCGACGTTGATACCGCGCTGGGGCATCACCGGCCGTTCCTGGTGATCAACTGTGCCGCCTATACCGCGGTCGACAAAGCCGAAAAGGAACCCGAACTCGCCTTCGCCGTCAACCGCACCGGCCCGGAAAACCTTGCCGTGGCGTGCCGCCGCCATCATCTTCCCCTCATCCACATTTCTACCGACTATGTCTTTGACGGCAAGGCCAACCAGCCGTACAAAGAAGATGATCCTGCCAATCCGCTCAGTGTCTATGGCCACAGCAAGTGGGAGGGTGAGCAGACAGTTCGCACCCACCTGCCGGAACATCTCATTGTGCGAACCGCCTGGCTCTATGGCATTCACGGCAACAGCTTCGTGAAAGCCATTCGACGTCTGGCCGGCGAAAGAGAAGAGTTGCGGGTCGTCGCCGATCAATACGGAAGCCCCACCTGGACGGGAGATCTCAGCGGCGCGCTGACGGCCGTCGCCATGAGAGTGCTTGCCGATGCCGACCGCACCACCTGGGGTACCTATCATTTCTGCAATGCCGGTCAGACCACCTGGTACGATTTTGCCCGGCTTATCGTTGACTATGCTCGCCGCCAGGGCCCGGTAAAGGCCGAACGCGTGGTGCCCATTACCTCTGCCGAATACCCGCTCCTTACCCCTCGCCCATCCTATTCGGTACTCGACTGTTCCAAAATCGCCCGCCTGTTTGGCATCACCCCGCGGCCCTGGGAAACCGCTTTCGAAGAAATGAATGAAATGGGTGATGGGTAATGGGTGATGGGTGATGGGTGATGGGTGATGGGTGATGGGTGATGGGTGATGGGT
>CAZDKX010000329.1:0-1469 GCA_964505935.1 uncultured Syntrophobacteraceae bacterium
GCCTGTGGCCTAAACATCTTATGCCTTCCTCTCTACTCTACTGGTTTGAAAAAGATTGCAATAACTGCCACTTAATTTTGGACAGCCTCTTGCTCTTGGACAGTCACGTATTTCATTGGGATGATTCATGCACGAGTTGGCGATTGCGGAAAGCCTCCTGGAAATTGTCGTGGAGGAGGCTCGGCGGCATGACCTCGAGAAAGTCCACGTGATCAGACTGCAGATCGGGGCTTTGGCAGGGGTTGTCCCGGAGGCGCTGACCTTTTCATTTGAGATGGTGAGCCAGGATACCGTTGCTGCGGGAGCGGCGCTCGAAATCGAAGCGCCCCCGATCGTGGCTCATTGTTCGGGGTGTGATCAGCGTTTTGAGGTTATTGATCAGGTGTTTCTGTGCCCTCAGTGTGGGAGGCCGGATCTCAAGCTGGTGAGTGGAAGAGAACTATCGCTGGTGAACATTGAAGGTGAAACGAGGGATGATGATGGCGGAAATTAAGGTTCCTGTGGTCCGAAATATCCTGCAGGCCAACGACCGGCTGGCCGAGGCGAACCGTAAACGTTTCGACGATGCGGGCATCTTTGTCTTCAACTTGATGAGTTCCCCCGGGGCGGGCAAGACGTCGCTGCTGGAGAGAACCGTCGAAGCCCTGGCTGACCGAATCCGCATGGCCGTGATCGAAGGCGACCTGCAGTCGTCATTTGATGCCGAGCGCATTCAGCGCAAAGGGGTCCAGGCCGTTCAGATCAATACCGATGGCGGCTGTCACCTGGATGGCAATATGGTTCAGCTGGCCATGGAATCATTGGACTTGCAGACCCTCGACCTGCTGATCATCGAGAACGTCGGGAATCTGGTCTGCCCCGCCGAATTCAATCTGGGTGAAGATGAGAAGGTTATGATCCTCAGCGTAACCGAGGGCGACGACAAACCGTCCAAGTACCCGCTGATGTTTCAGCTTTCGTCCGTGCTCCTGGTCAACAAGATCGATCTTCTGCCTTATATCGATTGCGATGTGGCGAAGATTCGGGAAAGAGCCCGCCAGATCAACCCTCGCCAGGAGATCTTCGAGGTTTCCTGTCGTACCGGCGAGGGGTTGCCGGCCTGGTTTGCCTGGCTGGAAAAGAAGGTCCGGGAGAAGCAGCAAGCCAGAACAGGCTGATTAGAAATGCGGCTGCCACTTGGAGCACCGGCCTAACCGCGGAGCAGTTGCTCATGTCCCCACGGGACTGCCTAAATTTCGAAAAGGGCCTCGAGGAGCCCGCAACCCGCAACCCGCAACCCGCAACCCTCAGCCTTGCGGAGCAGAGCATCGGCCTGGGAACGGGTCCCGGAGCGTCCCGGCGACGCGTCACGATCCGGGTTCGAGGCATCGTCCAGGGCGTGGGGTTCCGCCCCTTCATTTGCCGGCTGGCTGATCGCCATCGGCTTAGCGGATGGGTGCGGAACCAGGCTGATGGCGTCGAGATCGAGG
>CAZDKX010000329.1:1569-5298 GCA_964505935.1 uncultured Syntrophobacteraceae bacterium
CCCTATGATCGTGACAAAACCACGATGGCGCCCTTCACCATGTGTCCTGCCTGTCAGAACGAATACGACAATCCGAGGGACCGGCGCTTCCATGCCCAACCCAATGCCTGCTGGGAATGCGGGCCTAAGGTGTGGCTCGAAGCCGCTGGTGGCGAAAAGCTTGCCGCGGGTGATCGGGCGATGAAGGAAGCCGTCCTTCGGCTGCAGGAGGGGGCAATATTGGCGATCAAAGGGTTGGGGGGCTTCCACCTGGCGGTCCTGGCCACCCGGGAAAGCGCCGTGAGCCGCCTGCGGAGTCGCAAGGTTCGCGAGGAGAAGCCGTTTGCCGTCATGTTCAGCGGACTTGAAGCGGTCACGCGCTGCTGCCAGGTGAATGAACGGGAAGCCGAGCTGCTGCAGGACCTCAAGCGGCCCATCGTGCTCCTCAAGCGCAAGCGGGCCCCTGAGGGGCTCGTTGTTGCCCCCGGCGTTGCGCCGCAAAATCGCTTTTTGGGGGCTTTTTTGCCCTACACGCCGCTCCACGTCCTGCTGTTTCAGGGAAGTCCCTTTGAAGCTTTGGTGATGACCAGCGGCAACCAAAGCGACGAACCGATCGTCATGGCCAACCCTGAAGCTAGGGAAAGATTGAAGGATATTGCCGACTTTTTGCTGCTTCATGACCGCAACATCCATATGCGCTGCGATGACTCCGTGACGCGGGTGCTCCACGGGCAACCCCGGCCGCTGCGCCGGGCGCGAGGCTATGTGCCGGTGCCGGTCTTTCTGGCGGAAGCGGGGCCGTCAGTGCTGGGGGTGGGCGCTGAACTGAAGAATACCGTCTGCCTTACCCGAGGCAAGGAAGCCTTTCTCAGCCAGCACATAGGCGATCTCGAAAACCTCGAAACCCTTCATTCCTTTGAACAGGCTATCGCCCACCTGCAGAAGGTCCTCGAGATCAAGCCCGCATGCCTGGCCCACGATCTTCATCCCGACTATCTCAGCACGCAGTGGGCCCTGGCACGGCAAGACCTGCCCCGGCTGGCGGTGCAGCACCATCACGCGCACATCGCTTCGGTCATGGCCGAACAGCACCTTTCCGGTCCCGTGCTCGGGCTGGCCATGGATGGCACGGGGTATGGTACGGACGGCACCATCTGGGGCGGGGAAATCCTGCGCGTCGAGGGTGCCGGGTGCGAACGGCTGGGGCACTTCCGTAAGATTCCGCTTCCCGGGGGAACCATGGCCGTCAGAGAGCCCTGGCGCATGGCCTTGACCTATCTCTGGAGCCTTGATCCCGCGCGTGGCTGCGAGCGTTTTGCGGATATCCTCGAGCGATGGCCTCGGGAAAAAGTCAGGATCGTCCTGCAGATGCTCGAACGCAACCTCCATGCCCCCCTGACTTCCTCCTGCGGCCGTCTCTTTGATGCCGTCTCCGCCCTAATCGGCTTGCGGTCTGCCGTTACCTATGAGGGGCAGGCAGCCATTGAGCTCGAACAGGCCCTTGAAGAGCACGCCGACCAGTACCAAGGATCGGTGACCCAGGAAAACGGGGTTTGGATTCTGGACCCGCTTCCCATGATGGTTCAAGTCGTTGACGATATCAGGAACGGCGTCACTCCCGGCATCATCTCGGCTCGCTTTCATAATGGTGTCGTTTCCCTCCTGGCCGATGCCGCAACGGTGATTGCCGGCGAAGCCGGCTTGCAGCACATAGCCTTGAGCGGTGGGGTATTCCAGAATGCCTATCTTTTCGAACATCTGGTGAGCCTCCTGGCCGAGCGCGGTTTCGAAGTCCATTCTCATGTGGAAGTGCCTGCGAACGATGCCTGCATTGCCCTCGGTCAGGCCTATGTGGCCCGCGAGTGGCTGAAGCAGGCTCGGAAGCCTTGAAGACCGTCTCTATTAACCACGAAGAAAACGAAGTTCAAGGATGCTCTTGGGGGTTCGAGTTTCTTATCAACGGGGAAGCAGCATCACGCGTAGGTTGGGTCGAGCGGAGCGTGACCCAACAGTGATTGCGAACAACAGCAACCATACATGAAGTTTCGTCCCCATTCAGGGAGTAGTCAGCTTGAAATTTCTGGATGAATACCGTGACCCGCAACTTGCCAAGGGCCTGCTGGAGGTGCTGCAGCGGCGTGGTGCCGGCCCTCGTCCCTATAAGCTCATGGAGATCTGCGGCACCCATACCGTGGCCATCTTTCGCCTTGGTCTGCGGCAGCTCCTGCCTCCCTCCATCCAGCTCATCAGCGGCCCGGGTTGCCCGGTGTGTGTGACCGCCAACGAAGACATCGACCGGGCCATCTGGCTGGCACAACAGC
The DNA here is from genome assembly GCA_964505935.1 of uncultured Syntrophobacteraceae bacterium. Classification (GTDB taxonomy): domain Bacteria; phylum Desulfobacterota; class Syntrophobacteria; order Syntrophobacterales; family Syntrophobacteraceae; genus JADGQM01. The sequence continues at coordinate 3,870 of CAZDKX010000329.1, forward strand.
CCGGGGTGATTGTTGCCACCTTCGGTGATCTGGTGCGTGTCCCGGGCTCCTTCTCCTCGCTCAATGCGGAACGCGGCAAGGGAGCGGACGTCCGTATTGTCTACGGGAGCCTCGAGGCGCTGCAAATCGCCCGCGACAACCCTGACCGGCAGGTGGTGTTCCTTGGAATCGGCTTTGAAACCACGGCCCCAACGGTGGCCGCTGCCGTCCGGCAGGCGGCGATGGAGGATCTGCATAACTTCAGCGTTTTTTCTGCCCACAAACTGCTGCCGCCGGCCATGGAGGCGCTGCTCGAGGCGGAAGACCTCCACCTGGACGGCTTTCTTTGCCCCGGCCACGTGAGCACCATCATCGGGGCGGCACCCTATGAGGAGGTGGTCCGCCGCCATCACATCCCCTGTGTCGTGACCGGTTTCGAGCCTCTCGACCTGCTGCAGGGCATCTATTGCCTCGTTGACCTGCTGCAAGCGGGCCGGGCGGAAGTGGTCAACCAGTACCGAAGAGCGGTTGGCTGGGAGGGAAACGTGGCGGCCAGGCGACTCATGAGCGAGATCTTCGAACCCGCGGATGCCACATGGCGCGGGCTGGGCCCCATTCCCAAAAGCGGGCTCACGGTGCGGCCACAGTGGGAGCGCTATGACGCGACCCGGCGCTTTGCCATGCCGGTCATCCAGGTGAAGGAGCATCCCGGCTGCCGTTGCGGGGAAGTCCTGCGGGGCGTGATCACCCCGCCCGCCTGCGGGCTGTTTCGCAAAGCGTGTAGCCCGCAGACGCCGCTGGGGCCGTGCATGGTCTCCAGTGAAGGCACCTGCGGCGCTTACTATCGCTATCATGAATGACGGGGGCGGGTACTCGGGGTGTGGGGAACAAGGAAAACCCTTTTCATCCACGAAGTCACACGAAGACACACGAAGGGTTTGTGTTTTGCAGCGATCTCAAAGTGAATGAAGGCCTTGGTTCTTCATGCCGGCGCAAGCCGGAATCTCAGTTGCTTGAGGGGATCCGCCCCCGGCCTTTGCCAGGGTGGTAAAGCAAACGAGTTTTCTCTGATTCCTTCGTGTTTCTTTGTGTGACTTCGTGGATGAAATAGTTTTTATATAATCTCGTGGACAAGGTAAAGGTTGAACAGCATGCACGCGGAAACCATCCAGCTTGATCAGGGAAGCGGCGGCAGGGCTACGCACGAGCTCGTCCGGGACCTCTTTATGAAATCCCTGGACAACGTCTATCTGAGCGAAATGAATGACAGCGCCGTGGTCGAGGTCCATGGCGGCCGGATCGCCATGACGACGGATTCCTACGTGGTCGATCCCATTGTCTTCCCGGGAGGCAATATCGGCAGCCTGGCGGTCCACGGCACGGTCAATGATCTCGCCATGCGCGGGGCGAAGCCGCTCTATCTTACCGCCGGCTTCATTCTCGAAGAAGG
>CAZDKX010000330.1:0-5288 GCA_964505935.1 uncultured Syntrophobacteraceae bacterium
GGTCCCCCTTTGCCAAAGGGGGACTGAGCAGACTTGCGGCTTATTTATGGACAAGCTCTAAGAAGCGTTCACGGCGAGCCGCACGTACGCTAAATGCCGAGCCTTTCCTTCAACTTCTTGAGATGGCGCCGGCTGACGGGCACGGAGTGGCCGGCTTTGGTGGTGATCTGGGCAAGGAGGTTTTCGCCGAGGATGATCTCGTCGACCTGATCGAGGTTGACCAGAAACTGTTTGTGGCATCTTACGAAAAGGGAACGGTTTTCCAGCACCTTCAAGGTGAGTTCGGTATAGAATTCGCCGTTGCGGCACATCACGTAAACCCCGGCGATATCGGAGCGGATGTGGTCTACGTCGGCGACATTGATGAGCTTGATCCGGTTGGCGAGGACGCAGGGTATCCGAGTGATCACGGGTCCCGTGTAGACTCCCCGGCTTCCTTCGTGCAGCATCCGTTTGAGCTTCTTGACGGTTCGGGTCAGCCGCTCTTTTTCGACGGGCTTGAGCAGGTAGTCAAGGGCGCTTTCCTCGAAGGCTTTGAGCGCATACTCGTCGTAGGCGGTCACAAACACGACGATGGGCATGAGCTCTTCATCGATCATGCTGAGCAGCTCGAAGCCGCTCACCACCGGCATCTGGATATCCAGGAAGAGCACCTGGGGTTTTTCTTTGCGGATGGCCTGGAGCGCCTCCAGGGCATTGGCGCACTTCACGACGACGCTGAATTCGCCCGTTTCCTGCAGCAGGACTTCGAGCTCTTCACGGGCATGGATCTCGTCATCCACGATCAGAGCACGCATAGGGGATCCTCGACTTCCACCGGAATCTGAACAGTGACCCGCGTCAGTTCATGCGGCACACAGAAGACCGTGGTCCCGAATTGACTGCCCATCAGGAACTTGATTCGCTTGTCGACGATCTTTGTGCCAAGCCCGTCTGTCGCCCCTTCGGTACAATAGGTGCCCGCATTGTCTTCAATCTCGATAAACGCCAGGCTGTCCCGGCGATAGGCGCGGATCTTCGCCACACCCTGGTCAAGCAGGTTGGCGATGCCGTGCTTGATGGCATTTTCGATGAGCGGCTGCAGGGTGAAGGTGGGAATTCTCAGGTGGAGCAGCGTGGGGTCCACATCCACTTCCACCGTCAGGCGGTCTTCAAACCGCGCCTTTTCAATCTTTAGATAGGAATTGACGTGGTCCAGCTCCTCCTTGAGCGTGGAAAAATCGCTGTTCCGTTTGAGGTTCTTGCGGAGAAAATTGGATAGATGAATCAACAGATCCCTGGCCCGGTCGGCGTCTCGGCGGACAATGGAAATGACGGTGTTGAGCGCGTTGAAAAGAAAATGGGGATTGACCTGGGCCTGCACCAGTTTCAGTTCCGCCATGACCAGCAACTGCTTCTGTTTCTCGTAGCGGGAAAGCAGCAGCTGGTTGGAAAGCAGTCTCCCAATGCCTTCGCCGAAAGACTTGTTCATATTGAGGAAGCGTTTGTTCTTGGATTCGTAGAGCTTGATCACGCCGAGAACGTCGTTTTCCATATTCAGAGGGACCACTAGCACCGAATTTAGAGGGCACGACGGCGACAGGGTACATTGATAATGGTCCTGGACCCCGTCGGCAAAGATGACCTTGTTTTCAGCGATGGCCTGCCTGGTAAGGGGTGAGGAGATGGGGGTTTCCGGACGATGATGGTCCGAGCCGGTGCCGACAAAGGCCAGGACCTGCTCGGTATCGGTGATGGCAACGGCGCCTACGCCTGTCTCCTCATGGATGATCCGGGCCATCTCCACTGCCGTCTGTCGGTCGAATCCTTTGACCAGGATGCTCAGCGTGCGTTCGGCAATCTTGAAAGCCTTGGCGGAGAAAATCGACGCCGCCTTGTCGAAGATATTCTTCTGATCACGAATGATGCTCATGAAGAGGGCCGCTCCGGTGGAACTCGTCGCGATCATGGGGAGGGCAATGATTTGGACGAGGGAGAGGGCCTCCTCGTAGGGGCGGGCCAGCAGCAGGATGATCCCCATTTGGATCATCTCCGCAATAACGGTCGTCATAAAAACGATGCTCGGGCGAAAGATCAGGTCGGAACGGTTTCCCTCCGAGAGATAGAGATGCACCAGACCCCCGATCAGGCCCTCCGCCGTGGTCGAGACCCCGCAGGAGAGGGCGGTGAAGCCGCCGAAAAAGTAGCGGTGAAGACCGCCGGTGAAACCCACGGCCGTGCCGAGCACCGGCCCGCCGATGATGCCGGCCAGGATGGGACCGATGGCCCGGGTGTTGGCCAGGGCATCACGCACGGGGAGGCCGAGATAGGTCCCCATCACGGAGATGGCGGAAAAGAAGAAATAGAGGTAGATGCGGTCCCGCAAACGCAGGGCTTCCGTGGTAAGGGGCTTGAACCAGGGCGATTTACAGTAGAGGTAGGCCACGACCAGGAAAACCGACATGGTCTGAATGAGCGTGAAAAGGATCTTTATGAGCTCAGTCTGCATCGGATGCTGTCCCAACCCCTGATGAGCCGGTGCGCCAGGACCATTGTTAATCGAGTCCCGCCCGCTCCGGTCTTGCCTGCCCTCCAGAAAACCTCCTGGGGCTGTCTAAGGAATCCCCGGAATGATGGTCCTTGGCACCGCTGATTCCCAGGCTCCAGCTTGGGAACCAGCGAACTTGGAAACCAGCGGAATTATATGGTCCTCTCCGGTAAAAGGCTATCCGCTTTGGCAAGTTTGGTTCATAGCAGGGTCCTCTCCCGGCTGTTCCCCAAGCTCCAGCTTGGGAACCAGCGGACCTGCCGCGCGTTGTCTGAACGGCAACCCCAAAATGTTATTTCCTTGCCCGTTGCAGGGCCAGTTCAGGGTATTTCTCCACCGCCCGGGGTATTGCTGCCGAGGCATGGAGGAGCTGATACCACTTCTTGAAGGCTTCGATGAAGACCACCGCCATCAACACCATCAGGACGATGGAGAGCACCACCAGCAGGTAGAGTCCTTTGGGAAGGAAATTATTGACCACGTTCAGGTATCCGGCGGACATGGTGATCGGGACCATGAGGATACCGGGTACGGCCGTAATCCAGGCATATCTGGCCTTGCCCATACCGATGATCATGGTGGTGCCGACGATCAGGGCACAGGTCGCCAGCAGCTGGTTACTCATCCCAAAAAGAGGCCAGATGGTAGCGATATCGCCGGTGTAGACCAGATAGCCCCAGGAAAGGGTAAAGAGGAAACTGGTGATGACAATGCCCGGCATCCACTTCTTTTCGTTGAATTTGGGAATGACTTTGCCGATCATCTCCTGCAGAAGGTACCTGCCCACGCGCGTACCGGTATCCACTGCGGTCAGAATGAAAACCGCTTCGAACATGATGGCGAAGTGATACCAGTAGCCCATCAATCCTTTCATGAACGGAATCGATGAAAAGATGTAGGCCATGCCGACCGCCAGGGAGACCGCGCCGCCGGGTCTCCCCTGAAGCTGCTCGCCGACTGCGGTGGCCAGCGCCGGGAGATGAACCGGGTTCATGCCGAGGGCCTCGAAGCTCTTGGCCGAAGCGTTGATGGCGAAGTAATCCGCCGGTACCAGCACGCAGGCGGCAACCAGGGCCATTACGGCGACGAAACCTTCAACCAGCATGGCACCATAACCAATGAACAAGACGTCCCGCTCATTGGAAACCATCTTAGGGGTGGTGCCGGTGCCGATGATGGCGTGGAAGCCGGAAAGGGCGCCGCAGGCGATGGTAATGAAAAGGAAGGGGAAGACACTTCCAGGGATCACGGGCCCGCCGCCATGGACATAGGAGGTTACCGGCGCCATGTTCAAGGTGGGATGGACGATGGCGATGCCGAGCGCGAGGGCGCTGATGGTGCCCAGTTTGAGGTACGTCGAGAGATAATCGCGAGGGCAGAGCAGCAACCAGACGGGCAGGGCGGATGCTACAAAGCCATAGATCGGGATGAAAATCGCCAACTGGTTCTTGGAGAGGGTCATCATGGAAGAAATAGTGGGATTGGATGCGGCATAAGGTCCGGTAATGACGGTCAATGCCAGCAGGACCACGCCGATGATGCTTCCCCCTTTAACATCCCCCGGCTTCAACACATGCATGTAGACACCCATGATCAGCGCAATGGGGATGGTACAGAACACCGTGTAGGCACCCCAGGGACTCTGGAACATGGCGTTCACCACAGCAATCGACAGACCGGCAAGGGTCAGGATGAGGATGAACAGGATCGCAAAAGAGGCGACGGTGCCCGCCCGTTTCCCGATCTCGGTTTCGGCGATCAGCGAGAGGCTCTTGCCCTCGTGGCGTACCGAGGCGAAGAGCACCACCATGTCGTGCACGGCGCCGGCAACCACCGCGCCGACGATGATCCAGAGCGCTCCGGGGAGGTACCCGAACTGAGCGGCGAGGACCGGCCCCAGCAGCGGTCCGGCGGCCGCAATGGCGGCGAAGTGGTGGCCAAAGAGTACGTACTTGTTGGTGGCGTGATAGTCGTGCCCATCTTCCATGGCGACGGCGGGAGTGGGTTTGTTGGCGTTTAGACCCAAGACTCTGTTCGCGATGAACAGGCCATAGTAGCGATAGGCGAGCGCGAAGACACACAGGGCAACAAAAACCAAAGTCAGAGCATTCATTTCGTCCTCACTTTTCCAGCGTTTCACAGTTGTTCAGGGATAATTCGGCAACCAGCAGTCCTGCCATGAATGAAAAAGGGAGGACTGCGACCGGTGTGGAACAACCGGGAGGGCAGGCACAATCCAGGAGGTGAGAAACCCTTTTCGCCATATGTGTGATGAGAACTCGAAGCCATGTTGCTCTCCTTGAGTGAGTCTGCGATTAATCAGTAACTCTGCTGGAAAGCACCCTTCAATAGGGAACCGGGTGAGCGGTTGCATAGCCGTCCAAGCGGTCATTTCCCAGGCCTTACCGGCTGATGAGCGGAACGAATCACGGGAACGATACCTGACAGCGACACCCAAGACCGACTCGGTTTTGAAAACCGAGTCGGTCTTGGCATCGCGACTTCTCAGGGGAAAACCTTCAGAGTGGCAAAAAGGGAAATGGAAAAAAAGCCGTATCGTGTTGCGGCATGATGAAATGGTACGGTTTCTGCTTAAGGAGCACCTGTTGTACGACTCGGATGCAAAGAGACAAGGGCGTCTCTCCGTGGATAACCCCTTGCGTTGGAATGGTCTGCATAGGGCTGGACCGTCAAGCTTGGGTCGTCCCAGCCCCCTGACAAGAATGTGACGAAGGTCAGGTGAAGATGACGGCCAACAAGG
>CAZDKX010000331.1:0-3187 GCA_964505935.1 uncultured Syntrophobacteraceae bacterium
CTTCGACGCGATTGTCTTTTCCGATGAATACGGCCGGGATGCCTGGAAACCTTCAACCAGGCCCTTCGAGATCATGTTGAAACGGCTGCAAACCGCGCCTTCACGGGCGGTCTATGTGGCGGACAACCCAAGAAAGGATTTCCTCGGGGCGCGCAGCATCGGGATGTGCACCATCCGGGTGCGGGTGGCAGAGGGTCTCTATAGGTACCTGGAACCGGAGTCCGAAGCCCATGCGCCTCACCGTGAGATCTCTCACCCCGAGAACCTCGTAAAAGCCTTGGACTGATGCACAAGAAACACAGCACGCGCGTTTTTTTGTCCCCTCCCCACATGGGCGCTGATGAACAGCGGTTTGTGCAGGAGGCCTTCGAAAGCAATTATATCGCCCCGCTCGGCCCGCAAGTGGATGCCTTCGAGCGCGAGTTCTGCGAGAAGACCGGCTTCGACTATGCCGTGGCCGTATCCAGCGGGACGGCCGCGATGCATCTGGCCTTGCGCATCCTGGATGTGGGGCCTGGGGACGAAGTGATGGCATCGACCCTCACCTTCATCGGGAGTGTGTCGCCGGTGCTCTTCCTGGGAGGCATTCCGGTATTTATCGATGCCGACCGCAGCTCCTGGAATATGGACCCTGACCTTCTGGCAGAAGAACTCGAAGCTTGCCGGAAGCGGGGCTGTCTGCCCAAAGCGGTCATCCCCACCGATCTGTACGGACAATGCGCCGATCTGGATCGAATTGAAGCCGTTTGCGCGCCCCTTGGCATTCCGGTGGTGAGCGATGCCGCCGAGGCGCTGGGAGCGACCTACAGGGGACGGAGCGCCGGCAAGGGGGCCCGTGCGGCAGTCTTTTCATTCAACGGCAACAAGATCGTCACGACCTCCGGCGGGGGCATGCTGGCGGCGGATGATGAGGGGCTCATCCGGACGGCGAGGTTCCTTTCCCAACAGGCCCGCGATCCCGCCCCCCATTATGAGCATACCCAGGTCGGCTACAATTATCGCATGAGCAACATCCTTGCCGCCATTGGCCGAGGCCAGTTGCGGGTGCTGGACGAACGGGTCGAGAGGAAACGAAGCATATTCGACCATTATCGAGGGGCCCTCGGTGATCTTCCCGGCCTCGAATTCATGCCTGAAGTGCCTTACGGACGCAGCAACCGATGGCTCACGGCGGTCCTGATCACTCCGGAGGAATTCGGGGCTGACCGGGAGCGAGTGCGTCTTGCTCTCGAAGACGAAAACATCGAATCGCGGCCCCTTTGGAAGCCCATGCACCTGCAGCCGGTATTCAATGGAAACTTTCGGCGCAAGGCTGTCGGCAAGCAGCACGGGGTCGGCAAGACGGGAAAGGCCCCACACCGGTACGGCTCGACTCAGATCCGATACCAGGCACGAGCCGTGGGGGGAGAGGTGAGCGAAAGCCTCTTTGAACGAGGGCTATGCCTGCCTTCCGGGACGCAGATGAGCGAGGAGGACCTTGCAAGAGTCGTTGCCATCATTCGAAAAGCGGGCAAAAGGGGATGAGGCGGAATCCTAACCCTACAATAGCGCGATCCTCTCGGGAATCAGATGCGTACGGTAATCTCAGAAAACAATGAAGAAGTAGCCTGGATTACCCTTTGTTCCTCGGAAGGGTACCCATTGCCGTGGGCTTTGTTACGATGATGACGGGATCGTGGTGAATACGACTGCCGAGAGAACCCAGGAGGCGGCCCCTGCCAAACGAAGCGGCGAGAACATACCCCGGCTCTTGCTTGCCGTACCACTTGTTTTACTGCCACTGCTGTTGGGAGGGGCGCGGCCATGGTTTTGGAGTGCTGTTGCCGGAATCTTCACGGCGGGCCTCGGATGGTGTGTCTGGGCCGGTCATCGATGGCAATGGTCCGGTGGCATCTGCAAACCATGGTTACTGGCGCTGGGGCTCACATTGCCCTATCCGTTTCTGCAGTGTCTGCCTCTGCCCGCATCGTGGGTGGCCCACCTTAGCCCTCATCTCATGCAGTGGAAAGAACTGGCAGCCGGAATAACCCTTGTTCCGAGCAGCTTTTCCAGCATCAGTTATATGCCCCTGGTTACCCTGTTTTCAGGCTTGTGGTGGGTTTTTCTTGCTGGCTATGCTCTGTTTTTTCATAGTGCGATTGAAGACGAAACCCGTCGGGACTGGCTTTTCACCCTGTTCTTTTGGGTTGCCGGGAGCGAGGCTCTTTATGGCTTGCTGCAAACCTTAATCCCTTCACTGGGGGTGCTCTGGGAGTCAGCCGGACAGGGCGTAGCGAGAGGGACTTTCGTTAACAGGAATCACTACGCCGCTTTTCTTGGGATGCTCTGGCCCCTGCTGCTTGCCTACCTGTTCTGCCTGGGACCAGAGCCAAGGGAGCAGCGGAGAGCAAGCCCCATCGAGTTGGTGCAGCAGAAAGAAAGCCGGCAGAAACGTTGGTTTCTCGGGTTGCTGATCGGGTTGATGTTGCTGGCGCTGGTTTTCTCCCAATCACGGGGGGGGATCATGAGCGCCCTTCTTTCTCTGACAGTCTTTGTCGTTTTTGGAAAGAGATATCGCAGAAAGGGAATGGTTGCTTTTCTGGCAGGAAGCTGGGCCGTGATGTTGATGTATGGCAGCCTCATTGGTTTTGAAGATGTTATCGCGCGGTTTGACCAGTTGGAAATGGATAGCTCCGGACGGCTGAAAATCTGGCGAGACACATTGAGCATGATCGGGGACCACTGGCTTGCGGGCTCAGGGTTAGGGACGTTTCCTGAGGTCATCCGTGTCTATCAATCACACCTGACGGATCAATTGGAGATCGTTCATGCCCATAATGACTATTTTGAGCTGGCAGGTGAACTGGGAGTGCCGGTGGCATTATTCATGACCATAATGGTTTGGGGGTACTGGGGGAACTGTGCGTACCGCCACCTAAGAAAAGCGGATGCAGAAGAAGAGCCACCATTGAAAAACAAGCGGCTGATTGCGCTGGGAGCACTGGCGGGCGGTGCTGCGTTTCTCTTCCAGAGTTGGGTGGAGTTCAACTGGCAGATACCGGCCAATCAACTCTATTTCATCGTGCTTCTAGTGTTGATGAGGATCTGAGGAGGCAGCGGCTTCCTTTCTGCTGCCTTCCCTGGCGGTTGAGCGCTACGCTCACGTTTGCGTTTCAAAAGAAACTGAATTATTGGTTTTCCATGTGCC
>CAZDKX010000331.1:3287-5243 GCA_964505935.1 uncultured Syntrophobacteraceae bacterium
GCTACGCTCACGTTTGCGTTTCAAAAGAAACTGAATTATTGGTTTTCCATGTGCCGTGTGAAATGTTATGGTATCATTTGGTTGGTACTTCTCGGTGCTTCTTTCTAAAGCATAGCCCAAAAGTATTTCATATCATTCCAAAGGAAAGATGCTTCCTGTCATTGGATAACAACAGAGCGTAACGACGACAAAGGAGTATTCATATGAGTTCTAAATACTTATCGTCGAGGATTGGCTTGATGCTGATCGTCTTCATGCTGATGGGTTGTGGCGTCGCAAAGGGTCCTACCGCCACCGCCAAACTGGAAGATGTCATGGCTGCTGCCTCGGCAACTCAGTCACAGAAAGAGATGCAGCAGATGAATGAAAAGCTTTTTGCCTCCCTGAGCAGCGCTCCGCAACCGGGTGATTATGTGCTGACCTCAGGCGATCTCGTCGAAGTGTCGGTTTTTGAAGCTCAGGAATTGACAAGGCAGGCTCGCATTGGCGCACGTGGGTTTATCACGTTGGCGCTCCTCGGCCCCGTCGAAGTCATGGGACTCACCACCTCCGAGGCGGAAAAGAAGATCGAGGATCTCTATCGGGCAAAATACCTCCATAATCCTCACGTGACCATCTATATCAAGGAGCAACAGGGCCAGAAGGTGACGCTGGTCGGGGCCGTCAGGAAGCCGGGCACCTATGATTACCCTGCCCGGCGGCGCTTGCTGGATGCACTGGCCATGGCCGAGGGTTTTGACGACAAGGCGGGAAAGACGGTGCAGGTGAGGCGCTCCGCAGATGACCCCAACAACCCGATGACCTATTTGGTGGACATGGACCAGCTCATCCAGAATGGACGTACCGAGCTCAACCTCGAAATCAAAAGTGGGGATGTGATCTACGTGCCCGAGGCCGGTACCGTCTATGTGGACGGGGCGGTCAAGAAGCCGGGTTCCTATTCCATTAAAAAGCAGATGTCGGTTAACGAGGCCATTGCTGCTGCTGGAGGGCTGACCATGTCTGCCGACCAGGATGATGTCAAACTGGTGCGTTACCTGGAGGGCGGCAAACGAGAGGTTGTCCAGTTGAACAGAGAAAACACTCAAGGCGTTCCCATTCCTGTGAACGACCGCGACCTGATCTTTGTTGAACGCAGCGGCGTAAAGTCTGCTTTCAGTAGCATCAGCCTCTATTTCGGGCCATTCGGCGGGGCCGGTTACTCGCGTCCGTCCGAATAGGACCGCATTCATATAAGCTTAGCAACCCGGTTTCCTTTCAGGCTGAAGAGGTACCCTTCTGCCCTTGCGGAGCAGGTGGTGAGACTCGTGCCGGATGACTTCCTCGTTGAGAAAGATCGTTAGCGTATGAAGGTATTGATTACCGGCAGTAGCGGGCTGATTGGCTCGGAAGCTGTGGAGTATTATGATCAGCAGGGCCATGACGTGGTTGGCATTGACAACAACCTCCGGCAGCAGTTTTTTGGTGCGGGAGGTGATACGATATGGAACCTGAGAAGACTGCAACAGGTAACCCACCGATTTCGACACCTCGACCTTGATATCCGCAATCGCCAGGAACTGTTCGAGCTTTTCCGCAAAGATCATTTTGATCTCATCATTCATTGTGCGGCGCAACCGTCCCACGACAAGGCGAGAGATATTCCCCTGGTCGACTTTGATGTCAACGCCGTGGGTACCATCAACCTCCTGGAAGCGACCCGGCAGTTCTGCCCGGAGGCTGTCTTCATCCACATGAGTACCAACAAGGTCTACGGTGATGTTCCCAATGAAGCACCGCTCATCGAACTGGAAACGCGCTATGACTATCGGTGCCGGGAGGACTTTCACGGGATCAGCGAGACATGCCGGATCGATCAAAGCCTGCATTCTCTCTTCGGCGCCTCAAAAGCTGCCGGGGACATCGTCGCCCAGGAATACGGGCGTTATTTCGGACTGAACATCGGCATCTTCCGTG
>CAZDKX010000332.1:0-5242 GCA_964505935.1 uncultured Syntrophobacteraceae bacterium
AGTGGCAGTTGCCTGTCAACGGCGGTCCTTTTCATGTGTCTTCGGGTGTCCCTAAGGAACATGAGTTACTGTTTCAAAATGGGGACTGAGCGTAAGGAAGCTCACTCTTCAAGCTCTTCTCGGCGCTCGCGCCAGCTTCCAGATGGGTCTTGAGGTATCCTTCAAGGTTTACTGGTGATACGGCGTCTCTATTCCTGGAATTCCCTTGGGCGCAGTGTGCGCGTCCCCTGCCTACGCTGTGATGGTACCGGCAAGATCATTGGATGCAGAAGATTCCTCATGGGTTGTTGCTCCTGAGAAGGGCGAGAATTTGAGGCATCAAGGTGACGTGGTAATCCGAGATTTTGATCCTTTCGGGAACCTTTTCAGGCCAGTACTCCGCCATGACCCCCGAGACAAAGACCGTCGAGAGCCCGACTTCCTTGGCTCCGATCAGCTCGTTCGAGCCACCATCACCTACAAAGAGACACTCGCTGGGTTTGAGCTTGAGTTCATCAAGGCACCTGTGGAAAATGGCTGGGTCCGGTTTGACATAACCAACCTCACACGAAAAGATCTCCACGTCAAACAGTCCCACAAGCGGAGACTGTTCCCGCGCGGCAACCCCCATCACGTCGGCGTTACTGATCAACCCCAGTCGCAAACCGGCAGCCCGAAGATGCTTGAGCGCATCAAGGTTCTCTTGCGAAATACTGCGCAACGCGTGTCGAAACGACTGGCTCCTGATTCGCACGGCCTCGCGGATTCGGCCCTCGGGTATCGTCGGGTCCACCTCGTGGGCAAGTGTACGAACGATTTCAAAAGGATCGCGCTGCGCTCCCACAAGTCGCTGTCTCGATCTCGTTGTGAGGATTTCATCCCACACTCGTCGATCAATGCCAAGGGCATCCGATGTGACAGGAAGGTCTGGCCATTCGGACTCGATACCGGTCAGGGTGCGAAAGAGATCGAAGATCACCCCGCCTATGAGATGGGTTTTCTTGTCGAGCATGCTGCCGTCTTGTCCAGCTTCTGGATATGGGGGAGTACGCGCCCGTACCAAAACTTCAAGATTCGACCCCACTTTAGCGGATATGATTCCCACATGGCAACTGCCGGTCGACTCTTCCTTTTCACTCCGAATTAGTTCGATCCAATACCGCCCATCGTTGAAGTTGCGGAGATTAATTACACCAGCCGAGAAAACACTCAATCCTTCCGGGAGCTCCCGGCAGGGGTTAGGGGCTGCAAAGGAGATGCCCTTGAGAGCAAATTCTGTCCAGCCGACCGGAAAGAGAATCGCGATCCGGATATTCTTGACATTTTACAGAGAGCGCCTGATGGTAGAGATCGCTATTCGCTGTCTTACCGTGCCATGCTGCTGTGGCCTTGCACCAGGATGAAGACGGCGCGGGATGGCCCGCGAGGAACTTTTCGTTCACTGCTCACCGACCACCCGTCACCTTCTGACGGCCGATGGCGGTTTGAAAACCCAGAGAGAAAAGGAGGAATGATCATGCCGGAGTTCGGGACACCCTTTGCGGGGTTTGCCAACGACAGAAAGCTTACCGGAGCGGAACTGATTCGGGCGATTCGGTTCCTGGTCGCTGCTGAGTACGAAGCGGTGCAGCTCTACATGCAGCTTGCCGAGTCGACGGACAACGAGCTGGCGATCGAGGTACTGAGGGACATCGCCGATGAAGAGCGCGTGCATGCCGGGGAATTTCTGCGGCTGCTCAAAGAGCTCGCTCCCGACGAAGAGCGGTTCTATGCCGAAGGCGCCGGTGAGGTTGAAGAGCTGATCGAAAAGCTGAAGAAGGGCTGAGCCTTACCCTTGGTTGTCTCCTGAATGCCCCTGCTCGAAAGTCGATTGAGCAAGGATCTTCAGGAGCATCTCACAAGGCCCATCGTGCTGTCCCGGAGATCAGATGCCTCGTGGTTGGACCGGCAATAGCCTGCTGCAGTTTCCAGAGGGAAGCCGCCTGGCGCGGTTTTGCCGAAGGGAAAAACGCTTCCTGGTGGAGGTTGAGGCCGGTAGCGAGAGATTCTGGGTCCACAGCAACAACTCGGGCAGCATGCTGGGGTTGCTGCGGCCTGGGGGTGCCGTCCTTATCTCCCCGGCCCTGAGGGCGGGCCGAAAGCTGCCCTACACGCTGGAGCTGATTCAGCTGGATGGCGTCTGGGTGGGGGTGAACACCCTCGTCCCCAACCGTCTCCTTCATCGTGCCTGGCAGGCCGGCCGGATGCCTGAGCTCGCGGGCTACGACCGTTTCAAGCAGGAAGCCCGCAGCGGCGACAGCCGCCTGGATGCGTTCCTCGATGGGCCGAGCGGGGCCCTCTGGATGGAGACCAAGAACGTGACCCTGGTCGAAGATGAGGTGGCCTGCTTTCCCGATGCGGCGACAATCCGCGGCCAGAAGCACTTGCGTGAATTGATCCGTCTGGCCCGGGAGGGAGTGCGGACGGCCTGTTTCTATCTTGTCCAGCGCGCCGATGCCAGCTGCTTCGCCCCGGCAGATTTCATCGATCCGGCCTTTGCCGAGCTCTTCTGGGAAGCCCGGGCCAACGGCGTCGAAATGTGGCCCTACCAGGCCCTCGTTTCTCCGGAAGGAATCGGCCTCGGCCCCCGCCTGCCGTTGAAGCTGAAAGCTTGAAACCAGAAACTCCCGAGAGGCCCTTTGCTCCTCACCCTTCACTCTTCACCTTTCACCTTTCACCTTTGACCTTTCACTTTTCACTTTTCACTCAAAAAGGATAGTAAGGCCAGAAGTAAGGCCAGGGATAGGGATATCCCCCATACGGGTTGCCCCACCAGGTCCAGGATGGTGGCGGATAGGGGCCGTAGGGGAGGGGATATTGCCTCCAGAGGTGGATTTCCAGGACCTTGACCACGGGGTAGACGTATTCCATGTCACCCAGGGGTTCCGCTCTGGAACCGCCGATTTCCCCTGCCAGGGTGACCGCCCTGCCGTTCCGGTAGACCTCGGGGTCGACATACCCTTTTACCTCGGCCAGGAATCTGCCCTGGCTCGTTTCTTCTTCGCGAGGCATTCCCGAAAAATCGAGGGGTGTCTGAAGGATTCTGATAAAGGTTACGCTGGGCTCGTTCAGGGTCTCAATCACCTTGCCGCCCCAGATGACCGTTTCGCCAAGGTAGGCCTCAGGGTTGGCGAGCACGGCCGGGAACGACAGCTCCTTATTAGCCTTTGCCCGTAACTCCGAGGACATCATGTGGGCACAGCCGGTCGCCAGGCACAGCAGACCGATGAGGGTAGCGAGTCTCAGGCATCTTCTTGCGCTCATCTGTTCTCCAGTCTTCCCAAGTCCTTTCAGGACCGTTGCCGCCGCAGAGCCGGTGCGAAGCCGACCAGCGGCATAGACCCATTTCTGTTGAGCTCCTGCAAAAGTCCTTCAGGGCGTCATTCCGGCAGGGTTTTTGGGCCGGAATCCAGGCTTTAAGGTTCCTGGACCCCGGCTGGAAGCACGCCGGGGTGACGGAATTTGAGACTTTTGCACGAGGCTGGAGTTAGCAGTCAATTTTTCCCACCTTTGCCTGTCATTCTCTTTCATTATAGGCAATATAGGCAATGAAAAAACCTCTGGAAACGGCATTGACCGTCGAGATTGGTGCCGAGCGACCTCATCTCTCAGCGAACCCCGGAGGGGCTCCTCTCTTCTCCCCCCCCCATCCGTCACCGCCGGCACCCCCTGTTGGATCTTGGCGCTCGTCGGCACAAATAATCCAGAACGAAGGAGAGGAGGCTTGCCCGCCGCCTTCCATCCTGGTAAGCTGCTTTGACCAGGGGAAAATCACCTTGCTTGTCGTTTTGCAGCATCGCTAATGAGTCTCACGGGCTCCAGGAAAAGATGCAGAGAGGCATCCGTTAGGGGAAATCAGGTCAAGGACGGTGGGTATGGCGGAAAGACTTCGCGTGAGTTCGGGTGTCAGCCAGCTGGATCGCATTCTGGGGGGGCTTTTCATCGGTGACAATGTCATCTGGCATGATGATTCGGGCAGCCTGGCCTCGGTCTTCTGCCTCAATTTCATTCAGGCTTCCCAGTCGTTGCAGAAGCCGATTATCTACACGACCTTCGACCGCTCCCCCAGGAACCTGCTGGAGAAGCTCGGGCCGCTGGCGCAAGATCCCGCCATGACCATCATCGACTGCTTCACCTGCGGCAAGGGGGCCAGCTCGCCGATCTTCATGAAGTTCTACGAGGAGCCGGAAAACCACTGGCCCTGCAGCATCGTCAAAGTTGATGAGCCCAAGAGCGTCAAGCACTTCATGGAGGTCCTCTACGGCATTCACAGTGGCATGAAGGGCGATGTGAGGCTGGTTTTCGAGAGCGTGACGGGGATGCAGGAAGTGTGGGGCGGGGAGGATCATCTGCTCAATTTCTACTCCCATTCCTGTCCGCGGCTGTACGAACTCAACACCATCGCCTACTGGATCATGGAAAAGAAGGCTCACTCCCCGCGCCTTCGCGCTCACATCAGCCAGATCGCCCAAGTGGTGGTGAACCTGGAAATCAAGCGCGGCACCAGCTCCCTCACCGTCATCAAAGCGGAAAAACGCAATCTTGAAAACCTCCATCAATCCCACAACTACTGGGTTAAGGACCTGACCATCACCTTTGATGAGGAGAAGCGCACCGCGCGAGGCGTCGACCTGGGTCTGCGCCTCAAGGAACTGCGTACCAAAAGAGGCCTCTCCCAGACGGAACTGGCAAAACTGGTGGGCGTGACGCCGAGCACCATCTCCCAGGTGGAAAGCAACCTGATCTATCCTTCCCTGCCGGCCCTGTTGAAAATGGCGGAAGTGCTCGCCATCGATGTGAGCTCTTTCTTCCAGGAGACCAGCGACGTCAAGAAGCGGCTCATCTTTCCCGGGGCGGAAGCGGTGGAGGTACGCTTCTCCGAGCTGCCGGAAGGCAGTGTTTCGGCCAAACTGCTGACACCGGTTGATTTCGATCCCAAAGCCGAGCCATACCTTATTGAAATACCGCCAAGTAAGAGCATATCCTCCCATTTTTTCATCCATAAGGGCGAGGAAATCGGCTATCTCCTCTCGGGAAAGCTCCAGGTCAAGCTGGAGAAGGCCGCCTACACGCTGCGGGCCGGGGATGTCGTCTACCTGACTTCGGAGATGCCCACGGAATGGAAGAACCCGGGTCCCAGCACGGCCAGGCTGCTCTGGATCAAGATCAAATAGCCTCTGAAAAGTTGCGAGTTGCGGGTTGCGAGTTGCGAGTTGCGGGTTGC
>CAZDKX010000333.1:0-5216 GCA_964505935.1 uncultured Syntrophobacteraceae bacterium
CGCCAAGAGCACCGTCAACGTGGGGGTGCTCAAAACCGACCAGGTCAACATCGTCCTGCACGGCCACAACCCTGTCGTTTCCGAAACGCTGGTGGCCACCTCCCAGGACCCGGCCATGCTCAAGCTGGCTGAAGAAAAAGGCGCCAAAGGCATCAACCTGGCGGGGGTCTGCTGCACCGGCAACGAGCTCATGATGCGCCACGGCGTGCCCATGACGGGCAACCACCTGTCATCGGAGCTGGTCCTGGTGACCGGGGCCGTCGAGATGATGATTGTGGACTACCAGTGCATCATGCCCGCCATCAGCGAAACCGCCGCCTGCTACCATACCAAGATGATTTCAACCTCGGACAAGGCGAAATTTCCGGGTATGGAACATCACGAATTCACACCGGAAAACGCTTACGACAAGGCCGCCTCGCTGGTGAGGATGGCCATCGACAACTACGCCAATCGCAACCACAACCGGGTCTACATCCCGGCAACGCCTCAGGACGTGATTTCCGGGATCAGCGTCGAGGCGATCGTTACGGCCCTCGGCGGCACCCCCGGGCCCCTCATTGACGCCATCAAAGCAGGCAAAATCCGGGGAGCGGCCGGGGTGGTGGGTTGCAACAACCCGCGCATGCAGCAAGACTACTGCCATGTCAGGCTGACCTCTCGCCTCATCGCCAATGACATTCTGGTGGTGGACACCGGGTGTGTTTCCGTGGCCAACGCCCGCGCCGGCTTCAAGACCCTCGAAGCCCTCGAAAAAGCCGGGCCGGGGCTGAAGGAGGTCTGCGGGGCACTGGGCATTCCACCCGTCCTGCATGTGGGAAGCTGTGTCGACAACGTGCGCATCCTGGTGCTGCTCGCAGCTCTTGCCAATACCCTCGGGTGCGACATCAGCGACCTCCCGGTGGCCGGGTCGGCGCCCGAATGGTATTCCGAGAAGGCGGTCGCCATCGGCTCTTACTTTGTCGCCTCGGGGGTCTTCACCCATCTCGGCCCCATGCCGCCCATCACGGGCAGCATGAACATTGTGAAGCTTTTGACCGACGGCCTGAAAGACGTGGTCGGCGCCACCTTCGCCGTGGAACCCGACCCCGAAAAGGCCGCCGCCCTCATCATCCATCACATCGAAACCAAGCGCGGAGCCCTTGGGCTGGATTCGCGGGCAACCCCGGCATCATAACGATACTCTCCATCACAGACACGCCTCGTCGCAGAGCCGCCGGTTTCCGCCGGCGGTTCCGCGCCAAGTACTTCTCCCAACCGGAAAGGCCCCCCTCACGATTCCCGCCCGACCCCATACCCGTCATCTCAGAGAAATCGACCCAGGAACATCAACGAGGAAGGGGGATTGATTAAGAACACTTCACAGTGCTTCGTGTGACTTCGTGTGACTTCGTGGATGAAAAAGCCTTTCCCCTTGGTCACTGGCTCCCCACGAAATAAGGCCGGAAACTGCTTTCATCCCGACTCAGGGCCGCCTCCAGCTTCCTCAACAGGACTCCCTTATCCTCCGGCAGCCGCCCTTCCAGGTTGATGTAATTGGTGTAGTGATCGCTGTAGATGCGCGTTGAAACGGTGATATGCTCGATGAGCGCGGCCGTCTCCCGAAGCACCTGGTGGGGCGTGAGCACCCGGAAACGCCTGCGGTTGATCTGGTGCAGGAGCAGGGTGTTCACCTTGGGAACGAGCGTGCGCAGCCTCAGGAAATGGGGCTGGATGGCGTCGACGGCCGAGGCGGTGGCCAGCGCGTGCTCGTGAGACCGCTCTTGCCCGCCGATTCCCAGGATCACATACTCGCTCAGTTCGATCCCCGCTTCCCGCACCATGACCCCCGCCTCGATTTGCTGCTGTCGATTGGTTCCCTTCTTAATCCGCTGCAGCACCTCATCGTCCCCGCTTTCCATCCCCACGTGAAGACGCGTCAGGCCGGCCTCGCGCAGGCGCCGGAGCTCCGCCGGGCCTTTCTGATGGATGTACTGGGACGACCCATAGACAGTGATGCGCTCGAGTGACGGAAAGAGCGCTCGGGCGTGGGCGCAAATGGCGGAGAGATGGGCCGTCGGCATGGCGATGGTATTGCCGGCCGGAAAGAACAGGGTCCTGATCCGGTCTCCAAAAACCCCCTTGGCCTCCTCGAGTTCTTCACAGATCTCGGCCACCGGTCGCACCCGATAGCGGGGCCCTCGTTTGTAGACCATGCAGAAGGTGCACTTGTTGTGGGGACACCCCACCGTCGCCTGGATCAGCAGGCTGTCAGCCTCGCTGGGAGGTCGATAGATCGGACCCTCATAGCGCATCGCTCAACCGGACCCCTGCGCCGTCATCGGCATGATGCTCACTTTCCCCCCAACTTCTGGTCCGAAACTGCTATCCACCTTCTCCCGTTCATTGTTATCGCAGTCCCGGACCGTGACGCCATCAGCCTCCGCCCTTGCCCAGCGTGTTTCCGGGAGCCTCTCCAGAGAGCCTGCCATTCGAGGCATCATCTTTCGGAGCAGTTGCTCATGTCCCGGTGGGACACTCGAAGACCCATGAAAAGGACCGCGGTTGACAGGCAACTGCCACTGGTAACTCGCAACTTTTCTATGCAGGACACCATGCGATCAAGGCCTGGACCACCGGCTTGTGGGAGCGGAGATTAGCGATCTCGATTAAATCGCCGGCACCGTTCTCGGGACTTTCGACCAGGCGAAGCTCGAGTTCGTCACCTTCTTTCGCCTCGGCGACAAAGGCCACCGCCACCGAACTGATCCGATGGTTACGGTGATGTTTCGCCGGGTAGCAGTCCATGAGGAATTCGGTGAACCGGGCATTGTTCACATGACGATTGACGTCGAGGTCGGAGTAGCGGACCTGCCTGGTGAAAATCCGCCGGCCCTCATCCTTGATCTCGAAACGCTCGGGGTAGCACTGCAGCGCATGTTCCCCCTCCAGTTGCGGAATCCCTTCTCCAAGACGCTGGGCACTCACGGCCTTCTTGGTTTTCACGTCCACCAGCAGCCAGGCGGTGGTCGCCCGGCAGAAAACCTCGCCGCTGCTACCGGAAAAGAGAAAATCCCTGATGAAGAAGAGCTTCTGCCGGCATTTGGGCCAGGTCCTGGCGGAAAACTCGTCCCCGAAGCGCGGCAGGGAGGCAAATTCGAGCTTCGCCCACGACAGCACCCAGAACATTCCCTGTCCGATGACCTCGGCAATCCCAACCCCCAGTCGCCCGGCGTGCAGTGCCGCCACATTCTGGATGTGGTTGAACATCGAGCTCACTCTGAGCCGCCCGGCGCTGTCCGCGTCGTGAGCTTCAACCCTCAACGGGCATTCATAGATCGGCAGCATTTGCCTTGACCTTCTTCCAACTCTTCCCAACGCTCCAGGCCCGCCCGAGGGACTCGCCCACGCTCCAGTACTGGTTGTCCGGCATGCTGAGGACGAACGGGTCGATCTTCCTGAGGTCCGGCCGGCCGTCGGTCATGAACCGCTCTTCGCACCAGGCCCCTTCGATTTCCCCGATAAAGAGGAAATTGGAAGGCAGCTCGACCGTCTGGGAAAGCCGGCACGCCATGGTCAGGGGGCACTCGGCAATCATCGGCGCTCCGGGCAGACTGCCGTGGAAGAGCTCGAACAGGCCCGATTTGTCCGTCTTCCGCCCCGACACCAGCCCGCAGTAATCGGTCGCCGCCATCATGGATTTCGACGGGATATTGACGCTGAACGCACCACAATCCGGGATGCCTTTGGCAGTGTGGTGCGCCTTGTTGATGCATACCGCCATCATCGGGGGTTGAAAATTGACCCGGCTGATCCAGGCGACGGCCATAAAATTGGCCCGACCCTCCACCAGGGTGCCGACCAGCACCATCGGCATGGGAACCAAAAACACGTTGTTGCCAATCTCAACCTTCTTCATACCAACACCTCCAACACGTGGCAGAAAGAACCACATCAAGCCAACCGTGCATCATTCGTGGCTTGCTATGAGAAGAAAGCTTCGTAACTGTCGTGGCCGCCGATCCAGAACCAGGTGACCGTATCACCATCCATGACACCGATGGCGCGGCAGCCGTGGCTTATACGTACCGCCCACATATTCTCTTCACGGTTGACGCATTTGAAGCGCAAGGATGGGTGGAAGGGGTTCTGGTCCCACAGCCGGAAAGCTTTCCCGGTACTGCTTCGGGCGTTCTGATCCAACGCCCGGTAAGCCGTCCAGAAGGATGGCAGTGTTTGAGAGTTCATAGTTGATCATGGTCCATGGGTCTTGCCAACCCCTGGGCAATTTCCTTTTTGGCTCGCCGTGCGGCAGCCACCAGCTGAACTTCGGACTTTCGACAGGCAACGTCCCACTCCAGCTCATCCTGGAGTTCAGCGATAAAGTCCTGGAGATGCTCCAAAACAAGATTCTGGGCTTGCTCAGGCAGGGTTTCCATCATTTTGATGACGGTCACAATGGCTTCTGTCTGCCTCATCTTGACCTCCTCAACTCTGAAGATATTCGTCCTGAGGTTGCAGGGCTGAACGTCAATCAACACACGGTTCATTGTATATACCACTGCTCGTCTTGAACACCTCTTCCTGCTCTTGTTCTTCAAGCAGCCTCATACTTGGCATTTCACGCATGTCTTGACCTGCAGTCTATAGTAGAATCCCGTCTGCAAACAAAGGGAATTTGGCAGGCCGACAGTGAGCCGGTCGAGGGAACCGGCGGTTTTTCGCCCACGGGAGGTTGCATCCGTACGCTGATGGATGATCTCAACGCCATCATCGAGCTCGAAGAAGAGCGCAGCGCCCGCATTACCGGTGAGATGCGGGCGACCCTGGCCGCGGAAGAGGCTGATTGTCAGCAAAAGGCGCGAGAACTGGCCGAGTTGAAGCGCCAGAAGCTTGAAGCCGCCGGCTGGCAGGAAAAGCGGGAAATCGACGATCAGCTCGAACGCTGCCGCGCCCGCTATGCCCTGCGTCAGTACCAGGACCCCAAGGTGCTCAACCAGCCCTACTTCGGCGTCCTGGAACTGGAAGATGACGGCCTCGGTTCCCTCAGCTATTGCCTTGGCTCCCAATCCTTTTTCGATCGCAGCCGCAAGGCGTTGGTGATCGACTGGCGCGAGGCCCCCATCTCGCGGCTCTACTATGAATACGAGGCGGACGAGCTTTACGAGGAAGAAATCCGCGGACGGGAACGCTCCGGCCGCGTGCGCACCAAGCGCCGGGTGGACACCACCGGCGGG
>CAZDKX010000334.1:0-5213 GCA_964505935.1 uncultured Syntrophobacteraceae bacterium
TTTGCCGTGGAACGGACCCAGGAACTGCTCTATGTGATCGGCGAATGCTTCCGCAACGGGCAGGTCCCCTCCATGCCGGTTTATCTCGACAGCCCGCTGGCCATCGCCGCCACCGAGGTCTTCCGGCGTAAGCGGGAGGAATACGACGAGGAGGCGACGGAGATGGTGAAGAACGGCATCGATCCGTTTTCCTTTCCCGAGCTGGTCGCAACCCGGACGACGGAAGAATCCATCGCCATCAACCAGAAGACCGGACCGGCGATCGTCATCGCCGGCAATGGCATGTGCACCGCCGGCCGCATCAAGCACCATCTGAAGCACAATCTGTGGCGCCCCGGTGCGTCGCTGGTTATCGTCGGCTTTCAAGCGGCAGGAACGCTGGGGCGCAGCATCGTGGAAGGACGGCAGACCGTCAAGATTTATGGGGAAAAGATCATGGTGCGCGCGCGAGTCTTCACCATCGGCGGCTTCTCCGCTCACGCCGACCAGTCGCTCCTGGCAAGCTGGGTGGGTCATTTTGAGAATCCGAACATGCGGGTGAATGTCATCCACGGTGAACCAGCGGCAAGTGAGCAATTCGCCGCCCTGATCAAAGAGCGGTTTGGGTTGGCTACCCATGTTCCGAACCTCGGTGAGGTGATCACCGTGAGCCCGGTCGAAGCTGCGGCCCTTCCTGCAGTACCTCCGGCAGCACCGGCGGAGGCGGCCCAACGCTTCGGGCAGTTCATCGCCAGGGTGGGAAAATTTCAAAGCACCCTGGCGACCCTGCCGCCGTCGGTGCAGGCCGAGCTATGGGCCCAGATGGAAACCGATCTGGTCCGCTCCGAGGCCCGTCTCGAAGCAGTCCTGCGTAGGGGAGGAAGTGATTTTGGAGAGAAAGTGGGGAGTAAGTAGTAGGAAGTAAGTAGTAGGGAGTAAGCAGTAGGAAGTAAGTAGTAGGAAGTAAGCAGTAGGGAGTAAGCAGTAGGGAGTAAGCAGCAGGGAGTAGCAACAAAAGGGGGGCACGAGCGAGTACTCGCCTTGATCAGCAGGCGGACGCTCGGGGCCCCCTTTACCGACATGCGGCTCCCCTCAACCAGCTTCAACCTCATGTCTGAAGATACCTCGCGATTTCGCCATGGGAGCCCTCGGGCGCTGCGAGGAGGTGTTCCTCGATCCGCTCCCCGCTGAGGTAATCACTGAGGTGGAATTCCTGACCATCGAGCTTGCAGATCTTGCCGCCGGCCGCAGAAAGGATGATTTGCGCCGCCGCCAGATCCTGATAGGTAAGATTGGCCAGGAGTGCTCCTTCGGCACACCCTCGGACCACATAGCAGAGATGGGCCGCGGTGGAGCCGAGGTTGCGGATTTTACCGGGAAAGGTGGAACGGTAATGATTATGAAACCGTGAGTAGGTCAGGAGGACACTCTCGTTGCTGATTTCTCCATGATCCGGAATGCGGATTTCGGTGTCGCCCCAATAGGCTTTCTGCCCGGCTTGAGCATGAAAGAGGTCGCCTGTGACCGGCATGTAGAAGACCCCAAAGACCGGCCAGAAGTTTTCCAGGAGGGCCAGGGAAGTCCCCCAGATGGGAATGCCGGCCTGAAAATTGGCCACCCCGTCGAGGGCATCGTAGATCCAGAGATATCTTTTCTCTCCGTGAACGTAGTCTTCCCTCGGCAACTCACCCCCAAAGGTCCCGTGTTCGGGAAACTCTGCGCGCAGTTGATTCCTGAAAAAGTCCGCCAAATGCAACTCGGCCTCGGTAACCAGGTCGGAGTCGAATTTTACCAGGGGATCTCCTTTGCCGTAGTAGTGCATCGCCTCAACCCCCGTGCGACGCAAAACTTCCTTGGCGAACCGGATCAGCTCTTCAATCACGGGACTTCCCAAACGATCCATGCGCACTCCTTTCCAAAAGACTCCTGACGATAGATTCCCAGCCTACAGGTTTCGGACCACCACTGTAATGTTAACAAAGCCTCGTGTCATCGCAAATTGAAAAAAGCGCCGGCTCCTTCATCCAGCCCGAGGCAGTCTCGTGACTGTTGACCTGATAGCGGCATCGACCGCTTTGTTGCGTTGATGGGGAAATTCATTTATACAGGCCTTGCTTGTCGAGACGGCAACCGTTTCGGGATGGTCACTGAAGGATCACCTGCCCACTGGGAGTCCGAATGCACAAGAAAGTGACGGAAACCAGGACGAACATGCCAGAAATGCCCACCGTTCCGCGGCGAGGCTATCTTTACGTGGCGACGGCGGCACTCATGTGGGCAGTCTCCGGACCTTGCGCCAAGTACCTCATGAATCATGGCGTGACCCCCTTCCAACTGGTGCAACTCCGGTTGACCATCGGTATCGCGCTGCTCTTTGGGTGGCTGTTGGTTACCCGCCCGGCGCTCCTTCGCATTGCTGCCCGGGACGTCTGCTATTTCTTCCTGCTCGGCACCACCGGGATGGCGATGGTCCAGTTCACGTACCTGGCAGCCATTGCCAAAATCAAGGTGGCGGCTGCGGTCCTGCTCCAGTATCTTGCCCCGATCCTGATCACGCTGTATGCCGTCCTTGTGGCCCGTGATACCCTGTCGCGGGCTACCCTCATCGCGGTTTCCAGCGCTACCCTGGGCTGCTACCTGGTGGTCGGCGCCTACGATCTCGACCTCCTCTCCATGAACCGCGAAGGGCTGCTCTACGGCTTTCTCGCGGCGATCGCGTTTGCCTGGTATTCGATTTTTGGCGAGAAAGGGATGCATCGTTACCACCCCTGGACGGTCCTCTTTTATGCCATTCTCTTTGCCGCGCTTTTCTGGAATGGTGCCGGACTCGTTTGGGATGCCGCCCCCGGCCCGCTGGACGCCTTTCGCCCCTCTTACTCGGCCGGTACCTGGGGATTCATCCTGTATATCGCCGTCCTGGGTACGATCGTCCCCTTCGGACTCTATTTTGAGGCTATCAACCTGATCCGCTCCACCCGGGCAAGCATTACCGCGACCCTGGAACCGATTTCGGCGGCCGTCGTCTCCTATTTCTTCCTGGGTGAAGCCCTGGCACCACTCCAGTTGCTGGGGGGAGCGCTCGTCATCGCCGCCGTGATCGTCCTCCAGCTGCAGCGCGAGGTGGACGCTAAAACGCCGGACTTGATCCGCCAGGCCAGGCCACCTGCTGGCAGCTCTTAGCTCTTGGCAGGTTCACAAGACTGAAGGCTTATCGCCATGACGGCACCGATCATCACTCTGCTCACTGACTTTGGCCTGGAAGACACCTATGTGGCGAGCATGAAAGGAGTAATACTCGGGATTTGCCCTGATGCCCGCCTGGTGGATGTCTCCCACCTCGTGCCCCCGCAGGATGTCTGTACCGGGGCCTTCCTGCTGATGTCCGTCCATCGGGATTTCCCGTCGGGTACGATCCATCTGGCGGTGGTCGATCCGGAGGTGGGCACGGACCGGCTGGGCCTCGTAGTCAAAGCTGATCAGCATCTTTTTGTGGGACCCGACAACGGGCTTTTCTCCTGGGTATGGGACAAAGCGAAGGTCCGGGAAGCCTACAGCCTGGAACGCCCCGACTTCTGGCGCCATGAGGTGAGCACGACCTTTCATGGCCGCGACCTTTTTGCCCCGGTGGCCGCCCACCTGGGGAGGGGAGTGCCCGCTCAGGCTTTCGGTCCTCCCTGCACTCCCCGCCTCGCGCCGTGGACCGACCCGGTCGCGACGGAAGTCGGGATCACCGGGCAGGTCATTCATATTGACCGCTTCGGCAATGCGGTCACCAATATCACCCGCCAGGTCATCGAGCGCCTTGGCCCACCTTCCCGGTTGGCGGTGAGCATTCGAGAGCTGACGCTATTGCCCATCGTTGCCACCTATGCCGATCGAAGCGTTGGCAGTCCGGTGGCCCTGATCGGCAGCATGGAGCGCCTGGAAATTGCCATCAACCAGGGCCATGCTGCCAGGACTTTCGGCCTTCTCCGGGGCGAGCCTGTCAGCGTAAAGACTGCGCGGTAACAGCTGACCGCCAGCCGGCTTTACAATCCTTCGCGAGGTGATTAGGTTCTCTCTACTAAAGAATCGAGGCACCATAAGGAGGCTATGATGAAAAACCTCGAATATCACCCGGACCCGACGGATTATTACAGGAACAGCGATTTCCCGGCAATCGACGGCGGCACTGTCAGTGAAGAAGGCAAGGTGCAACAGCCTCATGGAGAAGTTGACGGAAAGCCGCTGGAAAAGGACCCCGGCAGCCAGGAACGGGAACAGCAGGTGGAAGCGTGGATGACGAATATCAAAGCCTTCATCCGCAGTATTGATGTGAGTAAGCTCTAATCCTTAGTCCTCGTCGGCAATTTCGGACAATTGCAGGGAAGACCCCTTTTTCGCAGCGCATCGGGAGAAGGGGTTTTTTTATGCCCTTTCTCATGCTATCTTCCTGGCACCTTAAGAGTCCGAAGCAGGGGAGGGTTTGGCAATGGCCCCCGGTTCGTCGTCCGTGGTGTCTTGCCGGCTTGATGTTTCCAGTAAGGAGAAGCTTACGCGAAGGCGCCCGGTTTTTTTCCCAAATCTGCTGCTGGTGTTTTGCTTGCTGCTCCTGTCGGGGGCCTCGGCGCCCGTCCGGGCGGAAGACGCCCCACCCGTTGACGGCGACTGGCTGATCAGCCACCTCAGCGCCGAACCCGCCACCCTGAACCCGATCACCGCCACCGACGCTTACGCCTCCAATATCAACAACTATGTCTATGAATCACTCCTCAAGCGGGACGAACAATCCCTCGAGCTGGTGCCCGTCCTGGCGGAATCATGGGAGATCGCGGACGATCACCTGCAGTACGTCTTTCATCTCAAGAAGAACATCCGCTGGCAGGACGGTCAGCCTTTCACCGCCCGCGATATTCTCTTCTCTTACGAACGTATCAAGGACCCCAAGGTCGATGCCGCCCATTTGAGGAATTACTATCAGGACATTGAAAGCCTTGAGGTGCTGGACGATTTTACGGTGCGGTATAAATATCGCATTCCTTACTTCAAGGCCCTCGAGTTTTGTGGGGGCATCCCCATCGTTCCGGCGCACCTCTTTAAGGATGGCGACAACTTCAACCAGCATCCCATCGGGCGTCATCCGGTCGGCACCGGTCCCTATCGGCTGATGCACTGGGAAACGGGCAAAGAGATTGCGCTCATCCGTAATGACGACTACTGGGGAGAGAAACCCCATCTCAACCGGATCGTCTTCA
>CAZDKX010000335.1:0-5186 GCA_964505935.1 uncultured Syntrophobacteraceae bacterium
ATTTCGGCGGCGTGCACCGCTACAACGTGACGGGCCTCTATCACGACATGTGGGGGTTTCCCTCGGATGAACCGGGGATTATCAACGAACTGCTCCATCATCTGATGGACAAGATTCAGAACCGGCGCAACCAGCTCTGCCGTTTCAAGGAATTCTACACCGAGGATGCCGAATGCCTGGTCATCTCGTACGGTTCCTCGGCCCGCTCCGCCCGAGCGGTGGTGGAAAAGCACCGCCAGCTGGGGGAGCGCTTCGGGTTGCTCGAACTGCAGACCATCTGGCCCTTCCCCACCGATCTCATCCGACGCAAAGCCGCCCAGGCCAGGACCGTGCTCATGGTGGAGATGAACATGGGCCAGCTTTGTCAGTCGGTCCGCCTGGCCGTGGACCGACCGGAGCGGGTGTTTTTGTCGAACCGGGTCGACGGCGTCTTCATCAGTCCGAGCGATATTGAAAAAACCCTGCGCCTGATCCAGGGAAGGGGGGTATAAGCCATGGCGGTCAAAGATTATATTCGCGAACGTTTTTTTCCACACATCTGGTGTGCCGGCTGCGGCCACGGCATCATTTTGAACGGCCTCATCCGCGCCGTCGACAAGCTGCAGATCCCCAAGAGCGACATCGTGATGGTGTCGGGCATCGGCTGTTCGGCGCGCATCGCCGGATACCTCGATTTCCACACCCTCCACACCCTCCACGGCCGGGCCCTGGCGTTTGCCACGGGGGTGAAAATGAGCCGGCCGGAACTGCATGTCATCGTCCCCATGGGGGATGGCGACGCGCTGGCCATCGGCGGCAATCACTTCATCCACGCCGCCCGACGCAACATCAACATCACCGCCATCGTGATGAACAACCGCATCTACGGGATGACCGGCGGTCAGTACTCGCCGCTCTCCGGCTTCGGGACGCTGGCCAGCACGGCCCCTTACACCAGCGTCGATCAGACTTTCGATGTGGTGCAGCTGGCGGCGGCGGCGGGGGCGACCTATGTCGCGCGCACCACCACCTTTCATGCCCAACAGGTGGCGGAGCTCCTGCAGGAGGCGATCCTGCACAAGGGTTTCTCGGTGGTCGAAGTCATGACCCAGTGTCCGACCTATTTCGGGCGCCGCAACAAGCAGGGGGACGCGGTCGACATGCTCAAGTACATGCAGAAGATCACCACCCCCATCGGGTCCAAGGCCAAGGCAGAGAATCCCGAACTCATTGAACGCGGTGTTTTTGTGCGCAAGGAACTGCCCGAATACTGCACCGCTTATGACACCGTGATCGAGCGGGCGAAAGGGGGCAAATAATGGTAGAGAACTCGAAGTTCGTTTTTACCGGCTCAGGGGGACAGGGGGTGATCACGGCCGCCATCATCCTGGCGGAAGCGGCCGTCCTGCACGATCACCTCAATGCGGTGCAAACACAGATCTATGGGGCCGCCGCCCGCGGCGGGGCAACGCGCACCGATGTGGTGATTTCCGACACGGAGATCTTCTACCCGAAGGTGAATCAGGCCAACGTGCTGGTGTGCCTCACCCAGGAAGCCTACATGAAATTTTCGCCGATTCTCCGCCCCGGCGGGCTGCTGCTCACCGACCCGCGCTACGTCAAGATCGAGCGGACGGTGGACGCGAGGCATGTGCAACTGCCCATGTACCAGACGGTGATGGACCAGATCGGCAAGCCGATCGTCTTCAACATCTGCATGCTCGGGGCGGTCGTCGCCCTGACCGGAACCGTGCGCCGGGAATCGGTCATGAAGATGCTCGAAGACCGCATCCCGCCCGCCTTCCTGGAGATGAACCGCAAGGCGCTCGAGCTGGGTTTTGCACTGGGAGACGCGGCCGCTTGATCGTTGATCTGAGTACCCGTATACAGAATAAAGTGACCGTAAGTCGCCGCACGTCATTTCGGCGAAAGCCGGAATCCAGTCCTTAGGATCCTTCCTGGACCCCGGCTTCCGCCGGGGTGACGGCTCGGAAGTGGGCACTTGTTTGTGTTGAGCTTTAGTGAGCAATGCAGGCCGGCAAGGTGTTTGTCAGACCTGGCTGATTGGGCCCGGTCGGCACCGGCGTAAGAACATCGGCAGCCGACGCGGGTTATGGGAGGATGGATAATATGAGTGACTTCACCTATGGACTGATGCTTCTGTGTGTGGGCATGGGAGGGACCCTGTTCACCCTTGGACTGGTCATTTTTGCCATTCAGTTATTGAAACGAATGTTCCCCTATTCGGAGGCTGAAGAGGCGGGCGGAAAGGAGAAGCTCTAATGCTGCCTTTAATCCAATCAGGATTTGGAAGCCTGCTCATGGGTCTGAGCGCTCTCACCATTCAGAATGCCATCATGATTCTGGCGGGATGCGGGCTGCTCTACCTTGGCATCAAAAAGAACTACGAACCCTTGCTCCTGGTGCCCATCGGTTTCGGGGCCATCTTGGTAAACATCCCGCTGGCCGACATGATGGGGCCGGAAGGGCTCCTGCGCCAATTCTACAACTGGGGGGTCATTACCGAGGTCTTCCCTTGCCTCATCTTCATTGGCATTGGGGCCATGACCGATTTCACGCCTCTTCTGGAAAATCCCAAGATCCTCCTCCTCGGCGCGGCCGGGCAGTTCGGCATTTTCCTCACTCTCCTTCTGGCGCTCGCTTTAGGATTCAATCTACTCGATGCCGTCTCCATCGGCATCATTGGTGCCTGCGACGGCCCGACCTCCATCTATGTGACCTCGAAGTTCGCTCCTCACCTCCTTGGGGCCGTTTCCGTTGCCGCCTATTCCTACATGTCCCTGGTGCCGCTTCTCCAACCCCCCATCATGCGGCTCCTCACCACCGACCGGGAGAAGAGAATCAAGATGGAATACCCGGAGAAGTCGGTTTCCCGCAACGTCAAGATCCTCTTTCCCATTGTGGTGACGATCCTCACCTGCCTGATCGCCCCCATGGGGACCGCGCTCATGGGGACCCTCATGCTGGGCAATCTTCTCAAGGAATCCGGGGTGGTAAGCCGTCTCTCCAACGTCTCCCAGAATGAAATGGCCAATGCCGTAACCCTCCTCCTGGGCATCTCCATCGGGGCCACTATGGACGGCGCCGCCTTCCTCCGTGCTGAAACGCTCATGATCCTGGGGCTCGGCTTTCTGGCGATCTGTCTTGATACGGTAACCGGAGTCCTGTTCGGCAAGCTCATGTGTTTTCTCTCCGGCGGCAAGATCAACCCCCTCCTCGGGGCGGCGGGGATTTCGGCTTACCCCATGGCAGCGCGCGTCGTTCAGACCGAGGGACGCCGATACGATACCAACAACTGGCTCCTCATGCACGCCATGGGCGCGAACACGGGCGGCCAGGTGGGCTCGATCATGGCGGCGGCGCTGATGCTCTCCGCCCTCAAGGGTGTGGGCCTGGGTTAGAACGACTGAGGACGATCACAAAGGAGAAACCATATGGCGAATCTGGCTATTCAAGCTATTCTTGCTACCGGACATCGAGAAATGGGTGAATTCCAAGGTCCCGAGAAGCGATCGGTCTATGACATACTCTTCCCGGATATCGCTCTGCCCGGGTTTGTGGCGCAACCGGCACTCATCGTTCTGGCAGTACGGAATGTGGACTATGAAAAGAATTTCATCACCATCAACGCCCCTCCTGAAGCCATCGATCAGAGCTACGATGAAGTCAGGGACTCCGGCTATTTTGTTTGGCGCATCCTTCCCAATCCCAGCGATTCGTGGATTCTTCAGATCCATCAAATCGACGGCAGCAAGCTGAAGGCAGCCGGAAATGTGCTGGGAATCCACAGCCGAGACATTGATGGCGGACGGGCGGGAATTCACGACACCTTTTCCGTGGCCAGATTGTTCATGCTTTATTCATCGTCGAAATGAGCCTCTAGGGAAGATGCGGCCGTCTCAAGGGGCCTGAATGCATGCACCCCCCAGGCCACCTTGAAATGACTGCGAAGAATCCGGGATTTCGGTGGCGAGATCGTCGGAGAGGCCGAAAGTCACCGCCTATGAAACGGTTTTGCCGCGCACGACCAGCAGCAGGATGATGCCATTGACGGCCAGGAAAACAGCGGTGGCCAGGAGGAAGGAAACGGTGATGCTGGTCTGGTCGACGGTTAGTCCAACCGTCATATAGAACGAAACAGCCGAGAAATATCCAATCATACTACCGCGAAGCAGACCATGAACGGCCGTAACGCCGCTCTGCTTTTGCGCAAAGACTGCCATGATGCACATGAAAACAGGAAAGGGGGCGAGAATCCCGCTCCATTGAGGCCCGAGCCATTCGGCCCCCTGGTGATGAGCAAGACCATGGCCGTTGCAATGGTCATTCTGAGCAGGAGGAAACCATGTCTGCATTCCTAAATGCTTTGAAAGGTGTGGGGCTATTTCAGGACCTCAATGACCAGGACCTGACCGAGCTTGCGCAGAAAGCCACCCAGGAGACCTACAAGCTGGGAGAATTCCTTTATCGTACCGGTGCCCCCCGCACTAAACTGGCCATCATTCAGGCGGGTGAGGTGGAGATCCTCCAGGGCTTGGGCGAGGTGCAGAAAGTGGTTGCCCGTCTGGGTGAGGGCAATTTCGTCGGGGAAGGCGTCATGCTCGGCGAGGAGCTCCACGCAAGCAGCTGCCGCGCGGTCGTCGATACCGCGGTTTTGACTCTGGAACGTGGGGTCCTTGACGAGATTTTCGCGAGGAGCCCCGACGCCGCCCGCAAGATCCTTTCCCAGGTAGCGCGCATCATGACGTACCGGCTTACCTATGCCAGCTACGGCCCCCTGGGGGCGGAGGTTCCGGATTTCCTGACCGGGAGGCAGCGGTTGGAACAGGACCTCCTGGGAGAACGGTATGTGCCGGCGGATGCCTACTACGGCATCCAAACCCTCCGCGCCGTGGAGAATTATGATATCACCGGCATTACGCTTGCCCATTATCCACCCTTCATCAAAGCCCTGGCCATGGTGAAGAAGGCAGCCGCCCGGGCCAATCTCAAGCTCGGCGATCTCCCCAAAGACCTGGCCGATGCCATCTGCGCCGCCTGTGACGAAGTCATTGCCGGAAATCTTCACAACCAGTTCGTCGTGGACATGATTCAAGGGGGAGCGGGCACCTCCACCAACATGAATGCCAACGAGGTCATTGCCAACCGGGCCCTGGAGATTCTCGGGAAAGCCCGGGGAGAATACG
>CAZDKX010000336.1:0-5175 GCA_964505935.1 uncultured Syntrophobacteraceae bacterium
TCATCGACAACCTCCCAACAACTTGTTCAGATCCACAGTTCACTTCAGCCAGTGGTGCACCACCGAATGCTCGAGAGAGTTGCCCGGCGGGGCACCGGTCACAGGAGAACGAGTTTTATTTCACAAGGCGTGCTCTATACTCGAAGGCTGATGACGGCTCAAGGATGGATTTCGACGGTTAGTCTGCGGGAAGGCGGGAAATGGCAGAGAA
This sequence comes from uncultured Syntrophobacteraceae bacterium, assembly GCA_964505935.1. Classification (GTDB taxonomy): domain Bacteria; phylum Desulfobacterota; class Syntrophobacteria; order Syntrophobacterales; family Syntrophobacteraceae; genus JADGQM01. The sequence continues at coordinate 212 of CAZDKX010000336.1, forward strand.
AGTCCTCAATGAATCCAAAAACTCAAGATTCATGCGCGATTCGCGACGATTTAGCGGATTCTGCCGAAAGGTACCTTCCTGATTGCTTGCTGAAATGGCGCCAGAAGCCATTTTACCGGTGACTGCTTGCCCGCTCGCCACTTGTGAGTTTGTTCGATTATTCGTATGTTTGATTGTCCGCTTATTCGCTTCGCGCCCTTCCATAGGACCAGAAAGCAGCCACGACCACCTGAGGAAGCCGGAGCTTCCAAAGGGATGGGTCCCCAAGCGGGAGCTTGGGGACCAGCGCTACCAGCTCGCCCAGCTCTCAGGTGAATTCTCAGGCAGCCTCGCCGTGATCCTCTCAACCCGCCCCGCCGAGGATGGCCGCCAGGGCCTCCACCAGCGCGGCGCACTGGGCGTCGGTGCCTACGGTGATGCGCAGGAACTGGTCGATGCGCGGGAGCCGGAAATGGCGGACAATGATGGCCCGCTCACGCAACCGCCTCGCCAGCTCCCCCCCATCCCTCCCGGGATGACGGGCGAACACAAAATTGGCCACAGAAGGCAGCACCTCGAAGCCCAGCGCGCGCAGCCCGGCCACAAGCGTGTCCCGCGTCCGGATAATGGCCTGACGGGTCTGCTCGAAGTAGGCCCGGTCTTCCAGGGCCGCCACCGCGCCGGCGATGGCAAAGCGGTCAAGAGGGTAAGAATTGAAGCTATTTTTCACCCGTTCCAGGGCTTCGATGAGCGCCGGGTCACCGACGGCGAAACCCACCCGGAGGCCGGCCAGCGAACGGGATTTGGAGAGGGTCTGAATGACCAGCAGATTGGGGTAGCGAGGCACCAGCGGCACCACCGATTCCCCGCCAAAATCCACATAGGCTTCATCCACTGCCAGGACCGATTCGGTATTCCGCTGCAGGAACGCTTCGATGGCCGCCGGAGGCAGGACCCGGCCGGTTGGGGCATTGGGATTGGCGAGGAGGACCCCGCCATTGGGGCGCTCATAGTCCTGCAGCCGGATTTCAAAGGTGTCGCTGAGCGGCACCGTCTCGAAGTCGACGCCGTACAGCCGGCAGTAAACGGGGTAGAAGCTGTAAGTGATGTCCGGGAACAAAAGCGGCCGCGGGTGCTTGAGCAGCGCCTGGAAGGCATGCGCCAGCAGCTCATCGGAACCGTTGGCCACGAAAACATGCCGGGGGGTCACCTGAAAACAGGAGGCCACGGCCGCCTTCACGCGGTCCGCATTGGGATCGGGGTACAACCGCAGGGTGTCGGCCGCTTCTCTCTGCAGCGCCTCGATAACCCTGGGAGAGGGCCCGTAGGGGTTTTCATTGGTATTCAGCTTGATGAGGTTGGCCACTTTGGGCTGCTCTCCCGGCACATAGGGAGTCAGCCCGTGAACAATCGCACTCCAGAAACGACTCATAGCCACTCTCCACTACCCTGCAACGTTCTGCGACAGCCTCGATGACGGGGACACTGAATGGTCGGGTCCCCGTTTGCTCTTTTATCCACGAAGTCACACGAAGTCACACGAAAAAAGCCCTGTCCTGATCTCCTGGGGCTCAACAAGCCATGAAACCATACGGTCATGGGACCGCTTCATCCCTTCTCGGCCTCACCCGCTATTGCTCTTTCTTTTTCCCCTCACGCCTCACTCCTTACTCCTCACGATCTTTCGGAGCAATCCCCATCTGCTCATAGATCGGTCGCGTCCCCCTTCTCAGGACCGGCAGCCGGCGGGCAAAAACGGCAGCCGCCAGGAGGCAGCAGGCGCTGTTCACCAGCAGGGTATGAGGAGCACCCAGGCGACTCGCCAGGCCGCCCTCGAGAAGCGCCCCGAAGGGCACCATTCCCATGAAAGACGTGGTGAAAAGACTCATCACCCGCCCTCGCTTGTCCTCCGCGACCAGGGTCTGCAGAATGGTGTTGCCCGAGACGAGGACCACGATCGTCCCGAAACCGGCGGCGAACAGCAGGCCGGCGGAAAGCCAGAAAGAGCGGGAGAGGGAAAACGCGCTCACACTGACCCCCAGGAGGGCGCAGGCCATGGCGATTTTGCGCCCCAGACCGAGCACGCTCTTTTGCGACGCCAGGTACAGGGCGGCCAGCAGGGCACCCGCGCCCGAGGACCCCATGAGAAAGCCAAGAGTACTGGGACCGCCCTGGAGGATATCGCGGGCAAAAACCGGCATGAGCACCATATAGGGCATACCCAGCAGGCTGATCCAGGCGATGAGCAGCAGGATGGCACGGATCGGGGCGAACGCGAAGGCGTAGCGAACCCCTTCCTTGAGTCCCTCCAAAAGCTCCACCGGGTTGGAGATGGGTTCAAAGGGGGGAATCTTCATGAGCAGGAGAGACAGAATCACCGGCAGATAACTGGCAGCGTTGATCAGGAAGCACACCCCTTCCCCGAAGACGCCAACGAGGAGGCCGGCAGCCGACGGCCCCACCATGCGGGCCACATGGACCATGGTGGAGTTGAGGGCGATGGCGTTGCTCAAATCGTTGCGGTCGTCGACCATCTTCACGACAAAGGCCTGCCGGGTAGGCATGTCCAGGGCGTTCACCGCGCCCAGGAAGAGGCTCAACCCGATGATATGCCAGACCGCGATGGTATCCGTGAGAATCAGGACGGCCACCGCCAGCGCCTGAAGGAGGGACAGGACCTGGGTGATGACCAGCACCCGGTGCCGGTTCCAACGGTCGACAAAGACCCCGGCCAGCGGCGACAGGAAGAAGGTGGGGACCTGATCGGCAAAGACGACGGTTCCGAGCAGCACGGTGGAGCCGGTCAGACGGTAGACGAGCCAGCTCATGGCCGTCCGCTGCATCCAGGTGCCGATGAGCGAAATACCCTGGCCGCCATAAAACAACCGAAAATTGCGATGCTTCAGCGCCCGAAACATAAAGCCCGGCCCGGCCGCGTTTTCAACTTCCATCTGGTCCGGTTTCCTCTGTTACCAGCTATCGTCATGATCCCCCCCGACAAGAGGGACCCGACCCTCCATGCAGGTGGCGCAATGTCCTGCGGCGATGCCCCCGCGCCTCGACCGGAGCCGTGTCGCCTGCTTTTCCCGAGCATATCTATCACATATCGCAAGCATAAATCCAACCAGGGGACCACCCTCCCTGATAACCTTAATGCGTCGCATACCGGAGCTTCCGGCTGATTCGACTGAAGGATTTTTTCTTTGACAGTTGGTTGAGCTTCCTCAATAGTAGTGTTGGGTCTCGGATGGCCCCTCGGCAGGCTAACCACACAGAACCATCTGACGTCCTGCAGGTATGCCGGCCGGGGGCCGCTTCTGCAGACGATCCTTTATCACCGGGGATGCGTTGAAGACACTCTGAAACGGCCACCGTCTCGGGACACGTTCAACCAAGCAGCATCATCTCGTTATGGCAACCCCTGCGAGGCGAGCCATGCAGCGCAAGCCCAATGATTTCCCACATCAAGCCATCCATTAGCAGGAGGTTGCGATGACCTCGTCTGAGATTGAAGCGGCCATCAAGGGGCTTCTCGCCTCACGCGAGGTACAGGCGGTGGGGTTTGCCCCGGTTGGCCGGATTCCCTCCGTCCCTGACGAATGCTCTCCCGAGGCCGTCCTGCAAGGGGCAAGATCCGTAATCTGCTACGGGGTGCCGATCCCCGGAGGCATTTTCCGCGCCACCCACCATGCGCTGGCACTGCACTGGCGCTGCAGCAACATCACCTACCGCTTTCTCGACACCCTTTCCAACCAGCTTGCCTCGTTGCTGGAAGACCGAGGACACCGTGCCGTTCCCATCTACAGCTGCTTTCCCTGGAAGATTGTGAACGGCGAATGCTGGGGCCTGATGCCTCTGATCTACTGGGCCGAGGAGGCAGGGCTGGGAAAGCTGACCAGGTCCGCACTCCTGGCTCATCCTCGTTACGGCACCCGCATGCTGCTGGGCGGAGTGGTCACCACGCTCGCTCTGCCGGCAAGCGGGAAGCCCGCGTTCCAGGGCTGTCCCCCGGCGTGCCGCGCATGTATTGATGCCTGCCCCGCCGGGGCCATCGCAGAGACGGGCAAGATCGATCACAACCGATGCATCCGCGCCTCGGGGGCCAATCCCTTATTGTCCCACCTGCTGCGGGATGCCGGAACCAAAGAGAAGTTCGACTTCGAAACCATCCTCAACACGGTGAGTGTTGACGACCACGGCGCTTACACCTGCTTTCAGTGTTTGGCGAGTTGCCCGCTGAACGAGCCGGCTGAGGACTCCACCCAGGGATCTTGATGGAGGCCCTGTGCGCTCTTTTGTTTGGAGAAACGACCGGGAGCAAAGCATGTTCTCGAACAGAAAAGCCTCGATTTCCCTCTCTTTGGCTCTCCTCTGGATGATCTGGGCCGGCTCGGTCACCCTGGCCGGCGACTCCGCCTGGAGCCGCACGGAGGCCGAAGCAAAGCTGGACATCCGCGTGCAGTGCGTCAGCAACCCTGGTGAGGAACTTCTCCAGTGGGGACCGAACTTTCCCGGCTGGGACCGCAGCCGGCAGCCCAAAGCGGTCGGCCGCCCGGTCAAGGTTGGGGCAAAGGGGGTTATCAAGGAAATCCTGCAGACTTCCGAGGGCCAATACCGGGTGGTGGTCCATTGGGACTCGGAGAAGGCGGGAGGTCCCTACTGGAGCACCGTCATCGGCCCCGCCGAAGTCAACGTAACGACAGCGTCTTTTGCCTCGTCGGAACTCGCCGGAAAATGGCGTGAGGTCGGCCGGGCCGCCACCCTTGAATTCCTTGCGGATGGCGGCTTCAGGGCCGTGGACAATGAAGGGATGGCGGTGGCGGGCCGATTCAAGCTCGTGCGGGACGGCAACATCACCTTCGAGATGCAGCACGAAGACACTACGGATGAGATCGTTACCCTCAATTTTTCGCTGATTGGCGATGAATTGACATTGACCCCTTCCGGCCGCGTTGAGGTAGAGCGCTACCGGAAGGAGAAGTGAT
>CAZDKX010000337.1:0-5162 GCA_964505935.1 uncultured Syntrophobacteraceae bacterium
CAGCAAAGGCCGTCAGCAGGTTGGTTTCGGTTCGAGTTCCTTTCAGGCTCTTCATCATAAACCTCCTCATGTCAGATGATTATACAAAGCTTCCACGAAGCTGCCGCGCCAAGATTAAAGAGTTACTATTAGTGACGGATTCGTGCGTGTCAAGAGCACGAAGATGCTCTTTTTGCATCAGTAATCATTTCAGCAAAGGGTACCTGCCAGGGCACAACATCACCGGAGAGCGTCCGCCGCTTAGATCGCGGTAGGATCGAGCTGATCGAGGATTCCCAGTCTACAGTTCGCTGAGAAGTCATACCGGAGCCATTCCCGGCTCTCAGTCAAGCTGTTGGCTGTTTGTACCTCCTGAAAATAGCTCTAAGGAGCATTCCGCCCAAACTGTCCCCCGCAGCCCTGTCGGCAGGCGGGCTAAGCTCCCCATTGACTTGCAGCGTGCCTGAGCAGGATATCTCTGACCTCTCCAGGTTTTTTTGCCACGTCCCAGCGCCACCGACCAAAGCCGCCTTGCGCATTGACTGCCTGAGTCCACTCATCCAGATAGCGCCTCTTGACAAGATCCTGCTCGGTATCCTGACCTTTGGTTTCCAGCACCAGCATAATGTCATTGTCCAGCCGAATTAGGAAATCCGGCCGGTACTTGCGTACCACCCCGCGATAGACGTACAGCACCTCAAATCCCAGGTGATCGTTCTTGGCCCAGGCAAGCACGCGATCGCTGTCATCCAATGCAAAGCTGTCCGACGCCTCCCACGTACTGTCATAGACGCACACGTTGATGTGGGACTTGCGGGTCCACTCGCAAGGCTTGCCCGTGTACCAGGTGCGCATTTCGCCCGTGGAACGGATAGGATGGTCGCGGTCGAAAACGGGCGTCAGCCGTTCTGTATTCTCCTGCCGGACCGCCTCCCAGACGTGCTGAACCACCCGCGACATATTCAGGGTGATGATCAACCGGCGCCGCAACTCCTCCTGGTAGAACAGTGGCGGAGAAATGGCAATCTTGTCCGAGCGGATAAACTGCTCCACAATGCGCACCAACTGGGCCAGCAAGACCTCGCGGCTGCCTCGCCAAGTGTGCTTCATCTGATCGAACACATCCCGTGCCGTCTCGAAGATGATGCGCTGGGTTCGGAATTCCCTCGCCAATCGTTCCAATTCGATGCGGCTGATCTGACTCACGTCGGGTTTCCCCTCCAGCACCGGGGCCAATTCCGCCACTTGTGCAGTCTGCGCGGCGTCCAGTTCCAGCAGGCGCACCTTGGCCCAATCCAGCGTCAGTATCGGATGAAAGATGTGATCGATGCGCACTACGTTCGGCCAGTGGATTTCGAACTCGGCCTTGGCCGGGTCAGGTTCGACGGCGGTCTTGGGGGTAGGTGGCGGCGGTGGCCCGTCTTCACCCCCTTCATGGGGCAGGAAGGTGAAGGGCACGCCAAATATGTTGACATATTCTGGCTCGAACAGCCCCGTCTCAAGGTTCACTTCGTAGGATGTCCGCCGCAAACCCCGCCCCACTACCTGCTCGCACAACAACTGGCTGGTGAAGGCGCGCAGGCCCATGATGTGCGTCACGGTCTTGGCATCCCAGCCCTCGCTCAGCATCCCCACGGAAATGACCTTCTGAATAGCTGCCCCGGGCTGCCCGGCCTTGCCCACCGTGTCCACCGTCCGGCGCAGAAGCTCTGCCTGCTCTACCTTGCTCAGTTTCCGCTCAGTGGGCGCTGCGTCTTCGTCGCTCTCGTCTTCTGCTTCCACCGTCTCCTGTGGCGCGACCGGCTCCTCGCGTTCTTCCGCTTCCTTGAGCACTCTTGAGTCAATGTGCAGGATCCGCTCCGGCTCACACAACTCGTCAATGTGGATGCGGCGGGAATCAAAGGCGTGCTTCACTCGCGCCGCCGTCTCTGTGCGGTTGCAGACGGTGATCATCACCGGCGGGGTGGGCAGATGCGCTGCCTTCCACGCTTTCCATGCCTCTCGCCAATCGTAGCCCAGCAGGTAATACGCGTTCAACACCAGGTCGGGCAGCGGCTCTTCCGGCCGGGCCTTCTGGTTCAGGTCGTCTTTCACCTCCGGGTCGTTGTAGATGTGGTAGAGGCGCGATTTGTAGGTCTTGGCATCGGGCACGGCGTCGTCGCGCACCACCACCCGGGGCGTCTTGACCAGCCCCGATTCAATGGCATCGTTCAGGCCAAAGTCGCTGACGATCCAGCCGAAGAGCGCCTCTTCGCTGCTCTTCTTGCCCGACGGTGTGAAGGGAGTGGCGGAAAAGTCGTAGCAAGTGAGGATGCCCCGGGAACGCTGCAGCCGGTCCAGCCCGCCGATCCAGACCGTAGCTTCCTCGGCGCTGTCTTTCAGGTCGCGGGAGCGCAGGTATTTTCCCTCGGCCTCCCAGTTGACACGCCAGGCGTGATGCGCTTCGTCGTTGATCACCAGCAGGTTGCGGGCATTGGCCATCTCGCCCAACACCTCCCGCGTGTAGGCTTCATCGCTCTTGACCCCGCGCTTGTCCACGCTGCGCCGCTTCTTGATCTGCTCCTCGCTGTCCCAGGCCAGGGCATGCCAGTTGCGCACCAAGACCTTGCCCTGGCGGAGTTTGTCCATCAGGTCTCCGCCCGACGGCACGATGCTAAACTCTTCATAATAGTTCCCCACCGCCGCTGGTTCCAGCACCCCAAGCCTGCTCTTTACCGTCAGCCCCGGCGCCATCACCAAAACACTTTTGGCGAAGCGCGCGTCCTGCGAACAGGCAACCTTATTGAGGATGTGCCAGGCAATCACCATCGCCATCACGATGGTCTTGCCGGAGCCGGTAGCCATTTTGCAGCACTGGCGCATAAACGCCCCGCCGTCGCCGGGGAGGTCTATGCCCACCCGCTCGGCGGCAGGCGCCTCGGTCAGCCATATGAGTGTCTCTATCGCCTCCAACTGGCAGAAGAAAAAGCGCCGCGCCTCAAACTCTTCCGGGTCGCACCAGTGCTCCAGCAGCCGCTTGGTGATGCTGGATACACCAGGATAGCCCGCTTTGCGCCACGCGTTGACCCGAGGGCGAATCTGGTTGACCAGCGGGATTTCCACAAAGATGCCGGGGTCGTCGAAGGCCTTCGAATCCCCAGTAGCCACCACATAGCCAGCCGGCCGGCGACCCTCTGCCAGGTCGAAGGTGCGCGTCTCACGCTCATAGCGCCAGTGGCGGGCCGGCTCCTCGTAGGGTGAGTTGATGATGAGGCGGTCAATGGTCGCGCGGGCCATCAGCTCACCTCACTCGGCTTGACTCTCTCCAGCTCAGCGATCAGCGGCGGCAGGTCATCTCGAACGGTTCGCCAGACGATATCCAGGTTGATGTCAAAATAGGCGTGAACCAGCCGGTGACGCATCCCGATAATGTCGTCCCAGGGAATACCCGGCAGTTGCTCCTGTACGGTTTGGGAAATCTGGTAAGCCGCTTCGCCGATGATCTCGATATCCTTGACCAGCGCCAATACCAACTTACGGTCGCCATTCAGATCCACGCGAGTTCGGCCTTGAGCGAACTCGCTGGCCTCGCGCGCCGCATCCAGCATATGCTGCAATCGAACGGCATCATCCCTGCGCATACTGCACCTCTGCCTCTTCGAGAACCCGTTGACGAAAATACCGGCTCAGATCTTCCGGTGTGCGAAGGTCGACCTTCCTCCCTCCAAACAGCGCCGACAACTCCCGTTCCATACGCGCTATCCCGAAAAGGCCAGGTATGTGCTCCGGTTCAAACTCGACCAAAATATCAATGTCGCTGTCCGGCCGAAAATTCGACCGCAACGCCGAGCCGAAAATCGCCAGGCGCCGGATGTGCCGCTCCCTGCAAAACGAGACGATCTTTTCCTTGTCGAGCTCCACTTGTGCCATCAATGCACCTCCAGCACTTTCAGACTCTCCACACCTCGGTCATCCACGATTTTGACGGCCACACGGGAATGCTCTCCCAGATCGAACGGCAGTGACACAGTGCCCCGGTACGCTTCGATCAGGTCTTCGTCAATCTCAGCCTTCAGGTTGCGGGCCAACTTCGCCCACCCTTCGCTCTCGCCGGCTTGCGGGAAAAATACCTGGCGCGGGTAGAGGCTGCGCCCGTCATAGTCGGTATCCAAAAGCCAGACGGCGATCTGGTGCGCGCCACCCGATTCGATCGCACCGGTTTTGGTGTTGTAGTAATCAAAGCCATACACCTCCACCTCGCAGCGGTCTTTGTGCTCGCCCCGTTGAATCTTACGCAGAGTTACATCCGGCTGGCCGATGAGCCAGAACGACTCGTTGCTGGCACGCTTCTTTTTGAGATCGTCGGTCAGCAGGTCGGCATTCATCTGCGCTTTGAGCAGGGTCACCCCGGGCCACCTGGTCTCGTCAATGTCCTTGGCCGCCTCCGGATCGAACTGGAACGCGGCAAAGACAATCAGCCTCGGCTTGGGGACAAGCGTTTGCGCCTCTTCGATGGCCAACTCCACCTGCCGCTGTTCCAGCGGGGCGTGCTCCGGCCCGAAGGAGACGACAATTCTGTGAGGGTTGTAGGCCGTGCCCGCTTCGCGCACTGATTCCGCACCTTCAGCGCTGGGGCGGGTCTCGCCGTCGGCGTGCAGCCAACGGCAACCAGGAAGAGGTTCCAACCGGGCAAAGCGGATATGCTGGCCCGCCTTGCCGCGAATCCCGGTGCGTAACAGTTCGTCGCGCCATTCACCCTGACGCAGGGTTTCGCCGGAGCGGGCGATAGAGAGATCGGCGGGTTGCGAGACGCTCTCCAGCAGTTCCTCCACCGATTTCACCGCCGGGGCGGGCACAGCCTCCACGGTAAAAGGTCCGCTGACGCGCTTTCTCTTGCGATCCACCAGCGGCTGGTCGTAGAGGGTTTCGGTGGCAGACGGCTCGTTATTGGCGATGGACTTGAGCGTGATATGCGGCACAGTCTTATAATTGAAGCCGCTGCCCACGCCCTCGCGCGGGTGAGCCAATTCGTAGTAGTCGAATACGGCCGTCATCAGCCGCTGGCGAGTCAGAGTGAGCGCCACGCGGGAGGTGTCACAGGTAATCCAGCGCCGCCCCCACTGCTCGGCCACGAAGGCGGTGGTGCCGCTGCCACAGGTGGGGTCGAATACCAGATCGCCGGGATCGGTGGTCATGAGGAGGCA
>CAZDKX010000338.1:0-5157 GCA_964505935.1 uncultured Syntrophobacteraceae bacterium
CGCCGATGGCTTTGGGATTGGTGTGTTTGATGTGCTCTGCAAATCTCTGGGCCGTTTCCTGCTGCTTTTCATCCATCGTCTGGCACCTCTGATCTGAAAAGTTGCGAGTTGCGAGTAACGAGTCAGCATCGAGCGTTCTCATGTGTTTCCCAGTGTCCCCATGGGACATGGGCAGCTGTTCTCAAACCGATGTCCTCGAATCCTCATCAAAACCAACATCCTGCCATCTGTCGCCTGCCCGCGCCCGAATGCGGTGCTCATTATCATATCCGGCCCAGCTTTGCGAAGAGATAAATTGCCATCCGGGAGCGGTGGATCGGCTGTGGCAAAATGGCCTCGGGTGAGCTATCATGCTTCGGCAAGGCATTTGTCCCCCACCCCAAAAAGGAGGCGCAACATGATGAAATTCTTTGCCTTGGCCTGGTTACTGGTGTTTTTGTCCCCCTTTGCTCTAGCTGCCCAAAAGCACGAAAGCGATGTTTTCGAGACCTCGGCGGGCCGTCTCACGATCACCTTCCTGGGACACGGTTCCCTGGTGTTCGCCATGGGGGATAAGACGGTTTATGTTGACCCGGTGAGTCAGTATGCAGATTTCACGCAATTTCCCAAGGCCGACCTGGTCCTTTTGACTCACGAGCATTCCGACCACCTGGATGCCAAAGCCCTCGACCTGCTGCGCTCCGACAAGACGACGCTGGTCGGGACGGAAGCCTGTGCCGGGGCCACCAAAGGGGTCACTGTCATGCGCAACGGCGACCGGCAAACGGTTCAGGGCTTCCTCATCGAAGCCGTGCCGGCCTATAACATCATTCACATGCGCAGCCCCGGCCAGCCGTTCCACCCGAAGGGCCGTGGCAACGGCTATGTGATTACCTTTGGGAACAAGCGGGTCTACGTGGCGGGAGATACGGAGAACATCCCGGAGATGGCCCAATTGAAAGACGTTGATATCGCCTTTTTACCCATGAACCTGCCCTACACCATGACCCCGGAGATGGTGGCGGACGCAGCCCGCAGTTTCCACCCGAAAGTGCTTTACCCCTACCATTTCGGGAACACGGACACGGCCAAGCTGGTGGAGCTGCTCAAAGGCGACAAGGGCATTGAAGTCCGCATCCGCAGCCTGAGTTAGGTGGTGTCGGACAAGGGCCGCAGCAGGGTCCTGATGGCTCTCCGGCGGAAGTGGAAAATGTACAGGAGCATCGGGTACACAAAGGGGAAAGCCGCCTCGCCGAGCGGCCAGCAGGGCAGGGCGTAGCGGACTTCATCGGTAATGGTGGTGATGCCGCCGGCTTCGTGGAAGCGATGGGTATGAAGCCAGACCCGGTAGGGGCCGCGAAGCTGTTCATCCACAAAGCAAAAAGGCGGCTCCCATGAGGCGATGATGGTCCGCCAGCGGAAGGGGACGCCCAGCAACCGCAGGCGGTAGTCAATGATGGTGCCGCCGGCCATGGCGACAGGTTGCGGGGAAACGATGTGGAACCGCAACTGCGGCGGGGTGATGCGTTCAAGGTTGGAGGCATCCGCAAAGAAGCTGAAAACCCGCTCGATGGGCAGCGGAAGCTTCATGGAAACGTTCAGCTTGTGCATGGGAACTCGAACTTCGGATCATTGATATGAGCAAAGGAGGGCAGGCCTTCTTCGTGTGGGAAAGGGGTGCGGTCGATGAGTTCCTGCGGGAGGCAAGTGTCCTCCTCAAAAATGCGGAAAGCAAAATGAAGGAGGTTAAGTCTTTCCTGGTAGCGCTTTTCCAAAAGAAAGGCGTAAAGCGCCCTCACGGCTTCCGCATGGCTGAGGTCTTCCCGGCCCCGGCGTTTCCGCGCGACCAGGTCAGCCACGAATGGGGGACGGGGTTCAATGAGTGAGCGAGAAAAAACCAGCGGATCCATCGCTCGGATTTCCTCGTCCGGCTCGAACGCGTCGAATTCTCGAAAAAGCCTTTCCCAGTCAATTAGTTCGGCGTGAGTCCCCATGGCTGTTCCCCCAACATCTCAGGTTGCTCTCAGTGGTTTCTTATAGCAAAGATGCGGGTGACGGAGCAAATGTTGGTAGGCGGTCCCCACACAGGTCGATCAAGGAAATCCTCATGGCTGGAGGTGACACGTCTCAACCTGATAGCCTCCTGCAAACGTCTCAAATTCCGTTACCCCGGCGTGCTTTTGGCCGGGGTCCAGGAACCTCACAGCCTGGATTCCGGCTCAAAGACCCTGCCGGAATGACGCCCTGAGGGAATTTTGCAGGAGTAATTCATGTCCCTTCGGGACACCCTGAAACCATGAAAAGGACGGAGCCTAACGGACAACTCGCAACCCGCAACTCGTAACTCGCAACTTTTCGAGACAGGCTCCCGCAATAGGACGAGCAGCAAATTTCCTGGTGGAGCCTTCAAAGGGTGTGGTGGTTTCAGGCTCAGCGTGCTAGTTTTGATGTGTAAAAGGATGTTCGAGACCTGTGGTGAGCGGGAGGCTGTTCCTCTGGTGGGCGAAGCTCAATGATTAGAGAATCCGCCTGGGCCAAGCGGATGGCATGCTGGGACAGGCGGATCGCATGGGTGCCCTGCGGACTTGCCGCACCGAAACGAGGACTGATGGATACAATCAGCACGATTGGAGTGGTTTTGAGCATGTCAGGGGTGGGTCTCATCATCTTTTCCAAGCGCAGAAAAGTCATCAACGGAAAAGGGCAGTCCACCACGATCGAGTACCCATGGCTTTTTGCCGGGGGCCTGCTGCTGACGGTGCTCGGGGTCGTGGCGCAACTAGCTGTGGCATATTTTTAGCTGGTCGCCATCGCACGCAACCTTCCCTTGGAATGCCCGGGGCGCTCGCCCCTTAGTGGAGGGGAGGCGCCGGCGACTTTCAATGAATCCTGGCAGCAATCGGAGCGACAGAGATGAAGATCGTATGTGTTTTGGGAAGTCCCAGGCCGAAGGGAAACAGTGTCATGCTGGCCGACCGCTTCTGCCGCACGGCTGAAGCAGGGGGCGCGAAGATCCAGACCTTTTCGCTGAACAAGCTCAAGTACCGGGGCTGTCAGGCGTGCATGACCTGCAAGACGAAGCTGGACCATTGTGTACTCAAGGATGACCTCATTCAGGTGCTGGACGCCATCCGCGAAGCCGACATCCTGGTGATGGCCTCGCCGATCTATTACGGGGAAGTCTCGAGCCAGATGAAGGCGTTCATCGATCGAACCTTTTCCTACCTGGTACCGGACTTCAGTACCAGTCCTCAGCCAAGTCGCCTGCCACCGGGCAAAAAGCTGGTCATGATTCTCGCTCAGGGCGACCCGGGAGAGGACCTTTACACGGATGTCTATCCCCGCTACACCAGGTTCTTCAAATGGTACGGCTTCGATGAGAGCCACCTGCTTCGCGCCTGTGGGGTGCTCGGTCCGGGTGAGGTGGCGGAGCGCGAGGGCGTGATGAGTCAGGCCGAAGAACTGGCAAAAAAGCTCGTTGGCTGATTGCTATTGTCATGAAATAAGCGATGATCGCCACGGTTCAAAGGGGTTCAGGGTGGGCTGTGCGCACCGAAGGCGCAGCTTGTGGGCATAGCCGCCCCTGGCAGGTATTGTGCCAGTTCAGGATGGGAAGTTGCGCATCCGTGGGAGCGTTTCTGGGGGAGCGGCTTTCCAGCCGCGAGTGACGCTTCCATCGCGGCCGGAAAGCCGCTCCCACATGGTCTCATTAGTCGCGAAGGTCCTCGGAAACGATGCACCTCAACCTTATACAAGGATAACAGCCACTCATTACTAGATGCCATCCCAGGCGAGGTGAACCATGCACGATTTGAATCCGATTTTTGCACCCAAGTCCGTAGCCGTGGTGGGCGCTTCCACCACTCCGGGAAAAGTCGGGCACGATATCTTCGTGAATATTCTCAAGAGCGACTTTCAGGGGACGCTTTTCCCGGTCAATCCCAAGGCCCATGCGGTCAAATGCGTGAAAGCGTATCCGTCGCTCGCCGAAATCCCGGAAGCGGTCGATCTGGCAATCCTCATTGTCCCGCCCAAGGCCGCTCTCGCGGCGGTTGAGGAGGCTGCGCTCAAGGGGATCAAAGGCATTGTCATTGTTTCCGCCGGCTTTCGCGAGGTGGGGGAAGAGGGCCGTCAGCTCGAAGATCAGATTGCCGCCCGGTGCCGGGAGGCGCACATTCGACTGGTTGGCCCCAATTGTCTGGGCGTTATCAACCCGCATGCTTCGGTCAGGCTCAATGCCAGCTTCTCTGCCCGCATGCCGTCTTTCGGCCATATTTCGTTCATCTCGCAGAGTGGCGCCCTCTGTACGGCGGTGTTGGATTTCGCCGCCGACCGCGAGTTCGGCTTTTCGAAGTTCATCTCCATCGGCAACAAGGCCGACGTGGATGAATTGGACCTGCTGCGCTATCTGCACAAAGATCCCGACACGGAAGTGATCATGATCTATCTCGAAGAGTTGCGGCGGGGGGCCGAGTTCATCCAGACGGTCAAGGAAATCACCTCCGGCGGGCGCCCCACCCCGGTGCTGGTGATCAAATCGGGACGGACCCAGGCAGGCGCCCAGGCCGCGGCGTCGCATACCGGCTCGCTTGCGGGCTCCGAGGGCGTCTATGAGGCCTTCTTTCAGCAGTCGGGGATCATTCGCGCCAATTCCATCGAAGAGCTCTTCAACTTTGCGGCGGCCTTCGCCAACAAGAAGATCCCGCGGGGAAACAAGGTGGCCATCGTCACCAACGCCGGCGGACCGGGGATTGTCGCCACCGATATGACCGTTTGCTCAGGGCTTCAACTGGCCAGCTTTGCCGAGGAAACCGTGGAGACGCTGGCGAGCCATCTACCGCCCACCGCCAACCTCCACAACCCCGTGGACGTCATTGGCGACGCAGCCCAGGATCGCTACGAGAACGCGCTGGGGGCGGTGATCAAGGACGAAGCCGTGGATGGCGCCCTGGTGATCCTCACGCCTCAATCCATGACCAATGCCCTGGCGACGGCCGAAGCCATCGCGCGCCTTGCCCGCCGCAGCGCCAAGCCGATTCTGTGCTGCTTCATGGGGATTTTCGATGTTTCCCAGGGCGTGAAACATCTGCAGGAGCGCGGTATCCCGGTGTTTCGTTTCCCCGAGCATGCGGCGGAATCCTTCGCGGCCCTCTATCGCTATTCCCGGTGGCTCAATCG
>CAZDKX010000339.1:0-5101 GCA_964505935.1 uncultured Syntrophobacteraceae bacterium
GCCCGCCCCCCCGGTCGAGCCGGAAGTCATCGTCGAGCCGGAGGTGATCGATACCCCTTCGGCCCGCTAAGGGACAGCCCACGAACGGCACGGCGTTATTCACCCCGGGGGGGGGCTTGGCGTGAATCATGCTCTTCCAGGTTTGAATCTTTCATGCCCAATAGAGCGAGCAGGACTGTAGGTTGGGTTGAGTGGCACCGAAACCCAACAAAAGGGCAAGAGCAAAATGAGACTTCTCAACCTTATCGAGTATAACCGGCTACTTCACGGTTTGCAGGGAAACCGGGTCCTTCCGGGAGCGCTCGTTATTTCACGTTCGTACACATGAATTCTTCCGTCTGCTGCCTGACCACCACCGTATCACGCTGCCAGTTCAGATCGTCCTTTTGCGGGTGATCCAGATTGTAGTGCAACCCCCGGCTTTCTTTCCGCTGGATTGCGCTGCGAATGATCAGCTCCGCAACCAGCGCCAGGTTCTGCAGCTCGACCAAGTCGCTGTTGAGCGGAATATTGGGCAGGTGTTCCCTGATTTCCAGGGAAATCTGCGCCATGTGCGTCTGTGCCAGTGCCAGGCGCTTATCGGTGCGCACAATCCCCACATAATTCCACATCAGGCGCCGGATGATATCCCAGTTGTGGGCGATGAGCACCATTTCGCTCTGGGGCAGCCCGTCGGTGCGCTGCTTGGGAGGAGCGGGGAAACGGTGAGGGATGGGGGAGAGCGAGCGGCTGCGCCAGGCGTCCAGACGGCGGCAGCAGTCCAGGGAAGCCTCGTGGGCAAAGACCATGGCTTCGAGGAGGGAATTGCTGGCCAGGCGGTTGGCCCCATGAAGCCCCGTACAGGCGCACTCCCCAAGGGCATAGAGATTTTCGATGCTGGTCTCACCCCGGCGGCCCGTCAGGATGCCGCCGCACATATAATGGGCGGCGGGCACGACCGGGATCGGATCACGGGCAATATCGAGGCCCAGGGAAAGGCACTTCTCGTAGATATTGGGAAAGCGCTGCTGCAGGAAAGCTTTCTCGCGATGGCTGATGTCGAGAAAGACGCAGTCATCGCCGGTTTTCTTCATTTCCGTGTCGATCGCTCGCGCCACCACGTCACGAAAGGCCAGGTCCTTCAGCGGGTGATAGTGCTCCATGAAGGCCCGGCCGCGCCGGTCGATGAGACGGGCCCCCTCCCCGCGAACGGCTTCCGAGATGAGGAAATTCTTGGCCTGGGGGTGATAGAGACAGGTCGGGTGGAACTGGACAAATTCGAGATTTGCCAACTCAGCCCCCGCCCGGTAGGCGATCGCCAGCCCGTCTCCGGTCGCCACGTCCGGGTTGCTGGTATAAAGGTAGACCTTGCCGGCGCCACCCGTGCATAGGAGCACCGCATGAGCGAGAAAGGTGTGGATCTCCCCTCCCTGACTGTCCAGCACATAAGCTCCCCGACAGAGATTCTGATGCTGCAGCGTAGCGCTCCCCGCCTTCAAAGAATGGTGCTCGATGATGAGATCCAGCACCAGGTGATTCTCAAAAATGCTGATATTGGGATCCGCTTCGGCGGCTGCGATGAGCACCCGCTCCACCGCCTGGCCCGTCATGTCATGAGCGTGCACAATCCGGTTGCGCGTGTGCCCCCCCTCCCGGCCCAGATCAAAGGGCGCCTCCTGGGAAATCCCATGGTCGAAGGGGACACCGAGGCCGGTCAGCTCCCGGATGCGATCCGGCCCTTCGTGCACGACGGTCTCCACAACATCCTTGTGGCAGATACCGTCACCGGCGTTGAGCGTATCCTGGATATGCAGCTGGAAGGAATCATCGGGGCCAAGTACCGACGCTATCCCGCCCTGGGCATAGTTGGTGCTCGTCTCGAGCTTGTCCTTCTTGGTCACGACGGCAACGGTACCGCTCTTGGCAGCCTTCAGGGCAAAAGTGAGGCCGGCGATGCCGCTGCCGACCACGAGCAAATCAAATTGGTGTTCCATCTTCGTTCAACATTCCGTAGTCAAAGGTTAACGGTCAAAAGGCTCCGCCTTCGGCCCCGGAGTCGGGGTGAAGGCTCCCGGTCAACTTGACACCGCCCACTCTATTCGATATGGTGAGTCATGTAAAGGTTGGTAACGGCGTGCTTGGTTTCTGTTGGTCCGCAACGGTTCATAAGCTGCAAACGGCCGGCAATGAGCAGGGGGAGGGACCCCTGGGAGACCGATCCGCGTTGATCCGAAGTTTACCGTAGAGCGGGAAAACAGCAGATGTACCTGTCGGCAGCAGAGCCTGCTTTTGATTCATGCAGCGGTTATGGGCCCTTTGAAGTCGTCGCTTTCGACTGCGACGGGGTCCTCTTCGACTCCAAAGAGGCCAATGTAGCCTTTTACAGCCATATCCTGGCCCATGTCGGAAAGCCCCCGGTGCGCCCCGACCAGCATGAATTCATCCACATGCATCCCGTGCAGGAATCTCTCCGTTTCCTGATGGGTGAGGGGCCTGCCCATGATGCGGCGTGGAAGTACGCCCAGAGTATTGATTACCAGGAATTCAACGCCTGCCTGCGCCCTGAACCCGGACTGGTCGACCTCCTCCAGAAGACTCAGACCTACTACCACACCGCCCTTGCCACCAATCGCACCGTTTCCACCCGCCAGGTCCTGGCTCATTTCCATATCGAGGAGTACTTCGATCTGGTCGTCTCAGCCGCCGACGTGGCTTTCCCCAAACCTCACCCGGAAATCATGGAAGCGATCTTGAAGAATTTCCGGGTTTCTCCGGAACAGGTCCTCTTTGTGGGCGATTCCCGGGTGGATGAAGGCTTTGCCAAAGCATCGGGGGTCTTCTTTGTCGCATACAAGAATGCCACGCTGCAGGCCGACCTTCACATTTCCCATTTCCGTGAGCTCCAACCGGTGCTCTTCGCCAATAACCACAGGAAGAAGCGACATCTGGACTCATAAGGGCCGCGGGGTGAGGAGACAATCACCAGCGCCACTGCAGACCTCAGCCTTGCCGCTGACCCTGGTGGGCGGTTTCCATGGGGACAAACGGGGGCTGATGCGCACCCTGCGCTTCCTGCAGGCCTTCGAGCCGGACCTCCTCCTGGTTGAGCTCAGTCCCTATGGCAAAGCCTTTCGCGACCGGCATCAGCGAACCCTGCAACATACTCTGGCGCAAAACCTGACAATTGCGGCCATGAGCAGGCACCTTTCCCTCAGAGAGGCGTTACTGCATCCCGAAATCACGGCGATCCGCCGGCAAATGGTGCTCCCCTTCGAATACCGGGCCGCGCGCCGCTACGCGCAACTCACCGGCAACCCTGTGGTTCTGGTTGACTATTCCCCATTCAGCCGCCGCATGATCAGCCACTGGCGGGAATTGCTCTCTATCCAGAACCTCTCGTCACTCCTCACTCTTGACGCCAGCAGGTGCGCCGCCGCCGCCGCAACCTATGACTTGGCCGCGCGAGCCATCCAACAAGCCCAAACAGGACCGGAGGATTACCTCCGGAGCGGCGGCAGTAGCGCCGACCCTCTGTGGAAGCAGCGCGAACGCTTCATGGCCGGACGCATTCGTGCTGCCCTGAAACGGTTTGCTCCCCGCCGAGCGGTCTACCTTGGCGGCTGGCAGCACCTCACCACGGGCGGGAGCTGCCCTTCCCTGCGCGATCTGCTCGAACTCCCCCAAGCCCCCGTTTACCTCCTCGATCGCGGCTACCTTTAGGAACCCATACCAGCCTCATAGGCAAGGTCGCATTTCCGCAGGAGCACATACCGCTTCGGGGACGGGCTTTTCAGCCGCGATGGGTGCGTCGTTCGCGGCTGGAAAGCCCCTCCCACGGAAATGCATCTCTCTACCCTCAACAGGCACGTATGAAGCTATTGCTCGTTCCCAAGCTCCGGCTTGGGAACGCGGTACCCTTTGTCCTTGCATAATCGCTTGCATTTTCCTGCAAACCTGATATTGCAGTGTCGTGTGAAACTTGATACCAGATAAGCCCTGGTCGTGCTAGGTGGGGAGCTAGCGGTGCCCTGTAACCCGAAATCCGCTTAGCGGGGCTGAATCCCCTTTGAAGGGCTTGTACTGGACAGAGCGGTTCTAATTCCACTACCGATTGGACACCGCGCAACAGACGACTACGAACCCCGTCAGGTCCGGAAGGAAGCAGCGGTAAGTATCATCGGCTGTGTCGTGGTTCACTCTGATCAGGTGCTGGAAGGTGGCTGGTTTGCTTCAGTCGGTTCGACAAAGGGTGCACGGCCAGGGATTTTCCTTTATGAATGCATCCCCCGGCCATTCCATCCTGTACCTCAAACTGGTCCTGACCGCAGTTTTCTGGGGCGGGACCTTCATCGCCGGACGGATTGTCGCCCAGGAGGTGGGGCCGTTCTCAGCGGCCTTCCTGCGCTTCATCGTAGCCTCGGCAATTCTTCTGGGTTTCATCCTCAGGACGCAGAAGCGCTTGCCGCGGGTAACCCGGCAGCAGCTCCTGGCCGTGACGGCCCTGGGCTTGACCGGGGTCTTCGCCTACAACGCCTTCTTCTTTGCGGGCCTCAAGACGGTGACCGCCAGCCGCGCTTCTTTGATCATCACCTCCAACCCGGCCTTCATTGCCATTTTCGCTGCCCTGATCTTCCACGACCGCCTCACGCTCGGGAAGGTCCTGGGGATTGCCCTGTCAGTGAGCGGCGCGGCCATCGTCGTCTCGAAGGGGCAGCCGCTGCTGATTTTCGAAGGCGGCCTGGGGTTCGGCGAGCTCTGTATCTTCGGCTGTGTGCTGAGTTGGGTGGCCTACTCACTCCTCGGCAAGGTCGCCCTCACCCACCTCTCGCCCCTGGTGAGCGTCACCTATGGCTGCGTGATGGGGACGCTGTTCCTGGCCGTTCCGAGCTTTTTCGAAGGCGTGCACGACCGCCTTCTCAGTTACTCCTGGGCGGCCTGGCTCAGTATCGTCTATCTGGGGCTCTTTGGCACCGCCTTCGGGTTCATCTGGTACTACGAGGGCATCCGCGCCATCGGTCCCGCCCGCGCGGGGGTCTTCATCAACCTCGTTCCCCTCAGCGCCCTCCTCATGGCCTTCTTCCTTTTGGGAGAAACCCTCGACGCCTCCCTCATCCTGGGGGCC
>CAZDKX010000340.1:0-1618 GCA_964505935.1 uncultured Syntrophobacteraceae bacterium
CCATGCGCGGGGCGAAGCCGCTCTATCTTACCGCCGGCTTCATTCTCGAAGAAGGACTGTCCCTGGCGCTGCTCAGCCAGATCGTGGCTTCCATGGGGCAGGCCGCCCGCGAGGCCGAGGTGCTGATGGTGGCGGGGGATACCAAGGTCGTGCCCCATGGTAAAGCGGACAAAGTCTTCATCAACACGGCGGGCGTCGGGATCGTGCCGCCGGGAGTCAGCATTGGTGGCCAGAACGCCCAGCCTGGAGATGCGGTGCTGATCAACGGCACAATCGGCGACCACGGCATGGCCGTGCTCTGCAAGCGGGAGGGGCTGGCCTTTGAAAACGAGATCCTGAGTGATTCGGCATCCCTGTATGGGCTGGTGGCGAGAATGCTCGAAGCCTGCCCGACCATCCATGTCCTGCGTGATCCCACCCGGGGCGGCGTGGCCACGACCCTCAATGAAATTGCTCAGCAGTCGGGGGTCGGCATCAGGCTCTTCGAGGAATCCCTGCCCATCCGCGAAGATGTAGCCGGGGCCTGCGAACTGCTGGGGCTGGACCCGCTCTACGTGGCCAACGAAGGCAAGGTGCTGGCCTTTGTGCCGCCCGCTTCCGCGGGGGCGGTGCTGGCAGCCATGCGCTCGCACCCGCAGGGGAAGGCGGCCTGCCAGGTCGGAGAAGTCGTAACCGGTGATGTCGGCCGCGTCTTTCTTCGCACCCGCATTGGCGGCCATCGCCTGGTGGACATGTTGCGTGGTGAGCAGCTGCCAAGGATTTGTTAGATGCTGATCGGCGACTGGGATAAATCCGGCCTTACTGACCTCGTCTGCCATGTTTGCGGCCGGAAGGTGGCAGGAGTGGGTTGGGGGATCGGGGTTTGCCCGGATTGCATCGTCGCCCGCTGGGATGAGTGTCGACCCTGCCTCGAAGCCCTCCATGCCGAATCGCGGGAGGCTTTCGGCCTTCCCCTCCAGCCTCCGGCATCGCCCGACGGCCTTTTGTGCAATCTCTGCCTGCATCAATGTCGGATGAGTCCCGGCGAAACCGGCTTCTGCGGCATCCGCTGCGGAACGAAGGAGAGTCTGCGCCGGGATGGCCGCTCACGAGCCCGGGTTTCCTATTACTATGACCCCCTTCCCACCAACTGCGTGGCTGACTGGGTGTGTCCCGGCGGGACCGGGGCAGGATATCCGGTCTTCTCCCATGAACGGGGTCCGGAGGCCGGGTACTACAATCTGGCGGTGTTCTTCGAGGCCTGCAATTTCAACTGCCTCTTCTGTCAGAATTGGTCCTTCAAGAAGGCCAATGGTGCCGCCCGACCCTGGCGGCCGCCCGAGGTCATCACCGGGGCGATAACGGAGAAGACCAGTTGCGTCTGCTACTTCGGTGGCGACCCCACGCCGCAGATCGCTTATGCCGTGGAGGTGTCGCGGCAGGTACGCCGAAAAAACCCCGACCGGATCCTGCGTATCTGCTGGGAGACCAACGGGAGTGTGCATCCAATTTGGTTGAAGCAAATGGTGCGCCTTTCCCTGGAATCGGGAGGCTGCATCAAAGTGGATTTGAAGGCCTGGGACCCTTGTCTTCACCAGGCCCTCTGCGGGACCGACAATCGCCGGGTGCTCGAAAACTT